>JAZKGN010000026.1:0-45051 GCA_040385945.1 Bacteroidota bacterium
TCGATTATATCTGCTTTTTAACGGTCTTATTTTAATTTTAAAAATGTAGTATTTATCTTTAAAACATGCATTTATTGCATACACTTCCCAAAGAGTTTTTTTATACCTACGCTTAATTTTTTAAATTAATAACTCGTATTTATGAAAAAAATCTATTTATTATTTGTTGGAATTTTTATTTGGACTTCAGTTGCATTCGGACAATGTGATAACATAACGTTAAGCTATCAAACAGATGTAGACAATTACGTTACAAATTATGGATGCACTAATATTTCTGGTTGGTTAACTATTGGCGGTGGAGATATTACTAATTTGTCCGGGTTAAGTTCTATAACATCTGTAACTCATTTAAGAATATATATTAATGAATTTTTAACAAATTTAAATGGGTTGGAAAACTTAACTTCTATAAATGGAGTTTTACAAATTCACGATAATCCTGTTTTATCAAACATCTCAGCATTAGAAAACATTAATATAAGTACTAGTACTTTAGGTAGCCTGCATGTGTACAATAATCCGCTATTAACAACTTGCAATGTTCCAATTACTTGTAACGCTATATATGATATGCCCGGAAGTAATATATATGTTCATGATAATGCACCTCAGTGTAATAGTATTAATCAAATTTTAGTTTCTTGTGGCGTACCACAAAATTGTGATGGGTTGACGTTGGGTTCTCAGGCTGCTATTGACAATTATGCTATTAATCATAATTGTTCAACAATTACAGGGAATTTAACAATTACGGGTGCAGACATCACTAATTTAAACGGATTGAGTCAAATTACTTCAGTAGGCAATTTGTATATTTCTGAGGTTCCTCTCTTAACTAATTACTCAGGATTAAATGCTTTAACAACCATAAATGGAAATTTTACCATAGAAGGTAGTACTTCAACTGCTATTTCAGGCTTTCCAAGTTTAGCAACTATTGGAGGACATTTATTTGTTCACGACACTACTAATTTAATTTCATTAACGGGTTTTTCTAGTTTGGTATCTATCGGCGGAAATTTCGGATTCCATTGGAATCCACAATTGACAACACTTCCCAATTTTACAAGTATGACTTCTATTGGATCCATGGAAATTTTAGGAAACCCTCTTCTAACGGCGTTGCCCAATAGTCCTAATGTAACAACCTGCGGAGGACAAGTTCACATATATAATAATAATTCGTTACAGAATTTGTCGGGTATAAGTAGTTTGTCTTCTATTAATGGGTTCCTATATGTTTATAGTAATGCAGCTTTAACGAGTTTGTCGGGTTTAAATAATCTGGCCTCGATAAATGGTGTGTTAAACATCTATAACAATAGTTCTTTAACCGATATAGCTGCTATAAGCAATATCAATCCGAATTCAATTTCGTATTTGTATTTATACAATAATCCACTTTTATCAACATGTAATGTGCCTAGTATTTGTACTTATATTGCCAACGGAGGAAGCCACCACATAATAGACAATGCTTTACAATGTGCCAACGTAACGCAAATTCAAGTGTCTTGTGGTGTGCCACAAAATTGTACAAGCATAACATTATCATCCCAAGCTGATGTTGATAATTATCCAATAAATTATGGATGTTCAACAATTACAGGGCTACTTCAAATTTCTGGTGCTGATATCACCAATTTAAATGGCTTGAGTCAGATTACTTCTGTAGGTGATTTGCATATATCAGAAGTTCCGCTCTTAACCAATTACTCTGGATTTAATAGTTTAACAACCGTAAATGGAAATTTTACCATACAAGGTTTAACTTCAACTTCTATTTCTGGTTTCCCTGCTTTAACAACTATTGGAGGTTATTTTTTCATAAATACAACGTCTAATTTACAATCATTACTTGGTTTTCAGAATTTAACGACAGTAGTGAGTAATGATTTTAATATTAGCGGGAATGCGGTATTAACACAATTGCCTACATTTAGTAGTTTAACAACAATTGGTAACACTTTTGTTTTTGTTGGAAATCCATTGTTGACTACTTTAGCCAGTACACCTAGTTTGACCACAATTGGTGCTGGTATAGTAATACATAGTAATGTTTCCTTGCAAAATGTATCTGGAATAGGGAGTTTGACATCTTGTAATGGAGCTGTATACATCTATGCCAATCCGTCATTAATAAGTTTGTCGGGTTTAAGCAATCTGACTTCCATAAATGGGTATTTGAACATATATGAAAATAATATATTACCCACCTTATCTGGAATAGAAAATATTAATCCAACAACAATTACCTATTTAAATATTTACAGTAATCTGCTGTTGACAACTTGTGATGTGCCGAGCGTGTGTACTTATCTTGCCAATGGAGGCGCAAGCAATATCGTAAACAATTCGCCAGGATGTAACGATGTCACACAAGTTCAAGTTTCCTGCGGAAATCCACAAAACTGTACCAATATCGGATTGGGTTCCCAAGCCGAAATTGACAATTATGCGTTAAATTATGGTTGCACCACCATTAGCGGAATTTTAGCAATTTCGGGAACTGATGTAACCAATTTAAACGGATTGAGCGGTATTATTTCAGTTGGAAATTTAGTAATTACAAATGCTCCGAGTTTGACCGATTTTTCAGGATTAAACACCTTAACAACGATTGACGGTTATCTTAACATTTATGGAGATACCGCTGGTACTATAAGTGGCTTTTCGGGCTTAACAACAATAGGAGGTTCTTTTTATGTTACCAACGGAACGACTTCATTACAAACACTTTCAGGATTTCAGAATTTAGTTTCCATTGGCGGAACTTTTAATGTAAGTAATAATCCAGTTTTAACTCAAATACCTACTTTTAGTAGTTTGACTACCATCAGTGCCGATTTTGAGATGAATTCCAATACGGTGTTACCTTCTTTAAACGGATTTCCATCCTTGACAACAGTTGGTGGAGCAATCAGTATTATGAGTAATCCGGCATTGTTAAATTTAAACGGACTTGAAAGTCTGACATCCTTGAACAGTGTTTTTGCTTTGTTTAACAATGCTTCGCTCAACAATTTGTCGGCATTAAATAGCTTAACCACTATCAACGGGCAATTCAGAATACAAAATAATCCTTCATTGACAAGTTTGTCTGGAACGGATAATATCAATCCAACGACAATTAATTATGTTGTTATCACTTCAAATAATCAATTGTCAACTTGTAATATGCCTTTTCTTTGTACGTATCTTGCCAATGGAGGAAATAATAACATATCAGGTAATGCACCACAATGTGAAAATGTAACTCAAGTTCAAGTTTCTTGTGGCGTACCTCAAAATTGTACCAATATCAATTTGTATACTCAAGCAGATATTGATAATTATCCTATTAATTACGGATGTTCAACAATTACAGGTTCTTTAATAATTAACGGAAACAATATCTACAATTTGAATGGATTGAGCCAAATTGTAACCGTTGGCGATTTGAATATTCATGACGTACCCAACTTGACTGATTTTTCGGGTTTGAATGGATTAACGACTATTACAGGTTTCTTTACTTTGTATGGAACAACTGCTTCAAGTATAACCGCTTTTCCGAATGTAACAAACATAGGAGGTTCCTTTTATTTAAATGGTAGTACATCTTCATTGCAAACGCTTTCTGCTTTTCAAAATGTAGTTACTATTGGAGGTGAATTTAATGTTGGTTATAATACAGCATTAACACAATTGCCACCTTTCAATTCGTTAACATCTATTGGTGGACCCATTACTTTGTTTGCAAATTCTGCTATACAAAATGTAAACGCGTTTAACAGTTTAACAGCAATTAATGGACTAATCTATATCGCACATAACGAGCAATTAACAAGTTTAACAGGGTTGAACAACATTTCTTCCAATACAATTACACAATGGAGTTTGCAGAGTAATCCGCAATTAACAACCTGTAATATACCAAGTGTGTGTAGCTACTTGGCTAATGGTGGTTATGGTGGGGGTATATATGGCAATGCTACAGGTTGTGC
Organism: Bacteroidota bacterium; assembly: GCA_040385945.1. Lineage (GTDB taxonomy): Bacteria > Bacteroidota > Bacteroidia > Flavobacteriales > Flavobacteriaceae > Flavobacterium. Next base: position 3,990 of record JAZKGN010000026.1, read on the forward strand.
CGATGCAAACCAAATACTTGCTCTTTGTAATCCGGGTTGTCCGTCGGGCGATTTGTATTTTAGCACACAAGCAGAAGTAGATGCTTTTGCTGCGAACTATCCTAGTTGCTCTTCTACTAATGGAAGCATTACCATATCGGGTCCAGACATCACCAACTTGAATGCATTAAGTGCCATTACTTCTGTTTTGGGAAGTGTATCTATTTACAACAATTCGTCATTACCAAATTTGATAGGTTTAGATAATTTAATCATAATTCATGGTTCTTTACAGATAACTAACAATGATTTGCTTACTACTATGAACGGACTAAATGATTTGTCGAGTGTGTCGGGCAATATTAATATTAATGACAATGACGGTATTGTTAGTTTGGTTGGACTTGGTAATTTAACACATGCAAACGGTGGTTTTAGCATTAGCAATAATTTACAATTAGTTAATTTAAACGGATTGAATGCATTTCAGTCAGCTACTAGTTTATCTATTACTTCTAATAGTTCATTAGTTAGTCTTTCAGGGTTGAGTAATTTGGACTCAGCTATTACTTTGGATATTTCAAGCAATGCCGTTTTAACAAGTTTGTCGGGTTTGAATGATTTAGATACTGTGAGTAATATAACCTTATCAGGAAATCCAATGTTAACCGATTTGACAGCTTTCGGAAGTTTACCAACCTCAATTTCAAATATAAGCATTAGTGGAAATACTGCTTTAACATCGCTTTCAGGATTATCCAATTTAGAATATATTTCAAGTTTGTACATTGTTAATAATCCAGCTTTGACCAATTTGTCGGGATTATCAGGTTTAACTTCTGCCTTTAGTCTATATGTAAATTCTAATAATGCATTAACCAGTTTAACAGGATTGCATAACGTTGCCTATGTTAGTTATCTATATATTTCAGATAATGGCTCGCTGACTAATTTAACTGGACTTGGTTCTTTGACAGGTTCAGATGATCTGCAAATTATAGGTAATAACTCATTAACCTCTTTAAGTGGGTTAAATGCTTTGATTTCAGTGAATTATGCATTAAGTATTGATAGTAACCCTTTACTTACAAGTCTTTCAGGCCTAAATGCTTTAACTTCATTACAAAATTTGGCTTTATCTAATAATGCAACACTGAACAGCCTTTCTGCTTTGTCTAATTTGTCTTATTTAAATTATATAAACATTACTCAAAACCCACAATTGGTTTCTTTATCTGGCTTAGATAATATAGATCCAACAGCATTATATAGTGTGTCGTTACAATCTTCAACGAGTTTATCCACTTGTAATGTGCCAAGTATTTGTACCTATTTATCCAATGGTGGCGTATCCTATATATCAGGAAATGCAACGGGTTGTAACAGTAGTGTTGAGGTGCAAGTTGCTTGTGGTGTAATCACTACATGTCCAGCAGGAAATTTGGTGTTTTCATCCCAAACACAAGTTGATGCATTTATTGTAAATTATCCGACATGTACCGTAATTGAAGGTTCGGTTACAATAAGCGGTAGCAATATTACCAACTTAAACGGATTTAGTAATGTAACTGCAATCAACCAAACACTCACCATTCAATCGAATGCTGTCTTAACTAATTTGTCGGGTTTGAATGCACTTACGACTGTAGGTGGACAATTGTATATTCAATCAAATCCGTCATTAACTAGTTTATCAGGATTGAATAGTTTGAGTGCAACAGGAAATTATTTTGTAGTAAACGATAATGTAAGTTTGACATCGATTTCAGCATTGCAAGCATTGACAACGGTTTCCAGTTCAGGAACTCTTTCCATTGTAAATAATCCAGCTTTAATTTCTCTTGATGGATTACAAAATTTGGTAACATCGGCAGTTATTAACATCAGTAGTAATAGTGCTTTAACTTCGTTGACCACATTTAGTTTTACAACAACAGGTAATTTGGCAATTTATGGGAATCCTCTATTAACAACGTTAAATGGTTTAGAATCGGTAACCTCAATTAATTCACTTACTATTAGTTCTAATAATTCGTTAACAAGTTTGCAAGGCTTGCATAATTTGACTACAATGAGTAATAGTAGTTACCCATACAATTATGGTCTTGAAGTATCTTATAATCCGCTATTATCAAGTTTAGCAGGTTTAGAAAACATCAATCCTGCTACCATGTATGTGATTTATCTGGTTAATAATCCAAATCTTTCGTATTGTAATTTGAGTAACATTTGTAGTTTCTTAGCAGGATTGGGTGCTAATGTTATTCATTCAAATGCTCCAGGATGTACAAGTTCCAATGAAGTTCAAGTAGTTTGTGGCAACAATGTAATTCTTAGTTTGTACCTCGAAGGTTACTATGACCCTTATACAGGTTATATGCGATCGGTGAAAAATAACCAAGATTATACTTCGCCAATGACCGATGTCGAAACCATTACGGTCGAATTGCACGAAGCTACGCCTCCTTATGATATAGTCGATTCTACAACTTCTGTTTTACAAACGAACGGACTTGCGGTTTGTCGATTTGATACGGCACAAGATGGATTGTATTACATTGCTGTTGGGACTACCAATTCGATAAAAACATGGAGTGCTACACCAGTAACAGTTGGTGCCACCTTTTTAAGATATGATTTTACTTCGGCAGCCGACAAAGCATACGGAAACAATATGGTTCAAACGCCATCAGGATATTTCGCTTTTTATTCGGGCGATATAAATCAGGATGAAGTAGTAGATGCCTCCGATGCTGTTGATTTAACTAACGATATTTCTTCGTCCGCATTTGGAGTTTTAACTACCGATTTAAATGGTGATGGTTCTGTAGATAATTCTGATATGCCTTTCTTTGCAAACAACTCAGAATTCTCTATTTTTTGTAATAGACCATAATTCGTGATAAATTAAAAACTCCTCAAGAAATTGAGGAGTTTTTTTCTTGTAAAAATTAATGCATTGTAATAAAATAATAAAACAATCATGCATTAATGGGTAATACGGATTTATAATCACTACCTTGCCAAGCATTAAAATAAAAGTCCATTTTAAATAAAGTATACAAATGTTTGAAAATCAAATTAAAAACAGCAATGTTAAATAGTTGATTATGCTAGCGTACAACTCTTAAGGGTAAAATGTAATTGTATATTAAAGAAAAAATTTTCCAACTGCAAGTGTCATCAAAAGATAGTTTTAGATGACTTTTTAACAGGACTTTTTTATGTTAAAATATCTATTTGTAGTAATTTTTTTAAAAGTAATCACTCCTTTTTTTGGTATAATCCGAATTTTTAATCATCCGATTAAATGCCTTATTTATATCAAACCATTCTAAAGTATTCCAAATTTTATGGTGTAAAACAAAAGCACGCATCTTAGCAGTTTGTCTAAACGCAGTCTGATTGTTTTCAAAATTACGCTATACAGTTTATTCTTATGTAACTATACCTACAGTTATCATAAGAAGAGCGTTATTTTTTAATGTTTTAGTGTTACTAAAAAACCAACTTACTAAATACCACCTTTTTAGAAAGTAGATTACGCATAAAACTTGTATTTAAATTAATAAATACATAAATCCCAAATTCGTTATGAAAAAAATTACTCTTTTCTTCGTCATGGCTATTGCCTTGGCATTCAATTCTTATGCACAACCAGGTGCAATCGATCCTAGTTTTTCGTCAACTGTAAGTGCCAATGGCACGGTTAATTCGACATTAACACAACCCGATGGAAAAATTATCCTAGTAGGTGCTTTTACAAATGTTAATGGTACTACCTCTAATAGAATTGCTCGTTTAAATTCAGACGGTTCTAAAGACCTTAGTTTTGCTATAAGCTTAGCAGCTGGTGCCACTTCAGGTAGAGCGATTAAAGTGCAATCTAATGGTAAAATTATTGTTGCAGGTGAGTTTACTACAGTAAATGGCAACCCAGTTCCTGCCAGAATAATTCGTCTAAATGCAGATGGCACATTAGATGCTTCCTTTAATTTAGGTGGTGTTGGTGCTGATGCTACTATTTTATCAATAGCTATTGATAGCAATGATAAAATTCTAATAGGAGGTTCGTTTACTAACTATAACGGAGTATCACGCAATAGAATCGCTCGATTAAATGCCGATGGTACGTTAGACATAACTTTTGTTGTTGGTACTGGAGCAACTTCCAATATTAACGCGATTGAAATTCAGCCAACCGATGCAAAAATCATCATCGGTGGGAATTTAATTAGCTACAACGGAATTCCAAGAAGTAGAATTGCTCGATTAAATACAGATGGATCTCTTGATATTACTTTTATTCCAGCGGTAGCTAATTTAGCCGTAAGAGCAATCGCTATTCAAACCGATGGTAAAATAATTTATGGTGGCGATTTTACAACTTACGCTGGAGATGTAAACAAAAAATATGCAGTACGAGTGGATACCAATGGAGCACTTGATGCAGCTTATAATGTATATGGTTTTAACGGAAGTGTACGATCACTTTCATTAGATGCCAATGGAAAACTTTTGGTAGGTGGTGCCTTTACAAATTACAATGTGGCAACAACTGCTAATATTGCTCGATTAAACACCGATGCTTCATTAGATTATACTTTTAATACTACAGGAGCTAATGGTGCCATAGAATCGGCTAGTATTCAAACCAATGGAAAAATTTTAATTGGAGGATCATTTACAACATTCAATGGTGTTTCTAAAATTAGATTGGTTAGAGTTTTAGGATATTATAGCACACAATTAAGTACTACGTATTGCGGAGCTACTTTAACAAGTTTGTCTACTACATTAGTTGCTGATTTGCTAAATTCAGCACAAGCGTATCGATTTAAAATTACAAAAGTAAACACCGTAACTAACCTACCTATAGCCGCAGCAGTTGTTGTTGATAGACCAGTTAATAATATATCGTTATCAAATGTTGCTGGAACGACCTACAATTCAAAATACCAAATTGAAGTAGCGGTTAAAATTAATAATGTATGGGAACCTTATTTTGGTTCGCCTTGTTATGTAAATACTCCTAATCCGATATCAACAATTGGAGCACAATGTAATTCGACTTTAACATCAATGGGTGAATTTGTATATGCAACTTATGTTTCAGCTGTTACAGGATATCGATTCAGAGTAACAAACACAACAACAAATGCTTTTCAAGAGTATGATGCATTGAATGGACAAAACCGATTTACTTTCAATCAATTGTCATCAGCAATTAGAGACTATGGGACTACTTATTTTGTAGAAGTAGCATTGCGAAACACAGATGGTAATTATTTACCATACGGTACAGGTTGTAACATAACAACTCCTACATTTCCAACTTCAGAAATTGTCGCGTCACAATGCAATACAGTAGCAACAAGTTCGACACAATCGATTAGTGCAGTTATCGTTTCAGGAGCTACAGAGTATCGTTTCCAATTGACAAATGTAGGTTTGGCATACAGTGCTCAAATTGACAGACCATTGAGTAACTTTAACTTGGGGATGTTTTCTGGATTACAATCAGGAACAACGTATACGGTTTTAGTTGCTGTTAAAATTGGTGGCGTTTGGGGACCATTAACTGGAAATTCATGTACTATAACGACTCCTGGTAGTATGCTTGATATAACAAAAGTTAGTGCCAAAAATAATAATTTCGTAGCTATTGCTTATCCAAATCCATTTACTGAAAGCTTTATGCTAGATGTGGTAGCAACTACAGAAAGTACAATTCAAATTAGAGTTTACGATATGGTAGGAAAACAAATAGAAAATAAAAATGTTGATGTAAACGATATGGCGAACCTACAAATAGGTGCTGGTTACCAAACTGGAGTATACAATGTAATTGTGTCTCAAGGAGAAAATGCCCAAACTGTAAGGGTAGTTAAGAGATAAACTTTTTTAGAAAATAATAAAACCTTCTCAAGTAATTGAGGAGGTTTTTTAGTTTGATACTGTGTATTATTTTTCTTAAAAAAATTAATTCTGTACTTAAGCCGAGTTAACCGTAGTATGTCGAAAAATTCTTACATAGTAAGTATAAAGCCCTACATTGGTTCCGAATATAATAAAATAGGAGTAAACCGAAAATCCTTTATAGAGTAGGTAGATTATAAATTAAAATCATGAAAAAATTTTACATTAAAAAATTAATGTTTCTTTTACTTTTCTTTGTGTTTGGTTTTGTTGGTTATGCGCAAGTTATAACAGTAAAACAAACAAACATTACAACAGGTTGGAGCAAAACGCTGGCTAATTCGGAATTGGTTTCCTTTCCAACAGCTGCTGCTGCAGTTTCAAGTTTTAGTTTTAATATCAAAAATGATGGCGCCACGACCTTACTATTATCGGGTAGCCCAATTGTAAATGTAACTGGTGCCAATGCAGCTGAGTTTACAGTTACACAACCATCGGTTAGTTCGCTGGCGGCAGGTGCCTCAACAAACTTTGTGGTGACCTACAATCCTACAGCTGCATTCGTAAGAACAGCACAGTTGAGTATTGCTAATAATAGCGCTGTAAATCCTTTTATTGTTAATTTAAAAGGAGCGGCTTATGATTTTTACGGACCAGCATATCCGCCTATCGGTACAATTTCAACCGATTCTAATGGTATGTTTGGACGACCAGGTGGCGGAAATTTATTTATTACCAATGTGTCTTTAGCTACTAAAACACAAACCTATTGGGGCCCAAGAATATCGGCAACTGGAGATTTGATGTTAAAAGTTTCACTAGATAATAGTGTTTATTTAAATGCTGAGAGTTTAACATACGCGCCAGCAGAAAGTAATTTAACAAACGGACAAGCAGTTTGGAGAGGAAATACATTTATCCAAAATGCAATAACAAGCTCCGTTGTACCGGTTTTTATTCGTGCTACTTTAACAACAAAAAAACCTGATAATTCAATAATTCCATTAATTGATCCAACTACTTTGGGATTGTCTGAACAAGTAGGAGGATTGGTTCAATTTACAGCTTTATCCGATTATTTGGTAGCAAATTATTTTATTGAAGCATCACTTAACGGAAGTACTTGGCAACCTTATCTTGATTTTTACGATGCATATCCAACACCTGCAGGACCACTTCCAGGACAAGGAATCGGGAATGCTTACAGTTCAGTTGGTAATGGTTTTTATTGGAAAAATTTAGGACCAAGACTGACTCAAAATGCGATCTTGAATGTTAATGAAGGAGCCATTGGAGGCATCACATCAGCATTGTTGAATGCAACCGATGACGAAGATATGCCAGTAAGTCCACAAAGTTTGGTTTTCCGTTTTGAGACGGTATCACCAGGTACAAGTCCGATGGTTTTCGTTAGAGGAACTCTTAAATTGAACGGAGTTGCCATGACTAAAACAAGTACTTTTACATTAGCCGATGTTCAAAACGGACTTTTAACTTATCAGCACGATGGTTCAGAATCGGTTTATGACGAATTCCAATTTAGCTTTAAAGACAGTAAACAAAAACTAGCTGTGGATGGTCCTAATTCTATCTTTAGTTTTAGAATTAATATCATTCCGGTTAATGATAGTCCTATAGCATACGATCAAAGTGTTACCACTTCTTATGCTGTCCCTGTTTCTTTAATTTTATCCGCAACAGATGCCGAAAATTCGAGTCTTACTTATACCATTCTTTCAAATCCTACATTGGGAACGATTAGTGGTTTTAATCCGACTACAGGTGCTTATACGTATACACCAACTTCGGCGTTGCCAGGTAACACAGACACTTTTACATTTAGTGTTAATGATGGAAACTCTAATAGTAATATTGCAACCGTTACGATCAATTTGATTAATCTTTCGCCAACAAGTGCTACCCACAATTTTGATACTTTAGAAGATATAACCTTATCTGGAAATGTTATTGCAACCGATCCAGAAGGATCACCACTTACGTATCAGTTGGTTTCTCAAGGAAGTAAAGGAATTGCAGCTATAGCTTCAAATGGGGGTTTTACATATACGCCAACTACTTCTGCTTTTGGACTTGACGCCTTTACATTTAGAGCCCAAGATTCACAAGGATCTCTTTCGGCAGAATATGTAGTTTTCGTAAAAATTGTTCCTCGTCTTGATCCAGGAGATGTTTTAGTTGTTGACAAAACGTTAATTCGATTGTATGATACCGTTACGAACCAAGATGTAATTATTACACAAAATCAAGGTTTGACAGACGCTCTGAATGTTTGTTATAAAGCTACTATTGGTCTTTTTGTTTACGACAAGGGCAATGGATTAATTAAGGTGAATGCCTACACCGGAGCACAATCATTAGTAGTACCAAGTAGTGGTTTTTCAAGCGCACCACCTATCGGAGGTCCTTCAGGGATGATTTTTGATTCAACTGGAAATATTGTTTTAGCTACTTCAAGCGGAATTGTAAAGGTCAATCCTACAACAGGCGTAATTACACCATTATTTACCGGAGGTTTATTGTCTTATCCAACAGGAGTTGCTTATTTAAATAACGGTGATTTAGTTGTATCTGATGCGGGTATGATTACTGGAGGAAGCAGCAAAATTGTAAAAATTACGCCAGCTGGTGTGCAATCTTTAGTGAGTACAGGTGGATTTTTAACATTGCCATTGGATTTTGCCATTATAGATCAAAATACAATTGTAGTTGCCGACGCCGGAAGTTTTGCTGGAGGTGTCGATAGAGTATATAAAGTAACCATTCCTGCAGGAACGCAAACACTTTTGACAACTGGTGGTAATTTGGCTATTCCTTCTGGGATTGATTACCGTCAGAATAAAGTATACGCTGTAAACAAAGGTGGAACTAATAAAATTTTAAGTATCGACAGTACTACTGGAGTTCAGTCAATAGTAACAGGAAGCGGTATTGTAAACCCATGGGGATTGATGGTAATACCTGAAAACATCACCATTCCACCAACAGCTTCAGCGCAATCTTTTTGTGCAGGTGCTACAGTAGCTAATTTAGTTGCAACAGGTACAGCACTTCAATGGTATGCTGTAGAAACAGGAGGTACAGTTTTACCTTCTAACACTGTTTTAGTATCCGGGACTTATTATGTAACTCAAACTTTAAATGATATTGAAAGTGCAGGAACACCTGTTGTTGTTACGATAACTCCAAATACAATCAATACAACTACACTTACAGCGTGTGATACCTATACTTGGGCTAATAATGGACAAACGTATACTACATCAGGAACCTATACAGGTACTACTACAAATTGTGTTACCGAACAATTGGTATTGACAATTAACAACAGTACTACTAATGGAAATCTAACAATTACAGCAAATGGTTCTTTTACTTGGGCTGGACCATTAGGATCTGGTCTTACCTATACAACAAGTGGAGTTTATACACATACGAGTACTAATGCGGCTGGTTGTCCAAATCTGGCAACGTTGAATTTGACTGTTTCAGTAAATACATTTAATATTGGAACTTCGTGTGGAGCAACTATTAGTAGCTTATCGGTTACTATTATTGCTGCAGTAGTTCCTGGAGCTTCAACGTATACATTTAGAATTACTAATATGAATACAAATAGTCCTTTTGTGGTGAACAGACTCGTTAATTCTTTTGCGTTGTCAAGTTATCCCGGAATTACATTAGGAACACCTTATCAAATTGAAGTTTCTGTAAATGGTGGTGCTAATTATGGTGCTCCATGTATCGTAAATACTCCTTCACCAGTTTCTACAATTGGAGCTCAGTGTGGAACTACTTTAACTTCGATGTCTCAATTCGTTTATGCTACGTATGTTTCATCAGTAACTGGATACCGATTCAGAGTAACAAATAACACAACAAATGCAGTACAAGTGTATGATGCATTATCTGGACAAAACAGATTTGCTTTCAGTCAACTACCAGCAGCATTTGTATCGTACGGAACTACTTATTCAGTACAAGTTGCGTTAAAAAATACAAATGGTACTTACTTACTATACGGTCCAAGTTGTACTATTACAACTCCTGTATTCCCAACTTCTGAAGTTGTATTGTCACAATGTGATTATGTAGCAACTAGTAACACGCAAAGCATTAGTGCTGTTGTTGTGTCAGGAGCTACTAACTACCGTTTCCAATTGGTAAATTCAAGTTTGTCGTACAGTTTCTCTATTGATAGAGCTGTAAACAATTTTAACTTGAGTATGTTCCCAGGATTACAAGCGGGAACTACGTATACTGTTCGTGTAGCGGTTAGAATAGGTGGTGTTTGGGGTCCATTAACTGGAAAACCATGTAACTTAACGACTCCAGGTGTTGCACCAGGCGGAACAAGAGTTATTGCTACAAGCAATGATTATGTAGCTATCGCTTATCCAAACCCATTTGCTGCTAACTTTATGTTTGATGTTCAGACATCAGCACAAAGTGACATTCAAATTAGAGTGTACGACATGTTAGGAAAACAAGTGGAGAATAGAAATGTAGAAGTGTCTGCTATTAATAGCTTACAAGTAGGTGGAGCTTACCCATCAGGAGTGTACAATGTAGTTGTATCTCAAGGAGAGCGTACACAAACATTGAGAGTTATCAAAAGATAATTTTACAAACACAATAATAGAAAACGCCTCAAGAAATTGAGGCGTTTTTTTTTATTTAATCCAAAACTGTTCCCGAACTATGGTCTTTCGAAGCACCAGTTACACTACTCAAAACATTGATTTCATTTCGCAGCTTTAAAACGCCTAGCAATGCAAAAATCAAAGCTTCTTTGTATTCTAATATTTTTTTATCCGGAATTATAATTTGCATTTCAGCCAAGTAAAATCGCAATCGATCTATTAAGAAATCATTATAAGCGCCACCGCCAGTAATCAACAATTTTCCTTTCTTGCCCAAAACCATTGCGGTTTGCTGTGCAATGTGTTCGGTAAACGTGTGCATTTTAGCTGAAGTTGGAATTGAATATTTTTCAAGCAAAGGCAACACAGTTTCTTTCACAAATTCAAAACCAAGCGATTTAGGAAACGGTTTTTTATAATAATCCAAACCATTCAGTTCATCCAATAATTCGGTATTTATTTTCCCTGAACGTGAAATATTTCCTTTATCATCATAATCCAATCCCAAGGTATTGGCATAAAAATTCAAAACCGTATTTACTGGCGAAATATCAAAGGCGATTCGCTTCCCATTTTGTTCAAAAGACACATTCGAAAAGCCACCCAAATTCAAACAATAATCGTAATCCGAAAATAAAATGCGATCACCAATCGGAACCAACGGAGCTCCTTGTCCGCCTAATTGAACATCTTGAACCCGAAAATCACAAACTACTTTTTCGCCAACAAATTTTGCCAGTTGGGGCAAGTTGCCAATTTGCAATGTAAATCCGTTTTGAGGTTGATGCAAAATAGTGTGACCGTGCGAACAAACGGCATCAAGGTTACTTATTTTGTGTCTTTCAATAAACTGTTTGATGGTGTTTCCTAGAAATTCGGTGTAGTTTTCATTCAATTCTGCCAGCTCTTTTTCAGAAAAACCAACGGCAATTTTCAGTTTGTTCAACCAAGTTGTTGGATATGGAATGGTCTCACTTTCGTGGATTTTAAACGTCCATTTGCAATCACTAATAGTAAAATGAATATGTGCCAAATCGATGCCATCCAATGAAGTACCCGACATTACTCCGATAACGTTATAGTTTTGATTCAACATTGTCTAAAAATATAAAAAGGAATTGAAAAATAAAGAATATTTACTACTTTTGAACACCAAAATTAAAGAAATAATTACCAAAATTTTACAAATATGGATTTTAATCTTACCGAAGAACATTTAATGATTCAGCAAGCTGCCAAAGACTTTGCTCAAACAGAATTGTTGCCTGGCGTAATTGAAAGAGATGAACATTCAAAATTTCCAACTGAGCAAGTGAAAATGATGGGCGAGCTTGGGTTCCTCGGAATGATGGTAGATCCAAAATACGGTGGCGCAGGATTAGACAGCGTTTCCTACGTTTTGGCTATGACCGAAATCGCAAAAGTAGATGCTTCTGCCGCCGTAATCATGTCGGTAAACAATTCGTTGGTTTGTGCCGGAATGGAAAAATATTGCAACGAAGAGCAAAAAATGAAATACTTGGTTCCTTTGGCAAAAGGAGAAGTGATTGGTGCTTTTTGTTTGTCTGAACCAGAAGCGGGAAGTGATGCAACTTCGCAAAAAACAACTGCCATCGACAAAGGTGATCATTATGTGCTAAACGGAACAAAAAACTGGATTACCAACGGAGCCACAGCTTCTACCTATTTAGTAATTGCGCAAACCGATGTCGAAAAAGGTCATAAAGGAATCAATGCGTTTATTGTCGAAAAAGGAATGCCTGGTTTTGAAATTGGTCTGAAAGAAAAAAAGATGGGAATCCGCGGAAGCGATACACATTCACTCATGTTTACCGATGTGAAAGTGCCAAAAGAAAACCGAATCGGAGCGGATGGTTTCGGATTTAGTTTCGCTATGAATGTATTGAATGGTGGACGAATCGGAATCGCATCACAAGCACTCGGAATCGCAACTGGAGCCTACGAATTGGCATTGAAATATTCGCACGAACGCAAAGCTTTCGGAAAAGAAATTTTTAAACACCAAGCCATTGCTTTTAAATTGGCTGATATGTATGTGAAAGTAACTGCAGCAAAATTGTTAGTTTTAAAAGCAGCTTGCGAAAAAGACGAAGGCAAAGACATCGCACACTCGGGAGCTATGGCAAAATTATACGCCTCAGAAATTGCGTTGGAAGTAGCTAACGAAGCCGTTCAAATTCACGGTGGAAATGGCTATGTTGCCGAATACCACGTAGAACGAATGATGCGCGATTCTAAAATCACACAGATTTATGAAGGAACTTCCGAAATACAACGTATTGTAATTTCAAGAGGATTGGTTTCGTAATACAATACAGTTAATTATAATTCAAACCCTTTCGGATGTATTTCTGAAAGGGTTTTATTTTTGAATTTGATTTTTTAATACATTTACATACATGTCTGAAGAATTAAAATATTGGTATTTGCGCGATCACAAGTTGTTTTGGACATTGAGTATGTCGCAAATCAAACAACTCTGTATTATTGTTGGCTATAAAAAAGCGAAGAAAGGAGATATTATTTATTTGTCTTCTTCCGATGTGCCACGTATTTTTTTACTCAAAAAAGGAAATATAAAAATTGTTGAAGTCGATGAAGACGGAAACGAAACCATCAAAGACATCATTCAAAAAGGCGATTTGTTTGGCGAATTGACTTTAGAAAGCGATAGAAATTCCAACGAATACGCCAAAGCTCTCACTGATGAAGTTGCTATTTGCAGTTTTTTATTATCGGATTTTGAAAATTTAATGTTGAAAAATCCCAATCTGGCATTGACCTACACCAAGTTTGTGGGACTGAAAATGAAACGCATCAAAAACAATTATTCCAATTTGATTTCTAAAGATGCCAAAACTAGACTCTATACTTTTATAAAAGAATGGGCAGAAAGAGAAGGCAAATTTGAAGGCAATAAAGTGACACTTGAAAACTACTTAACACAAGCCGATATGGCACAAATTATAGGCACTTCACGCCAAACGGCAACGCAATTACTCAACGAAATGGAAGAGAAAAATCTCATTTATTATAGTAGAAAAGAGATTATCATTGACGATGTTAGTAAGTTATAAGCCTTTTTAAGAAAATATCATGATAGCAAAACAATTAGAATTAACAAATGAGCAAACGTCGCCTTTGTTCAGAATTATGTCGATTTACAACGCCAATACTTCAAACCGAAAACAGTTTTCAAATAACATTTGCGCGTTTCATATTGGGAATGGCTATATTCTTTCTGTAGCACATAATTTGCGCACAGAAGCGAATTTTTTAAATGCAATACCGAACGAAAATTTCAATGGTGAAATTTTACCACATTTAAACGCTGCTCAAATACAACTCTTTCATCAATGTTATCAGTTCGATTCAGAAACTAATAAATGGATTGCAAATACGAGTAACCAAAATGAGATTGTAGCAATAACGGAAATGTTAAAACAAATAAATTTTGATACGCGTTGGGTAACACTCGCTCAAAAAAATATTTGTAATCCGTATTTAATTGTACAATTCAAGAACAATCAATTTTACAATGATCCAGTTGTAACCGCTCATTTTGATACCAATTCTTATTTTTCAGAACCTGGAATAAACCGACATACCTTTTTAATTGAAACCGAACTTGTACATGCTTTTTACCATGAAGATATTGCACTGTATAAAATTGTAAATACACATCAAGTTATTATTGACAAACTACCCAGTATAGAAATCAACTTTTCTCTTTTGTCGGATGAACAAAAAAACTACTATTGTTTGCAAAGCTCTCCAAATAGTGAAGTGGGACGATTAATAAATAAAGCCACTATTGAAGGATTTATAGATCATTTCGGATTTTTTAATGATAGAGTGGGTGGCAATTACACTTTTGAAGGAATACGCTATTTGATAAAAGGCTATTTCAGATTCGGATCTTCAGGAGCGCCGTATGTCGTTTATGATTGGGAATCGGATTCATTTAAGGTCAATGCGGTACAGAGCGAGGCATGTCCAATTCAGCTTTCCATCAACAATCAACGTGATGGGAACTTTCAATATGTAAATGCGATTGCTTCACCATTAAATTGCATTGAAGATAAATTGCGCACTTTAATGACAGGAGTTTAAAACGGAATACTGTCTGTAAGATTTAATTTCATCCAAATGTAAACTACCCGACATTTCACTATTTCATAGCCATTTACTTTTGTAGTATAAAAAGTAAAGTTATGAAAACAAAGTTTACTATCATGAAAAAACACATTGCATTAGTCGTCATTGCTTTTATTAGCATCACAACATTCGGACAAAACTCTTCAAAAAGAACACAACATTTTAATGTAGAAAAAAAAGTAGCCATTCAAGGCTATGATCCTGTGGCGTATTTCAAGCAGAACAAAGCAGTTAAAGGAAAAGCAATACTGACTTCCACTTATGAAGGAGTGATTTATCATTTTTCTTCTCAAGAAAATAAAGATGTTTTTGTAAAAAATCCGGCAGGCTACGAGCCACAATATGGCGGTTGGTGTGCTTTTGCTATGGGAGATTATGGCGAAAAAGTAGAAATCAATCCAGAAACATTCAAAATTGTAGACGGAAAATTGTTTTTGTTTTACAACGCCTATTTCAATAATACACTCAAAAGCTGGAACAAAAATGAAGTTGGCTTAAAGAAAAAAGCCGATGCAAATTGGAAGAAATTCATTCAATAACTAATACTAATTTCAAATGAAAAACCCAATTTTTATATGGATAGTCAAACTCGTAGCAGTGGTAATTTTAATCCAAACACTGTATTTTAAATTCACTGCAGCCGAAGAAAGTGTGTATATTTTTTCTGCTATAGGAATTGAACCTTTTGGTCGAATTGGCTCAGGAGTTGTCGAACTACTGGCATCAATTTTGATAGTCATCCCGCGTACAACATTGCTCGGTGCTTTGCTCGGAGCAGGTACAATGGCGGGTGCCATCGCATCACATGTATTTTTTTTAGGAATTGAAGTGAAAAACGATGGTGGAACCCTTTTTATTTTGGCATTAATTACGTTTCTTTGTTGTTTGCTATTGGTTTACACCCAAGCCGAAACGGCGAACTGGCGTAAGCAATCAAAGAAGTAAAATCCCAAATCTATTGCAATTTAAAATTTAGTTTTAAAAACCATTTTTTACAATACACCGTATTTACATAAAACTTCTAGAAACTAATTTATGCTGATTCCATCAATTAAAAATACATTAAACGAGTTGTCCGACTTGTTGACTCAATTGTCCAATCAGGATTATACTTCTCCTTGTTTTGGTTTGAGTAATGCTACGATTGGAGAGCATACACGTCATATCATTGAAATGTTTCAATGTTTGGAAAAGCAATATGAGGGCGGAATTGTAAATTATGATGATAGAAAACGTGACTATCAAATTCAAACCGATACTGTTTTTGCAAAACAAACGATTGCAGATGTGGTACAACAATTAGACAAACCCAATAAAAATCTTCAATTACAACAAATTGTTGATGGCGAAGAATTACTTATCGATAGCAATTACAACCGAGAATTACTGTATAATTTAGAGCATTGTATTCACCATCAAGCGTTGATTAAAGTAGCAGTGTTGCAAAATGAAGCTATCGTTATTGATGAAAATTTTGGCGTTGCGCGTTCTACCATCGAATACAGAAAACAATGTGTACAGTAAGTTTTGTTTTTGCCAACGGAAAAACCATTATCACTTCCAATCGTGATGAAAAAGTAGCCCGACCCAATGCGATCGAACCCAAAAGCTACTCCGTAAATAATAAAAACATATTTTTTCCAAAAGACCAAAAAGCAGGCGGAACTTGGTATGCGATTACCGAAGAAGCTACCGTTTTAGTCTTGTTAAATGGCGCTTCCGAAAAACATGAATTGCAACCTTCCTATAGAAAAAGCCGCGGATTAATTGTGTTGGATATTATCAGTGCACCATCGGCAATAGAAGCTTGGAAAACCATCGATTTGACTAATATCGAACCGTTTACATTGGTCTTATTTCAAGATAATGCATTGTATCAATTGCGTTGGAACGACATTGAAAAAGAAACCGTTTCATTAGATGCTACCCAAAATTATATTTGGTCTTCTTCTACATTGTACTCCAAAGAAGTAAGAGATAAAAGAGACATTTGGTTCGCCACATTTATCGATACCAAACCACAAGTTAGTGAAGATGAAATGTATCAATTTCACCGCTATGCAGAAGGAGATAATAAGGAGCACGGTTTGGTTATCAACATAAATGATGTCTTGAAAACCCTCAGTATTACCCAAACAGTTATCGATAAAAATAAAGTTGTACTTTCGCATTACGATTTGCAGCAGCAAAAAAAGTTCACCAATTCTTTTATTACCTTATAATTTGCGATTATTTTTTCACAAGCTTACCCATTGGGAATATTGGCCTTTTCAGATAGTTTATATTCCGATTTATTTTTTATGGGCTTTTTATGGGCTCAAAGCACGGACTATTTTCTTTTTTAATGCATGCAATCCGTCGATGAAAAATGGTGGATTTGTTATGGATAGTAAAATTGAAATTTACGATTTGATTCCGCAACACTTTTACCCAAAAACCCAATTTGTAAAAGAAAAAATACCTTTCGACGAAGTACTAGCTTCTTTAGAAAAAGCCAATATAGAACTGCCTTTTATCACCAAACCCGATATTGGATTGCGTGGTTCTGCGGTAAAAAAAATACATTCTATAACCGAATTGCAACAGTATCACAACAAAGCCAATTTTAATTATTTGATGCAAGATTTGATTCCGTTTCCCAATGAAGTCGGTATTTTTTATGTTCGTTTTCCAAATGAAAAGCACGGAAAAATAACCGGAATTGTAGCCAAAGAATTCCTAATTATTGAAGGAAATGGTACAGCAACAATTGAAGAATTACTGAAATCGAATCCACGTTACGAATTGCAGTTACACGCTCTAAAAAAAGAATACGGCAACCAATTGCAGGATGTTTTATCTAAAGGAGAAAAACGCAATTTGGTTCCGTACGGCAATCATGCTCGAGGTGCCAAATTTATTGATGACAGTCATTTAATTTCCGATAAGCTAACAAAGGTAATTGATGACATGTGTTTGCAAGTTTCTGAGT
Source organism: Bacteroidota bacterium (assembly GCA_040385945.1). Classification (GTDB taxonomy): domain Bacteria; phylum Bacteroidota; class Bacteroidia; order Flavobacteriales; family Flavobacteriaceae; genus Flavobacterium. The sequence goes on from JAZKGN010000026.1 coordinate 21,699, forward strand.
TTTATTTTGGTCGATTAGACGTAATGTACAACTCGTGGGCCGAATTAGAAGAAGGAAAAAACTTCGCTATAATCGAATTGAATGGTGCGGCAAGCGAACCAACACATATTTACGATCCGAAGCATTCGCTGTTTTTTGCATGGAAAGAATTGGCTCGTCACATTACCTACATGTATCAAATAAGTGTTGCCAATCATAAGCGCGGTTTTCCGTATCTTTCCCACAAAGAAGGCATGAAACAGTATCGCTTGCATTTGGAGCAGAGTAATAAAATTGTGAATTTTTAAAAAAAATCTTGTGGTAAATCTCAAAAACCTATTCGTCGGATTTTTAATCAGCTTTATAGGTTCAATTCCTTTAGGATATTTGAATGTAGTAGGTTATGAAATCTATTCGGAACAAGGTTTTTTAACTACAGTTTTCTTTTTATTAGGTGTTATTTTCATTGAACTTTTTGTCATTTATTTCACTTTGATTTTTGCCAACAAATTAGCCGAAAACGTAAAACTGACCAAAATAATTGAAGGTTTTTCAGTGGTTTTTATGTTCATATTGGCATATATTTTTTATGCGAGCGCAGCAAAATCGGGTAGTGACGGTAACGAGTTTTCACATTTTGGCTATTGGGGAACGTTTACTGCGGGCATTTTTTTAAGTGCCATCAATTTTGTTCAGCTTCCGTTTTGGACAGGTTGGAACGTATATTTGTTAAACGAAAAGTACATCGAAATTTCAAAAGGCGGAAAATATTTTTACGTATTCGGAACGTTAGTCGGCACTTTTCTCGGAATGTTAGTGTTGATAGTATCACTAAATTATTTCACAAGTCAAACCGATTTTCTGGAAAAATATTTAATGAAATTGATTATTCCATTGGTATTTGTAGGATTGGGAATTTTTCAGGCGATTAAATTTTACAGAAAGTATTTCAAGTAATTTCATTTCCATTCTTTTAGTATCTTTACGACAATACAATTGAAAATGAAGAACATCATAATCACAGGAACGTCTCGCGGAATAGGTTACGAATTGGCTTTGCAGTTTGCAAAAGAAGGTCATCAAGTGTTAGCCATCTCTAGAAAAACCCCTCAAGTACTAATTGAAAATCCAAACATAACTTGTCTTTCAATCGATTTGTCTGTAGAAGATGAACTGACTCAAGTCGAAAAATTCCTTTCCACTACTTGGAAAAAAGTCGATATTATCATTCACAATGCTGGAAGTTTACTCCATAAACCTTTTTCAGAAACGTCACAAAATGATTTTGAAAATGTGTACAAAGTCAATGTTTTTGCCGTTGCTAACTTAACTCGTGTTTGTTTGCCGTATTTACAAAAAGGAAGTCATGTGGTTTCGATTAGTTCGATGGGAGGCATACAAGGAAGTATGAAGTTTGCTGGACTTTCAGCCTATAGTTCGAGTAAAGGAGCCGTAATTACGCTCTCTGAATTATTGGCTGAAGAATACAAGGAGCAAGGAATTGCTTTCAATGTTTTGGCACTTGGAGCGGTTCAAACGGAAATGTTGGCAGAAGCTTTTCCGGGTTACGAAGCACCAACTTCTGCTAAGGAAATGGCCGATTATATACATCATTTCGCCTTAACTGGAAATAAATACCACAACGGAAAAGTGATTCAAGTTTCATCATCAACGCCTTAAAATTTGTCGGAGACACTTTTAAAATACCTTCCTGAACACGCTGTTCTTCCTTGTTTTGAGCTCATCAAATCCAATTCGGTACATCTCAAAATCGTCAACGAACGGCAAACGCGTCATGGTGATTACCGAATGTCATTAAACGGAAAGCATGAAATTACCGTGAACGCCAATTTAAATAAGTATCGATTTTTAATCACATTGGTACATGAAATAGCCCATTTGGCAGCCTATGAAAAATTTGGTCGGTTCATAAAACCACACGGAAACGAATGGAAACTAACGTTTCAACGATTGATGTTGCCGTTTATTCGACCTGAAATTTTTCCCCATTCGGTTTTGCCTTTAGTGGCGCAACATTTCAAAAATCCAACGGCAAGTAGCGATACCGATGCGCGTTTGGCTTTTGCTTTGAAGCAGTTTGACGAACGAAAACCCGATGTTCATTTTATACACGAAGTGCCAAGTGGTAGCTTGTTCCGAATAAAAAACGGTAAAATTTTTCAAAAGAAAGGACTTCGAGTAAAGCGCTATGAATGTTTGGAGGTCAAAACTGGACGTCTGTATTTGTTTAATACCAATGCTGAGGTTGAAATAATTCCAGGATAACAATTATGCAATTCCTTCATTTATTATAAATATATTTGTATCACTAATAAAAACTCAGCAACTCGGTTACTAAGTAGCTCAGCAACTAAAAAAATGAACAAAAATTATTACGCAATTTTAATGGCTGGAGGTGTTGGCTCACGATTTTGGCCTGTAAGCACAGCCGATTTTCCAAAGCAATTCCACGATATGTTGGGCTCTGGAGATACATTGATTCAGAAAACATTTAGTCGTTTGTCTAAACTTATTCCTGTAGAAAACATTTTAATTCTAACCAACGAACGCTACAATGATTTGGTTTTAGAGCAATTGCCCATGGTAAAACAAGAGCAAGTGTTGTTAGAACCTGCAATGCGAAATACGGCTCCGTGTATATTATATGCGTCGTTAAAAATTCAAAAGCAAAACCCAAATGCTGTAATGGTGGTTGCTCCGAGTGATCATTGGATTGAAGATGAAGACGAGTTTGCGAAAAATTTAGAACAATGTTTTACATTTTGCCAATCGGAAAATGCTCTAATGACTTTGGGTATTCAGCCTACTTTTCCGAATACAGGTTTTGGATATATCGAATTTGATAAATCGGACAACAACACTATAAAAAAAGTAAATCAATTTCGAGAAAAACCCAATTATGAAACAGCAAAAAAGTTTTTGGAAGCTGGGAATTTTTTATGGAATGGTGGTATTTTTATTTGGAGTGTGCAATCAATTACAGCATCTTTTTCGGTATTTCAACCACAAATGACTGCCTTGTTTGAAAAAGGTATTGAAAGTTATAATACCAACAACGAAAAAGCATTTATTGAAATGTATTATGCTCAAGCTGAAAATGTATCGATCGATTATGCCATCATGGAAAAGGCGAAGAATGTTTATGTTTTGCCGGCTACTTTCGATTGGAATGACTTAGGAACTTGGGGGCAACTTCATGAAAAAATTGATAAAGACGAAAATAATAATGGTGTTATTAATGCTAAAGTTATTTTAGAAAATGCGTCCAATAACATCGTTCGTTCCGACGCCAATAAGATCATAGTTATTGATGGTTTGCACGATTACATCATAGTTGACAAAGAAGGTGTTTTGATGATTTACCCAAAAAGCAAAGAACAAGACATCAAGCGAATTACAGGTTTAGCAAACGATTTGTAATTGTAACGCAACCCTATAACACAATAACCATCTGAAAGGATAATATAAACCAAAAAATGAGAAAAAGTACTATTTTTAAGCTGCCAAAATGCCTTTTATTGTTGCTTTTTTTTACACAAGTTTGTGTAGGCCAATTGTCTAATTTTACGTTAACAGTAACAAAAGCAAATGAAACCTGTACAGCAAATGGTTCACTTTCCTTTACTACAACCGGAAATACAGCTGGCGCAACAATGTTGTATGCTATTTATCTCTTGCCTAATACCACGACACCAATTGCCACTTTATCTGGAAATACATACGGAGGTTTAGTTGCTGGAAATTATAGAGTAATAGCCACACAATCGTTAGGTACACAAAGCGGAACACAGCAAATGGATATTACAATACTCAATCAAATTCCACCTTTATTAACGTATCAGTTGGCTGGGATAAACAGTAGTTCTTGCACCAATAACGGACAAATAACCGTAAATGTAACAACAGGAACTGCCGTTTCATATGAAATTTTTGCTGGTCCAATTATAAAACCATTGCAACCCTCCAATGTTTTTACAGGCTTGTCTGCAGGGATATATCAAATAAGGGTTTTTGATGCTTGCGGAGAAGGTGTTGTGCAAACGTATACACTAGCTACTTCGCCATCGGGACTGCAAATATCCGATCAAATACCTAGTGCGCCTTCCAATTGTAGTACCGTTGAAGTTAACCATACTTTGTCTAGTTTGGGAGGTTCTATGATTGCATATCCGTTAACGGTTGTACTTACTGTATTTCCTCCATCTGGACCACCAATCATTTATAATCAAGTTATTGCTTCTGGAAGTCCTACTTCGATACCACTTACTCAACAGATTGCATTGTATGCTAATCAAGGTTATTCTTATAATTTAACGATAACTGATGCTTGTGGAAATAGTTATTCAAGAAACAACAATATCGCCAATTCCAGTACAGCACCATCAGCCCAAGTATCTTCGATGAGTTGTAATTTGAGCCAGATTCTTATCATGGTAATTCAAACGGCTGTTTTGGTTACTGCTCCAGTTGCTTATACCAATCCGTTACCCTATAATTACACTCCGTTTATAGTATCAGGAACGCTATCAATTTTAAATGTACCACCCGGAATTTATGTTTTTAACGTTACCGATGTTTGTGGAAATCCACATGTTTTACAAGTTACCGTAATGCCTCCAACAGTATCTAATCCGAGTTTTTTGGTTAGAGAAGGTTGTGATGCAAATTCGGGATCAGTAATGATAAGCAGTCCAAACGGACCAATGGTATCTATTGTAATGGTACAAGCGCCACCAACTTATACAGTTCCATTGCCACAAAATGTTTCTTTTAACCTTAGTTTAAGTGCCTATACTTTTACGATGAATTCGTTACCGATTGGAAATTATAAATTTCATTTAATTGACACTTGTGGCAATCAATTTGATGTTGTTCTTGCAATACAAGGGTATCAAACCATTACAAATACTTATGCTATTACCGAAAATTGCAATTCCTTTAATTTAGAGTTGCACTATGCAAGTAACAATAATTACTCTAGTGCTTTTTGGTTGCAAGAGTACGATTCCGTTAACAATGTATGGGAGCATCCTTTAACAGGGATGGCTTATGTTCCAGGTTCCGATTTGACACTAGCAAATGCTGTCAGTTTGACGAACAATAGTATAAATACCAATCTGGCTTTTTCGGGACATTTTAGGATTATTATGAGTTATAAAATTTTTGGAAATGGAGTTCCCGAGGCATTATGTTATAAAGTTTTAAATGAATTTGATTATGACGGTTTGCCAAAAATTATTAATGTATATAGTTTTTTATGCAGTAACAATACTTTTCAAGTAGTAGTAAATGCTACAGGTTTGGGTCCGCTTTTATATAGGATAACAACAAAAAATGGTTTGCCCTTTGTACTTCAAAACGGAACATCTAATATATTTTTGGGGTTGGATCCTGCCATTTATAATTTTCAAGTGGAAGATGTTTGTGGAAATATTTTAAACAGTCTTCACGATATTTCAAACCCAATTGGTTTTCAGATTACACCTTCTAATTTTTGTAATGGACAGACCGCTTCATTAACAGTGCCCAATTTTCCTTTTTTAACTTATCAATGGTGGGAAGCAAGTGCGCCGACTGTTATTTTGAGTACGACTTCACAACTTTTGTTTCCTTTCTTTAATTCTGTCAATGACCAAGGGACTTATTTCGTAAGTATTGTTCATCTCATTAATGCCACTTGTATCAATCAAATTCAGAGTTATGTAGTTAATCCTAGCCAGAACTCTCCAAATGCTGGTACAGATGGTGTCATGTCGTATTGTGGAAGTCAAGGAACTATTAATTTGTTTTCACTTTTAAATGGCCCATACGATTTAAACGGAGTATGGTCAGCCGTAACTCCTGGTGGTACTTTAACCGCTAACACGTGGGATGCAACGGGTGTGACTTTGGGAACTTACCAATTTAAATATACAGTTACTGGATTTTGTAATGTTATTGATGAAGCTATTGTAACGATTACTCTTAAACCAATTCCGCAAACACCTGTGGCTACTGCTAATCCTACTGTTTGTGCAACACAACCTTTGCAATTATTTGCTACCGCTGTTCCAAATGCTACCTATCAGTGGTCGGGGCCAAATAATTTTAGCTCAAGTATGCAAAATCCGATAATAACTGCTGCATCGGCTGCAAATAGCGGAGTCTATTCGGTGCAAACTTTATTAAATGGATGTATATCCGGATCTTCTTCTGTAACAGTACAAGTTGTTCCACTACCTAATGCGGGTTCAAATAGCACTATGTCGTATTGTGGAAGTCAAAATACAATTGACTTATTTACGCTATTAAACGGAAATTATGATGCCAACGGAGTATGGTCAACGCTTTCAACAAGCGGGATATTAACTAATAATATGTGGAATGCAACTGGTGTTGGTCCCGGAGTATATCAATTTACCCATACAGTTACAGGATCTTGTGCTACACCGGTAAGTGCAATAGTGACTATTACATTACAGCCTATTCCTCAAGTGCCAATAGCTTCTGTAAATCCAGTAGTTTGTGATGCTTCGCAGTTACAATTATTCGCTACTTCTATTCCAAATGCAACCTATCAATGGTCTGGGCCAAATGGTTTTACTTCTGGTGTACAAAATCCGATTATAAATACAGTTTCAGCTTTAAATAACGGAACCTATACGGTGAGTGCATTGCAAAATGGATGTCCATCTGGATCTTCTTCTGTAATTGTACAAGTAGCTCCAACACCTGAATTTGCAATTGAATTCAATTGTATTGATAATGTAGCAGTTTTATCGGCAACACCAATTCAAAATTCTTTTGATGCTGCAACTGCTTTATACCAATGGACAAACACAGATGGATTCTCAAGTTCTGCCAATCCAGTAACTATTACTGGAGAAGCTGTGGGCACTTATACTTTGACCGTTACTAATACAGATGGATGTTTCACTACCAACACCATTGATGTTGCCGCCACTTTATGCGCTATTCCTATTGGAATTTCGCCAAATAATGATGGTCTAAATGATTCGTTTGATTTGTCAGGTTTCAGCGATATTACTTCAGTGAAGATATTTAATCGCTATGGAATGGTTGTTTTCGAACAAGATAATTATGTAAATGAATGGATGGGGCAAGACAAGAAAGGACGCCAGTTACCAAGTGCTACCTATTTTTATCTGGTTAATTTTGAAAGTACCGGACCACGAACAGGTTGGGTGTATTTAATGAGGGAGAATAATTAACCTTCTTTGTTCTGTGCTTTTCTAATTTTTTTGAACAAATTAGACGAATACACAAAATCAACAATCGCTTCATTGTCGGTTTTGAAGATGTCTTTTTTGGTGCCTTCCCATGCTAAAAGCCCATTCTTTAGGAAGATGATTTTTTCGCCGATTTCCATTACCGAATTCATATCGTGTGTATTTACAACAGTAGTAATGTTGTACTCTTCCGTGATTTCCATAATTAAATTATCAATCAAAATGGCTGTTTTCGGATCTAAACCCGAATTCGGTTCGTCGCAAAAAAGGTATTTCGGATTGTTTACAATGGCTCTCGCAATAGCAACACGTTTTTGCATTCCGCCAGAAATTTCAGAAGGCTTTTTGTGATTGGCATCAATTAAATTTACTCTGTGAATAACAAAATTAACGCGTTCTCGTATTTCTTCAACTGTTTTTGTTGTAAACATTTTTAATGGAAAGCCGACGTTTTCTTCAACAGTCATACTGTCAAATAAAGCACTACCTTGAAATACCATTCCGATTTCAGTTCGCAATTCTCGTTTTTCATCATTGGTCAATTCCGAGTAAATTCTACCATCAAAAGAAATCGTTCCTACTTCAGGCGTAAAAATTCCCAACAACGATTTTAGCAAAACGGTTTTACCCGAACCACTTTGTCCGATGATTAAATTGGTTTTTCCAGTTTCAAAAACGGTCGAAATCCCTTTTAAAACTTTTGAATCGCCAAACGATTTTTCTACATTTTTAACTTCTATCATTTGCTTAGTAATAATTGAGTTAAAATAAAATTGAATAAAATAATCACCACCGATGTCCACACAAACGAAACCGTACTTGCTTTTCCAACTTCAAGAGCACCGCCTTTCATATAATAACCGTGAAACGAAGGAATGGTAGCCAAAATCATAGCAAAAACAATGGTTTTTATAAATGCATAGGCAATGTGAAACGGTATAAAATCGGTTTGAAGTCCGTTTACAAATTCGTTACTCGACGTAAATCCGCCGTAAACTCCAGCCATCCAACCGCCCATTATGCCTAAAAACATGGCAATTCCAATCACGAAAGGATAGAGTAGTAGCGCTATGATTTTTGGAAACACCAAATAGTTTAACGAATTCACACCCATTACTTCCAAAGCGTCAATTTGTTCTGTAACACGCATCGTTCCTATACTTGAAGTGATAAACGAACCCATTTTTCCCGCCATGATTATCGAAATAAAGGTCGGAGCAAATTCTAAAATAACCGATTGTCGTGTGGCAAATCCGATGAGGTATTTCGGAATTAACGGATTAGTCAAATTCAACGCAGTTTGAATCGCAACCACACCACCAACGAAAAACGAAATGAAAGCTACAATGCCAAGGGAATCAATGATCAAATCGTCAATCTCCTTAAAAATAAGGCCTCGCATGACCGACCATTTGGTAGGTTTATTGAAGACTTCTTTCAACATCAGAAAGTACCTTCCAATTTGCGATAAATAGCGAACTAGCATCATAGGTTTTAAATAGGTTCAAAAATAGTAATTAGTTTGCAGTATTCAGTGTTCAGTGTTCAGTTTTTTCCGACTTTAAGAAAGTAAGTAGCATATGCTATAAAAGCTTCTCTTTCATTTTTTTCAAACGATAACTGCGTATAAATTTAGCTTGTTCTTCAGTAACTAAAAGTGGTTTTTTTGCTGACTTTGCTTTCCAAAAACCGTTGAGGTAATCTATAAACAACAATGGTTTTTTCTTCATCATTGCCAATTTCGCCGAAGCGATTGCCGTGATTAAAAATCCGTAACCCAAGGTATAAAACGCTTCGCCTTGTTTGTAACGCGCTGTTTTATTGTAATTGGCCCCCGTTGGTTTTAGATGTTTTACTTTCAAAGAAGCATCGGTAACAACTTTCCAATTGTAAAATTTGCAAAGTAATTCGTCTACCGTGTCCCAACCCATAGCAGGTTTTAATCCGCCAATTTGTTTAAAAGCAGCTTTTCTATAGGCTTTGAATGCTCCGCGAATGTGATCTTTATCGGTAAGGTTTTCTAAAATCCAGTCGTTATTTTTTTCAATGTAAGCAAATCCGCCCGCCATTCCAATTTGTTCATCCGATTGAAAATGGCTGATAATCGTTTCGAAATAGGTGTTCGGAAAAATCAAATCGGCGTCGGCTTTTACAATGAAATCATAGTTATCGTCCAAACTTTCATATCCTGTTTGAAACGCCTGAATCACTTTGCTTCCCGGAAGATGAATCAGTTCGGAAGTTTTTTCAATCAAATCGATAAACGGATACTTGGAAATAAAATCCAAAACAATATTTGAAGTAGCGTCACTCGAATTGTCATTGACGACTACAATTTTAGCTGGTAAAACAGTTTGCTCTACCAAAGATTGTAACGTTAAAGCGATAAAAGCTTCTTCGTTGTGAGCCGGAATGACGATGTAATAGTTCATTAAGTAGTTTCTATTTTCTTTCCGCAAAAACAATATAATATCTCGGAGTGAAATACCGCAACAAAGGTCTAAAACCCAATTTTTTAACAGGATGCGTAAACTTTTCACGAGCGGTAATTTTCCAACCTGTTTTTTCCAAAAGCCAGTCGAGCTGCCAATCTTCAAATTCGTGGTAATGCCTGTCCCACATATCAGTTTTGCTTCGGTAGGCTGGTGAAAACCACAAGCGCAACGGAATAGAAATTAATAGCTTATCGCATTTTACATTTTGTAAAACGGTATACGGATTCAATAAATGTTCGAAAATTTCAAAAGCGGTAAACACCGTATAGCTTTCGTTTTGCAGCGCCTTTTGGTCGTTGTCTAAATCTTCGCCTTTGGTATTTTTTACGGTGTATCCATTTTCCTCCATGATTTTTGAAAACGGGTTGGGAACACCCAAATCAAAGATGGTTTCGTTGGTTTGTATGTGCTTTTGCAAAAAAGCTAAGGTGTGTTGGAAGCGTTTGTTGGGAAATGTTTTTTCGTACATGAAAATTGAAATTGGAGTACAAATTTACTTTTTTCTTCCAACTTCTAACTTCTAACGTCTAACTTTTTTACATTTTATAAACGATAGCATTGATATTCATTCCAGCACCAACCGAAGCAAACAATATCACATCGCCTTTTTTAAGCGATTGATTGGGAATGTTGCCTTTAACGATAGAATCATATAGTGTCGGAATAGTAGCAACACTCGAGTTACCCAATTCGTGAATGCTCATAGGCATAATACCTTCGGGCATGGCTACATTATACAATTTATAAAACCGTTCGACTATGGCTTCGTCCATTTTTTCGTTGGCTTGGTGGATTAAGATTTTATCCAATTGATGTATGGAAATTCCGCTTTTATCCAAACATTCTTTCATTGCTTTTGGTACGTTGCTCAAAGCGAATTCATAAATTTTACGACCTAACATTTTGATATAACGCACATCGGGATCGTGGGTTTTATTGAACGAATTTCCGAAGAATAAATAATAGGCTTCATCATACGAATAGGTTGCCGTTTCATGAGCTAAAATGCCACCTTCTTCATCGGTAGCTTCAATAATTGTTGCGCCAGCGCCGTCCGAATAAATCATGCTGTCTCTGTCGTGCGGATCGACAACTCTCGACAAAGTTTCGGCACCAATAATCAAACATTTTTTTGCCATTCCGGCTTTTATAAACGCATTGGCTTGGATAACGCCTTCCACCCAACCCGGACAACCAAAAAGCATGTCATAGGCAACGCATTTCGGATTTTTAATTCGCAATTGGTGTTTTACTCGTGTCGCCAAACTCGGAAGTAAATCGGTTTGAATGGCATTCTTTTTTACGTCACCAAAGTTGTGAGCAAAAATGATGTAGTCTAACGTTTCAGGATCAATTTTTGAATCTTCGATGGCTCTTTGAGCTGCTATAAAAGCAATGTCTGACGTATTTAAATCGTCCGATACATATTTGCGTTCTTCGATACCTGTGATGCCATAAAATTTGGCTGTGATGGATTCATTGGATGATGCAAAGTCAGTTCCGTCATCATTTAAGAATTTATGTCCCGAAAAGTCTTTGTTGGCTACGGTTTCGGTCGGAATGTAAGCTCCAGAACCTGTTATTTTTATATTCATTGTATTCGATATATCCTTGCGAAATTATCAATAAAATAAATCACCTATTGTTAAAACAACATTTAATTTTAAATAATTATGAATAATTTAAAAAAGGTTGATGTAAAGTAATTATGTCGTAATTATTCTTGCTTTTGTTGCGCAATTTTAATCTGCATCACCGTGGCAATGCTCAGTGCTTGGGTTTTTATTCTCTCTGCTTTTTCACCTTTGAAGTTTTCATCGACCGAATTGTAAAAATGTCCGAGCCAAATCGTAAACAATTCTGGAGTTAAGTGTTCTTTGGTATTTACATCGAGATGAATCTGTGTCAGATTTTTAGCATAACCACCAGTTCCTAAAATGGCTTGTGACCAAAAAGTAACTAAGATGGGCAAATGTTCTTCCAAATGAATTTTAACCACATCAGTAAAAATATAACTGATAGCTTGGTCTGAAAGCAGTTTTTTATAGAATTGGTCGACAAGTAAAAATAAATCGTCCTGATTTTGGATGTCGTTCATGGTTTTGGCTTTTAAAGCCAAAAGTCGAATATCATTGTTATTTTACTTTGACATTCGACTTTTACACTTTGTACTTTTTATATCTTACTTTGTACTTTAAAATTACATGTACGCTTCAATTGGCGCACAACTACAAATTAAATTTCGGTCGCCATACGCATCATCAGTTCGTCGTACCGTTGGCCAAAATTTATTGTCAGAAATGTAATCCAATGGAAAAGCAGCTTGTTCTCGAGTGTATGGAAAAACCCAACTGTCAGCTGTTAGCATAGCCAAGGTATGTGGTGCATTTTTCAATACATTATTGTTATCTTCTGCAGTTGCTACTGCAATTTCTTTTCGGATGGAAATCATCGCATCACAAAAACGATCTAGTTCTGCTAAATCTTCCGATTCTGTTGGTTCAATCATCATCGTTCCATTCACTGGGAAAGAAACCGTTGGTGCGTGAAATCCGTAATCCATTAAACGTTTTGCAATGTCAACTACTTCGATTCCGTTTTGTTTAAAACCACGACAATCAATAATCATTTCGTGAGCCGCACGTCCCATTTCACCTGAATATAAAATTGGGTAACTCGCTTCCAAACGCGCTTTCATATAATTGGCATTCAAAATCGCAGTTTCTGTTGCTTTTTTCAAACCTTCAGCACCCAACATCGTAATGTATCCGTACGAAATCAAACACACCAAAGCCGAACCATAAGGTGCAGAAGAAATCGCTGTAATGGCTTGATTTCCTCCTGTTGGAATGATCGGATTGGTTGGTAAAAACGGCACTAATTTTTCGTTAACGCATATAGGGCCAACGCCAGGTCCACCACCACCATGCGGGATAGCGAATGTTTTGTGTAAGTTTAAGTGACATACATCAGCTCCAATAGTTGCCGGATTTGTCAATCCAACTTGCGCGTTCATGTTGGCACCATCCATATAAACCAATCCACCATTTTCATGAATTAAGTTCGTGATTTCGATAATAGCGCTTTCAAAAACACCGTGAGTAGAAGGATACGTTACCATCAAACAAGACAAATTGGCTTTGTGTAAAATAGCTTTTTCTCTTAAATCTTCTACGTCAATATTACCGTTTTCCATGGTTTTGGTTACGATAATTTCCATTCCAGCCATAGCAGCTGAAGCAGGATTTGTTCCGTGAGCGGATGACGGAATCAAACACACATTTCTGTGGTTGTCTCCACGAGATAAATGGTATGCACGAATCGCCATTAAACCAGCATATTCTCCTTGAGCACCAGAATTTGGCTGTAAAGTTGTACCTGAAAAACCAGTAACAACATTTAATTGTTGCTCTAATTTTTTAAGCATTGTTAGGTAACCTTCTGCTTGTTCGATAGGTGCAAAAGGGTGAATGCTGTTCCAATTTGCCATAGATAAAGGCAACATTTCGGCAGCAGCATTTAATTTCATTGTGCAAGAACCCAACGAAATCATCGAGTGATTTAACGATAAATCTTTGCGTTCTAATTTTTTGATGTAACGCATCAACTGACTTTCAGAATGATGGTTGTTGAAAACATCGTGTTGTAAAAATGACGATGTTCTTTCTAATGTATTTGTAATATTCGTTGAAGTAGCTAATTCAGAAACAGTAAATGCATCTTTTCCTGTTGCTTCAGCAAAAATTGAAATGATCTGATTGATATCTGCAATTGAGGTTGTTTCGTTTAGTGAAATCGAAATCGTTTCGTTATCCACATAAAAGAAATTCACTTCGTGTTTTTCTGCAATTTCTTTTACTCTACTCACATTTGCTTTTACAGCAATCGTATCGAAAAAGGCAGTATTGGTTTGATAAACACCCAATTTATTCAAGGCATCTGCCACAGTTACTGCCGAAGCATGTACTTTATTGGCAATGTATTGCAAACCTTTTGGTCCGTGATATACCGCATACATTCCGGCCATAACAGCTAATAAAACTTGTGCTGTACAAATATTGGAAGTTGCTTTTTCACGTTTGATGTGTTGCTCACGCGTTTGCAATGCCATACGTAACGCACGGTTTCCGTTGGTGTCAATCGTCACGCCAATGATTCTTCCTGGCATCGAACGTTTGTATTCTTCTTTGGTAGCAAAATAACCAGCATGTGGCCCGCCATAACCCATCGGAACACCAAAACGTTGCGTGGTTCCCACTACAACATCAGCGCCCATTTCTCCTGGTGACGTTAATTTTACCAACGATAATATGTCGGCAGCAACAGCTACTTTTATTTCCTTTTCTTTTGCTTTTGCAATAAATCCGGCGTAATCATTTACTTGTCCGTATTTCCCTGGATATTGTAAAATAGCTCCGAAGAAATCGCCAGAAAAATCAAAATTCTCATGGTTTCCAACAACCAATTCTACACCAATTGGAGTAGAACGCGTTTGTAAAACCGATAATGTTTGCGGTAAAATTTCTTCAGAAACGAAGAATTTATTCGCATTATTTTTCTTTTGGTCACGAGAACGAACGTCAAACAATAACGCCATAGCTTCCGCTGCAGCGGTACCTTCATCCAAAAGAGAAGCATTGGCGATTTCCATTCCGGTCAATTCAATAACCGTAGTTTGGAAATTCAAAATTGCTTCCAAACGACCTTGAGCAATTTCTGCTTGATATGGTGTGTAAGCAGTATACCAACCCGGATTTTCAAAAATATTTCTCTGAATAACGGCTGGAACAATAGTTGGGTGATAGCCTAAACCAATGTATGATTTGAAAACTTTGTTCTTTTTACCCAATTCCTGAATGTGATTTAAGTACTCATATTCGGTCATTGCTGGATCTAGATTTAAGTCTTTTTTTAAGCGAATATCATCTGGAATGGTTTCGTAAATTAACTGTTCCATCGTTTCAACACCGATGGTTTTAAACATATGTGGCAGGTCGTTTTCATTCGGACCTATGTGGCGTAATGCAAATGCGTCTGTTCTCATCTAATGAATATAAAAGTAATTTTAGTTGTGTTTGTGTTGTTAAAAAACGTTGCGGTTTTAAGGGTACAAAAGTAATTATTAAACTTCTAATTTTAAGTTAAACAGGATGTAATATTTTGAGAAATTGTTAACTAAAAAGAAGTCTTATTAACAGATTAGCTATTTTTGTAAGATGCAGCTCTTAAAGAAACTTCTCGATTTTTACATCAACAGCAGTATACATGTGGCTTTGGCGGTGTTTGCTTTGGTAAAATTGACGCAGTTTATGTTTCCGATTATGGACGATGAAGCTACGGTTTATTTTGCTTTTTTCGGAACCATTGTTGGGTATAATTTTGTAAAATACGATGCGTTGGCTAGAGCTCAAAAGAAGCAGATGCGAAGTCAGTTAAAAGCCATTGCTGTATTGAGTTTTGTGGCGTTACTTGCTACAGGCTATTACTTTTTTCAATTGCGAAGCACTACACAAATCATAGGTGTTGCGTTTTTAATTTTGACTTTGTTGTACACCTTACCTTTTTTTCCGAATAAAAAGAATGCTCGAAATTGGGTCGGAATTAAAATCTATATCGTTGCTCTGTGTTGGGTGGGCGTGACTTTATTTTTACCCATTATTAATGCAGAATTGCCACTAACGAATGCTGTTTTTTTAGTAGCGCTGCAACGTTTTATTTTGGTTTTTGTATTGATTTTAATCTTTGAAATCATCGATTTACAAAACGACGATCCACATTTGCAAACCGTTCCGCAACAAATAGGAGTGAAGCGCACTAAAATTGTAGGTAGTTTGTTGCTTTTTATTTTTATAAGTTTAGAATTTTTGAATCCGACTTTTAGTTTCCAAAACTTACTTTTAAAAGTCGGAATTGCTATAACTGTGTTGCTCTTTTTGCTTTTTTCAAATGAAAAACGGTCTAAATATTACACGTCTTTTTGGGTGGAAAGTGTGCCGATTTTTTGGTGGATTTTAGTAATGATTTCCAGTTGTTTATAAAGGAGTGATTGGTTTTTTTTTATATTTACTTATTAATTTAAAAGACACAAATTATGCGTAAAATTTTATTTTCAATTGGAGTGATTTTTCTTGTTGTTATTTTACAAGGCAGTTCAATAGCAAAAACGACCAGTTATGAAACTTCGGATACTATTAAATTGTCTTACAAAAAAGATATTGTTCCGATTATGCAAACCAGTTGTACGCCATGTCATTTTCCGCCCGACGGACGAAAAGAACCTTTAGATAGTTATGAAACAGTAAAAAACAATATTGCAGCTGTTATTGAAAGAGTGAAACTTCCCAAAGACGATGTTAAATACATGCCTTTTAAAAGCAAAAAACCAGCGTTAAACGATAGTCTTATTGCGATTTTACAAACGTGGCAAAAACAAAATATGCCAGAGTAAGAAGTCTAAATCAATCCTGCGCGTTTTAACAACGCTTCTGGTTTTGGTTCTTGTCCACGGAATCGTTTGTACAATTCCATTGGCAATTCGGTGCCGCCTTTTGAGAGTACGTTGTCTTTGAATTTTTGCGCTACTTCTTTGTTGAAAATACCTTTCTCCTGAAAATAAGCAAACGCATCAGCATCCAAAACTTCTGCCCATTTGTAACTGTAATAACCAGACGAATAGCCGCCTGCAAAAATATGTGAGAACGAAACACTCATGCAATTTTCTGCAACGTCAGGATATAATGTGGTGCCTTCGAATGCTTCTTTTTCAAACGCTTTGATATCGGTAATCGCATTCGGATTGTTGCTATGAAATGCCATGTCTAATAGTCCAAAACTCAACTGACGCAATGTTGCCATTCCTTCCAAAAAACTCGCACTTTCTTTGATTTTTTCTACATATAGTTGCGGAATAATTTCACCAGTTTCATAATGCTTAGCAAACAACGCTAAGGCTTCTGGTTCGTAACACCAGTTTTCCATTACTTGACTTGGCAATTCTACAAAATCCCAATACACCGAAGTTCCTGATAAACTCGGATAGGTGGTGTTGGCCAACATGCCGTGTAAGGCGTGACCAAATTCATGGAATAAAGTTGTTACTTCATTAAAAGTCAGTAACGAAGGCTTGCTTTCGGTTGGTGGAGTGAAGTTGCAAACGATAGAAACATGTGGTCGTTCGTTGTTTCCGTCTTTTATGTATTGTGGTTTGTACGAAGTCATCCAAGCGCCGTTGCGTTTTCCTTTTCGTGGAAAAAAATCGGAGTAGAAAATGGCAACTAGTTTCCCTTCAAAGTCCAATACTTCAAAAGTTTGCACGCCTTCATGGTATTTGTCAATGTCGAAAACTTCTTTGAAAGTGATTCCGAATAACTTTTCAGCAACAGTAAACGCGCCGTTCAACACGTTTTCCAATTTGAAATACGGTTTCAACAGTTCGTCATCTAAACTGAATAATTTTTGTTTTAATTTTTCAGAATAATAGGCACCGTCCCATTTTTCAAGTTGGTCTATTCCATCCAGTTCTTTTGCGAAAGCAGTTAATTCTGCAAATTCGCGTTGTGATGCTGGTTTTGCTTTTTCCAACAAATCATTCAAAAACGATTTTACTTTGTTCGGATTTTGCGCCATTCGTTCTTCCAAAACAAAATGCGAATGGGTTTTATACCCTAATAAATTGGCACGTTCGTGACGCAATTTGGCAATTTTTAAGGTGATTTCCTTGTTGTCAAATTCGTTGTTTTGAAATGCTTTTTTTCCAGCTGCGATTACCATTTCTTTTCGTAATTCACGGTTTTCAACGTAGGTTACAAAAGGCAAATAGCTTGGAAAATCTAAGGTAAAAATCCAGCCTTCCAAATTTTTTGATTTGGCTAAGGATTGTGCCATTTCTTTGGCGCCATCGGGCAAGCCTTTTAAATCATTTTCGTTGGTAATGTGCAGTTGGTAGTTGTTGGTTTCAGCCAACACATTTTCGCTATAGGTGAGTTTTAGCTTTGCTAATTCGGTGTCGATTTCACGAAAACGCACTTTTTTGTCGTCGGAAAGTAAGGCGCCATTTCGGGCAAAACTTTTGTATTTTTTATCTAATAAAGTGGCTTGCTCTGGAGATAACGTTAGTTTGTTTTTTTGATCGTGAACGGCTTTTACACGTTGGAACAAGGTTTCGTTTAATGAAATATCATTGCTGAAAGCGGTTAACAACGGAGAAACGTCTTGTGCAATTTTTTGCATTTCGTCGCTAGTTTCAGCCGAATTTAAATTAAAGAAAATCGACGATAATCGGTCTAATGCTTCTCCAGAAAAATCCAGTGCAACAATCGTGTTTTCAAATGTTGGTGCTTCTGGATTGTTGGTGATGGTGTCAATTTCGGCTCTTGCATTAGCAATGGTTGCTTCGAAAGCAGGTTGATAATCATCCAACTTTATTTTCGAAAAAGGCGCTGTATTGTGTTTGGTTTGGAATTTTTGAGTAAGTAATTTCATGGTCATTGCGAGGAACGAAGCAATCTCGTCCAGTTTATTTTTATTGTTGTATTAAATTCTGGTACCCTAGCCCTGATGAAAGCGGTATCCTTTTTTGGAGTGTAACGGAAAAAAAGATAGAGCGGACAGCAGGAATAGCTTCAAATGAAAAAACTATTTTTTTAAATCATCCGAAGCTTTGTTTACAGCGGTTTCCAAACTTTCTTTATAAGAAATAATTTTGTCTAAAACGGTTTTGTTGTGACTTCCGATGATTTGAGCTGCAAGTATTCCGGCATTTTTGGCACCGTTTAACGCGACTGTTGCCACAGGAACGCCGCCTGGCATTTGCAGAATTGACAACACAGAATCCCAACCATCGATAGAATTACTCGATTTTACAGGAACGCCAATTACGGGTAACGGACTCATAGAAGCGACCATTCCGGGTAAATGCGCTGCGCCACCAGCTCCAGCAATAATCACAGAAATGCCACGAAGGTGGGCGTTTTTACTAAAATCAAATAACTTTTCGGGAGTTCGATGTGCGGAGACAATATCGACTTCGGTTTCGATGTCAAATCCTTTTAAGATGTCGATGGCTTCTTGCATTACCGGCATGTCGGAGATGCTTCCCATTATGATGGCTACTTTCATTTTTTATTTAAATCTTTCAATTAACTAATTACTCGAATACTATTCTTCACTTCTTCAGCAATTTTTCGTGCTGTAGCCATGTCTTCATTTACAATCGTAACGTGTCCCATTTTTCGAAAAGGTCGCGTTTCGCGTTTGCCATAAATGTGTGGTGTCACTCCGTTAATGGCCATGATTTTCGAGATGTTTTCGTAGACTACTTGTCCAGAAAAACCTTCTTCACCGACCAAATTTACCATAATTCCGGCAACTTTACTATCACAATTTCCTAAAGGAAGATTCAGAATGGCGCGCAAATGATTTTCAAATTGCGAGGTATAACTAGCTTCTATCGAATAGTGTCCTGAATTATGCGGACGAGGCGCTACTTCGTTCACTAAAATTTCATCGTTTTCCGTTTGAAACATTTCTACAGCTAATAAACCAACGTGATTGAAAGATGTAGAAACTTGTAAAGCAATTTCTTGTGCTTTTTGAGCGACCGTTGTATCGATTCGAGCTGGGCAAATAACGTATTCTACTTGATTGGCTTCGGGATGGAATTCCATTTCAACAACAGGATAGGTTTTGACTTCGCCAGAAACTGAACGTGTAACAATCACTGCCAATTCGTTTTTAAACGGAACCATTTGCTCGGCGATGCATTCTACTTCGGGTAAATGGATTAAGTCTATTGCCGAACGAACAATTTTCACACCATTTCCGTCGTAACCAAATTGAGCACATTTCCATACGAAAGGGAATTTTAATTCGTTTTTTTCGAGCGATTCTTTCAAATCATTTATGCCTACAAATCGCTGATGCGGTGAGGTTGGAATGGCATTTTGAACATAAAAATCTTTCTGACGTCCTTTGTTTTGAATTAATCGCAGTGTTTTTGGCGATGGAAAAACCGAAATGCCTTCTGCTTCTAATTTATCTAAAGCATCGAGGTTGACATTTTCAATTTCAATTGTCAACACATTGACCATTTTGCCGAATTTATACACCGTGTCAAAATCCATTAAACTGCCTTTGTAAAAAGCATTGCAACTGAATCGTGCTGGCGCTTCTTCACTTGGGTCGAGTACCAAAGTTTGTATATCGAATTTTCTTGTTTCGGTCAATAGCATTTTGCCTAATTGGCCACCACCTAGAATTCCTAATTTAAAATCGGATGAAAAATAGTTCATGTTGTATTTCCTTAAGATTACCTCAAGTGCACAAAGATAAACATTTGAAAATTATTTCAACCTTTTCAAAACGTCTTTTGCAGCCGCTTTGTATGCTGGGGAATGATTGGCGTAATCTTGTGAAAGGATGGTTTTTAATTCGGCATTTATCCAAGAATATTTTTTACCAAAGTTGCATAAAGCTCTCATGGCATAGGCTTTTGCTGCTACTTTTTCATCTTGAATGAGCCAGTCCAAACAGGTTTCGATAATTTTTTCTTCTTGTAATGTGGTTAGCATACTACTTTTATTTTTTGATAATAGCATGCAAATTTTTGACATGGGTCGAATAGCCGAATCGTTTTTGTATTTTGAAATGGTGTTACAAAAAGTGTCTAAATAGGGAAATAGTAATTGGAGGTTTTGCTCTACAACCAATTCTAATGTCCAACATCCTTTAAAGTGGATTTTGTCATCCAAATCAAAACAAATAACAAATAATTCCACTAAGTTCCCTTCTGTTTTTAACGCTGCATCACAGTTCATGTCACGAGACACACGATGCGCATCGCTATTGGCTATTTGAATGTAAAAATCGGACTTCATTTTGTAAATATATCAAATTAACAAAAAAGTCAAAATACTTGCAACGTAATAGTTTTTACTTCTTTAAATTTGCAACTTATTCAAAACAAAAAAAATGATACACCTTCACGACAAAACTTTTGAGCCATTTATTTCAGGAGAAGAAATTGATTTTGCGATTAAAAATATGGCCAAACAAATGGACGATGATTTTTTCGAAGATACACCTGTTTTTGTTGGTGTTTTGAACGGATCTTTTATGGTGATGTCCGATTTGATGAAGCATTACAGAGGCATGTGTGAAGTGAGTTTTGTAAAATTGGCGTCGTATGAAGGCACGCAATCTACCAACGCTGTGAAACAACTCATCGGTATCAACGAAAATTTAGAAGGTAAAACAGTAGTTATCGTTGAAGATATTGTCGATACAGGCAACACTATTGAAGAATTGAAAGCCATTTTTAAAGAGAAAAAAGTCAAGCATTTAAAAATTGCCACCTTATTTTTTAAACCAGAAGCCTACAAAAAAGACATAAAAATTGATTACGTAGGTATTCGAATTCCAAATAAATTCATTGTTGGATATGGTTTGGATTACGATGGATTGGGAAGAAATTTATCCGACGTATATCAATTAGCAGAATAATTCAAAATTTATAATTCAAAATAGTAATAATGATCAACATCGTTCTTTTCGGAAAACCAGGTGCGGGAAAAGGCACACAAGCCGAATTTTTAAAAGGAAAATACAATTTAACCCACTTATCTACAGGAGATATTTTTAGATACAACATCAAAAATGATACATCGTTAGGGCAATTAGCCAAAACGTATATGGACAAAGGCGATTTGGTTCCGGATGAAGTAACCATTCAAATGTTGCAAAGTGAAGTAGATAAAAACCCAGATTCAGCCGGATTTTTATTTGACGGTTTTCCACGAACGTTAGCACAAGCAGCTGCTTTGGATGCTTTTTTAGCTTCAAAAAATCAAGATATTACAGCAATAGTTGGTATTGAAGCCGACGACGAAATCTTAATCCAACGTTTGTTAGAAAGAGGAAAAACTTCTGGACGACCAGACGATCAAGACGAAGAAAAAATCAGAAACCGTTACCAAGAATACAACGAAAAAACTGCTCCATTGATGCAGTACTACAAAGAACAAAGAAAGTTTTATGAAGTGGATGGTATTGGTTCGATTGAAGAAGTTACCCAAAGATTGAGTGCAATTATAGATCAACTTTAGTCTAATTTATTGACTGATATAAAGTTTCGGGCATTCGATTTTTTTTCAGATATTTGCAAACAGAAAAGGAGCAATTTCCGCAATTGGGAATTTATGCTCTTTTTTTGTAACTTTAGTTTATGGAAATTTTATTTATTCTTTTTTTAATTTTACTCAATGGTGTTTTTTCGATGTCTGAAATTGCACTTATTTCGGCTAGAAAAAACCGATTGGAAACTGCCGCAAAAAAAGGAAATAAAAATGCCAAAGCCGCTTTGGATTTGGCAAATTCACCCAACGAATTTTTATCGACAGTTCAAATCGGAATTACCTTAATCGGAATTTTAACAGGTATTTATTCGGGCGACAAAATTACTACTGATGTACAAGTTTTCATAGCAAGTTTCGAAACGTTACAACCATATGCCAATTCAATTGCAGTCGGAATTGTAGTAGTGATATTGACTTTTTTCTCTCTGGTTTTAGGCGAATTACTACCCAAACGTATTGGTTTAAATCACCCAGAAGGCATTGCAAAAGCGGTAGCATTACCCATGAAAGTGGTGTCAAAAGTGACCATGCCTTTTATTTGGTTATTGACCGTTTCGACCGAGTTTTTACTTAAAGTATTGCAAATCAAACCAACGGCCGACGGAAAAGTAACCGAAGAAGAAATCAAAGCCATCATCAAAGAAGGTACAGAAGTAGGTGAAGTACAAGAAATTGAACAGGATATAGTAGAACGCGTTTTTCATATTGGAGACAGAAAAGTCAATTCGTTGATGACGCACCGAAATTCTATTGTGTATCTTTCGTATCAAGACAGCATTCAGGAAATCAAAGCCAAAGTTTTAGAAGAATTGCATTCGGTTTATCCGGTTTGTGGTGATAATTTAGACGACGTGGAAGGGATTGTTTTACTAAAAGATTTATTTGCTAGTTTTGAAAGTGGCGATTTCGATTTAAAGAAAATAGTTAAAGATCCTGTTTATTTCATCGAACACACATCGGCATACAAAGCCTTAGAAAATTTCAAAAAATCAAAAGTGCATTATGCATTGGTGACCGATGAACATGGCGTTTTTCAAGGAATAATTACATTAAATGATATTCTAGAAGCGTTGGTAGGTGATGCTGCCGATTTCTATGAAGAAGAATTTAAAATCGTCGCAAGAGAAGACGGAACTTGGTTGGTAGACGGACATTATTCACTTCACGATTTTCTAACGTATTTCGATATGGACGAAATTATAGGTGATTATGAAGTGACTACAGTCAGCGGATTAATTGTAACCGAATTGGGAATAATTCCAAAACAAGGACAAAAACTCATCTGGAATAAACTCGAATTTGAAGTTTTAGATATGGATGGGGTCAAAATTGATAAAATTTTAATTACAACATTAAAGGATAAATAAAAAAGTATAGAGTGTCAGTATTCAGTTTTAACGGACTGAAAACAGAGACTGTAACTGAATACCAAAGAAATAATGACAGAAGGAAATTTTGTAGACTACGTAAAAATATATGTTACTTCCGGAAAAGGAGG
>JAZKGN010000027.1:0-21049 GCA_040385945.1 Bacteroidota bacterium
TTTATAAAAAATTAGCTAAATATCTCCCTATGAAAAAGATAGTTTTAATTCTTATTGCTGGATTAACCTCTTATACAATTCAATCACAAAACATTAATGACGCGATGCGTTATGCTATTCAAGATTTAAATGGAACTGCCCGATTTAGAGCCATGAGTGGTGCATTTGGTGCCTTAGGTGGTGATTTTTCGTCTCTCAATGTCAATCCTGCAGGCTCAGTCGTTTTTGCAAACAACCAAGTGGGTTTTACTTTGAATAATTCCAATTCAAAAAACAATTCCAATTATTTTGGAAAAAACACCTCCGAAAACGAAAATGCCTTTGATATCAATCAAGCTGGTGGTGTTTTTATTTTTGATAATCCAAATCAAAATACAGGTTGGAAAAAATTTGCTGTTGCTATTAACTATGACAATGCAAGAAATTTAAACAACGATGTTTTTAGTGCTGGTACCAATCCTAACAATTCAATAGGTAACTATTTTTTATCCTACGCTAATGGCATTCCGTTGAGTGTTTTGGAAAATTACGCTTTTGAAGATTTGGATTACGGAGAGCAGCAAGCTCTTTTAGGATACAATACATTTGTCATTGATCCTGACGCAAATAATAGCACTAATAATCTTTATATTTCTAATATTCCTGCTGGAGGAAATTACTACCAAGAAAATTCGTTTGTATCCTCAGGCTACAATGGTAAACTAACACTTAATGTTTCTGCTGAATACAAAGACAAATTCTTGTTTGGTTTGAATATTAACTCTTACTTTACCGATTACACCCAAACAACCAGTTTTTATGAAAGCAATAACAATCCGCAAAATGCAGATCCACAACGAACCGTAAACAGATTGCGTTTTAATAGCGAATTGTATACATACGGAACAGGATTGTCTTTTCAATTGGGAACTATATTTAAACCTATAAAAGAATTACGAATCGGATTGGCATACGAATCGCCAACGTGGTATCGACTTAATGATGAAACATCACAAAGTATTGCAACTTCTGGTTATGGATTGCAACAAGTTCCAGATACCAGCATCTACTCAAATAGTGCTTATGATCCAAGAGTAGTATTGATTTATGAACCTTATAAATTACAAACTCCTGGCAAAGTAACAGGAAGTTTAGCGTATGTTTTTGGTAAAAAAGGATTGATTAGTTTTGATTATGCTATTAAAGATTATAGCAAAACACAATTTAGATCGGATAGCCAACTTGAAGGAGCAAATGACTACATGGAAAATGTTTTAGACATGACGAATGAGTTTCGTGTAGGTGCCGAATACAAGATAAAAAAAGTCAGCCTTCGTGGCGGTTATCGCTTTGAAGAAAGTCCGTATAAAGATGGAAAAACCATGGGAGATTTAACTGGTTATTCTGGTGGTTTAGGCTACAATTTTGGTCGCTTTAAAGTAGATCTTGCCTATTCGTATTGGGAAAGAGATTCACAACAAGCTTTTTTCTCTCAAGGATTAACCGATGCCGCAGCTATCAATTCAAAAAACAACACTATTAGCGCATCGCTACTTTTCGAATTGTAAAAAACAAAAAAATTAAGAAAGACCATCTGTTGTAACGGATGGTTTTTTTATGCAGGAAGCTGGTTAGCTAAAAATAAATAACGTAAATTTGCAAACTTCCTGAATAATAGGAATATAAGTATATGAGAACCAAATCGGTAAAGAAAAATAAAATCAATGTCATAACACTTGGCTGTTCTAAAAACACTTACGATAGTGAGGTGTTAATGGGACAATTAAAAGCTAGTGGAAAAGACGTTGTACATGAAAAAGAAGGTAATATTGTAGTCATCAATACCTGTGGATTTATTGATAATGCCAAAGCAGAATCGGTAAATACAATTTTAGAATATGCCGATAAAAAAGCCAAAGGAATCGTTGATAAAGTTTTCGTAACAGGATGTTTATCCGAACGATACAGACCCGATTTAGAAAAAGAAATTCCAAATGTTGACCAATATTTCGGCACTACCGAATTGCCTTTACTATTAAAAGCTTTGGGCGCCGATTACAAACACGAGTTGCTTGGTGAACGTTTAACAACCACACCTAAAAATTACGCCTACTTAAAAATTGCAGAAGGTTGTGATCGACCATGTAGTTTTTGCGCCATTCCAATTATGCGTGGTAAGCATGTTTCTCAAACCATTGAAAAATTGGTCAAAGAAGCCGAAGGTTTGGCAAAAAATGGTGTAAAAGAATTGATTTTAATTGCACAAGATTTAACCTATTATGGCTTGGACTTGTATAAAAAACGTAACCTAGCTGAATTACTTGAAAACCTAGTAAAGGTAGAAGGTATCGAATGGATTCGTCTGCATTATGCATTCCCAACGGGTTTCCCTATGGATGTGTTGGAATTGATGAAAAGCGAACCGAAAATTTGTAATTATATTGATATTCCGTTGCAACACATTTCAGACAATATCTTAAAATCGATGCGACGCGGAACAACAAAAGAAAAAACAACGAAATTGTTAAAAGAATTCCGCGAAACAGTTCCTGGTATGACTATCAGAACGACTCTAATTGTTGGTTATCCTGGTGAAACTCAAGAAGATTTTGAAACTATGCGAGACTGGGTTCAAGAAATGAAGTTTGAACGTTTGGGCTGTTTTACTTATTCGCATGAAGAAAATACTCATGCTTATTTGCTTGAAGATAATGTGCCAGAAGATGTAAAACAAGCTCGTGCCGCTGAAATTATGGAAATACAATCGCAAATTTCATGGGATTTAAATCAAGAAAAAATCGGTCAAACGTTCAAATGTATTATTGACAGAAAAGAAGGTCAATATTTTGTTGGAAGAACCGAATTTGATAGTCCAGATGTTGACAACGAAGTGTTGATTGATGCATCTAAATTTTATGTAAAAACAGGTGAATTTGTTTCGGTAAAAATCATTGATGCTACCGAATTTGACTTATATGCTGAACCTATTAATTAATTTTACTATGCGAAAAATAAAGCTAATTTTAAGTTGTATACTATTGTTTTCGTCTCTTGCTGCTTCAGCTCAACTAAATCGTAGAAATAACACTATGACTAATGATAGTGAAACCGAAGCGGAAAAGCAAAAACGCAAAGAATACATAGAAAAAGAGAAAGCGAAAAACATCGAACAAACCATGACCAAATTAAAAAATGATTTGCAATTGGATGAACTTCAATTTATAGCCATCAAACAAATAATTATCGAAAGCATTAGAACAGAAGGAATTATATTAAAAAAAGAGGAAAGTAATGATGATAAAATGAAAGCTATCGGTGCACTATCAGAAACAACAGACGCAAAAATTAAAGCGTTACTTAATAAGACTCAGCTTGAAAAATTTATTCAACTTAGAGCAGATATGCTCAAGAAAAAGAGATAACTTTTCAATAATTTCAATAAAAAAACTCCTAAACAATCGCTTAGGAGTTTTTCTTTTTTAATACACATGCTTTATGATTTTGCCAAAACTGTGCCTTTAAAAGTCAATACGCTCGGTGTTGAATCAACATTGGTAGTCACTGTAACTGTTTTTGTAAACGCACCAACATTAGACGCATTGTAGGTTGCTTTAATTACTGCAGTTTTACCAGGAGCAATAACATCTTTGGTATAATCGGTTGCAGTGCAGCCACATGAACCTTGCACTTTGGTGATAATTACGGTAGTTTTTCCTGTGTTTGTAAATTCATATTCTATTAATTTTGGTGTTCCTTGTGGAATTTCACCAACATCAATTGTGGTCGATTTCCATGAAATTGAAGCGTTGTCAATCACTTTTTGAGTTGCATTTTTTTGAATCGGAAGTACCGAAAATGACATCAAACCTAACGTTAATGCCAACATTGAAATTTTAATTGCGTTTTTCATTTTTTTTTTAAAATTTAAATTTATACTGATTGTTTTTTGATTGTCCGATATACATTCGGATTTGGTTCACCGGTTTGAACAATTCAAAAGTATTCCAATACTACAAGCACTCGTGTTAAGTGCTTTCAAATGTTTGTTAATGACATGTTAAGAGCCATTTTTAAAGGATTTTTTTAGTAATATTACATAATGAAAATATAAAACTAAGTTACTCAGTCACTGAGCAACTCAGTCACTTCAAACCATGAAAACCAAAAAATTAAACATCATAATTGTACTCGGACTTGTAGCTACTATCGGAATATTGATAGCACAATTGCTGTGGACAAAAGAAGCCTTCACGTTAGAAGAGAAAAAATTCTCTCAAAAAACACACATTGCTTTACTCGAAGTTGTTAAAAAACTGTACGAAGGAACTAACAGTGAATTGCCTGCCGAAAATCCGATTAAAAAAGTAGCCAACGATTACTACATCGTAAACGTTGAAAACGATTTTCAGCCCGATATTTTAGAGTATTATTTAAAAACCGAATTTGCCAAATTCAATATCACCACCGATTTTGAATATGCCATGTACAATTGCCAAAGTGATGAAATGGTCTACGGAAATTATGTAGCAATTAGCGATAAATCACCCGATAAAAAATCAGTCCATTTTCCAAAGCACAAAAACTTAGTGTATTATTTTGCGGTTCGTTTTCCCAATGAAACGACTTATTTGTTCAGCTCACTGCGTTTTTGGTTTGTACTTTCATTTGCACTAATCATTATTTTATTGGTTTATGTGTATTCTATTTACACTATTATTCAGCAAAAAAAATACTCCGAACTACAGCGTGATTTCATCAATAATATGACTCATGAATTCAAAACGCCATTGTCTTCTATCCTACTCGCTTCAAGTTATTTAAACAAGCAAGACGTAATTCAGAAAGACGACAAACTCGAAAAATACACCGAAATAATCATCAACCAAAGCAAGAAATTGAACAGTCATATCGAGCAAATTTTAAACATCGCCAAATCGGATAACGCTCCAATGGAAATGTACAAAACAACCATTGCTATAGTTCCGATTTTGAAAGATGTCATCGAAAACATGCAATTGAAACATCCTAATTTAGTGGTAAATATACCTACAGATGATACGACAACCATTCATGCAGACGAATTCCATTTTACCAACATTATCTACAATTTATTGGATAATTCGGTAAAATACTGTGATGAAAATCCAATCATGAACATCAAAATAATAGACGATAAAAACCAAACCAAACTCGATTTTATCGATAACGGAATTGGCGCTGCTACTAAAAATTTAAACTTTATATTTGATAAATTTTACCGAATTCCGAGTGCAAAAAGCAATGAGGTAAATGGCTTTGGACTCGGATTGTATTATGTAAAAAAAATATGTACGCAACACCATTGGAAAATTTTCGCAAGTAATAATGCAGACAAAGGCATTACAGTATCGATTGTAATTCCGAAGTAAAAATAAACACACCATGACAAAATATAAAATCCTTTACGCCGAAGACGATGAAACCCTAGCGTTTCTTACCAAAGACAACCTCGAGCAATTTTACGACGTAACCCATTGCAATGATGGCGAATTGGCATACGAAGCCTTTAAAAATGGTGCTTTTGATATTTGTGTTTTGGATATCATGATGCCTAAAAAAGACGGATTTGAACTAGCAGAAGCCATCCGAAAAAAAAATGCAGATGTGCCAATTATTTTCCTTTCTGCCAAAACGTTAAAAGAAGATCGCATCAAAGGTTTGCGATTGGGCGCCGACGATTATTTGGTAAAACCGTTTAGCATCGAAGAATTACTACTCAAAATTGAAATCTTTTTAAAGCGTTCACAAAAGAATACTGTTGCAGATATAAGCATGTACACCATTGGAAAATATCAATTTGACACTAAAAATTTTCTGGTTTTTACCGACACCGAAAAAATCAATTTAACCCAACGAGAAGCCGAATTGCTAAAACTTTTTATCGACAATAAAAATAAGGTGTTGAAACGCGAAGAAATTCTAAAATCACTTTGGGGAAATGACGATTACTTTATGGGAAGAAGTTTGGATGTTTTTATTTCACGTTTGCGTAAAATTTTAGCGGACGAAAAAGGAATTGCCATCGAAAACTTACACGGTATCGGATTTAAATTTACCGTTGAGTAGCCTATTCTAAAAGCACTCTGTTCACCTGAACAAAGCTTCTCGCATAATAATCTTCTTTTGTAGACGAAATGATAACGCCTGATTGCGTAGACGAATGAATAAATTTTATTTCATCGTCGAGCACTTCGGTAACCATTCCAACGTGGCTTACTCTGCCTCTGCCAAAAGTAGCAAAGAAAATCAAATCGCCTTTTTGAGCTTGTGTTCGATCAATTTTCTGACCATATTTTGCCATATCATACGACGATCTCGGTAAGGTCATATCAATGTTTTTAAAGGTAGTAAACATCAAACCAGAACAATCAAAACCTTCACTAGTTGTGCCTCCGCTTCGATATCTTGTTCCTAAATTTTCGGATGCTTTGGCAATTAAAAACTCGGCTTTCGACATGTTTTCTGACGAAAGTGGTTTTACATCATCCACTACAGTTTGAATAGGTGTTATAGCTTTTGGAGCTTCGATACTCTTTTCTGTGGTTCCCTTTTTAATAACCAAATCAAAACCAACCGGAAGTCCAGAAACTACACTCGGATTTAATTTTTGCAACTCGCTTATCGAAATATTATACTTTTTTGAAATTTTAAACAACGTTTCTTTGGGCAACACTTTGTGAATTACATCGCTACTATTGGCTGTCGCTTCCGATTTTGGTTCGTCAACAACAACCTTTGTTAATTCTTCTTTTTTTTGCTGTACTTGTTCGATTACTGGATTTGAAGCTTCCATTTTTATCGGAACTACTTGATTAACGTTGGTTAATTTTAGTTTCATTCCGCTTTTCAAATTCCCCGTTTTCAATTCCGGATTCATTTCACAAATGGCTTCCATCGAAATACCATACTTTTTTGAAATGCTGTACAAGGTTTCTTTTGGAACTACTAAGTGTACAGTTGTTGGTTCATTAGTAACGACAACTTCTTCTTTTTTAACTGGTTTTGGTTTCTTTTCTTCGGGTTTGTATTTTTTATTCGGAATTTTCACTTCTGTTTTTAATCCGAGTATGGCTCCTTTGAGTTTCGGATTCATATCGTAAATTTCTTTTTCTGTCACATCGTACTTTTTAGCAAGCGCATAAATCGATTCGCCTGATTTTACCTTGTGCTTGATTACTTTTTGGGCAACAACAGCAGTCGAAAAAAACAAAAATAACGCGATAAAAAAAGTGTGTAATTTCATGGAGAATAGCATTTCTGGAGTACAAGATGTACTATTTAAAACGCCGCAAGGTAGCGAAAATTGCCTTTTTGGTCGGAAGCTTTAACTTTATTTTAAATCTAAAAAACGTAAGTTAATGGTTATGAGGTAAGTAGTCATGAATGTAACCAACCTTAATAGTTCGCAAGTATTAACAGCTGTTATTTCAAATATGATCGTATTTCTCTACAGTCAATTCTGATTTAACATCGCCTGTATGTTTGGTGTCTTTCGGTTCAAACAACATTAGAAGCACTTCCTCATCAGCAATTGGCTTATGCTGAACGCCTTTAGGAACGATGAGCATTTCTCCTTCATTGATTTCAACCGTTTTGTCAGTAAATTCAATTTTTAGTTTTCCTTTAATTACAAAAAACAATTCATCCTCATTTTCATGGTTATGCCAAACAAACTCTCCTTTTACTTTTGCTAATTTGATTTCTTGACCATTGAGTTCTCCCACAATTTTGGGACTCCAATGATCGCTAAAAAGATTAAATTTCTGAGATAAATTTATGACTTCCATTTTTTGATTTTAATTATTCACTACAACGGAATATTTCCATGCTTTCTCTTCGGCGTATCTACGATTTTATTCTCTAGCATGCTAAATGCTTTTAATAATTTCCTACGTGTATCGTGTGGCAAAATCACCTCATCAATAAAACCACGTTGTGCTGCTGTGTAAGGATTGGCGAACAGTTCTGCATACTCTGTTTCTTTTTCCAACAGTTTCGCCGCAGGATCTGTTGCTTCGCTGATTTCTTTCTTGAAAATAATTTCAGAAGCGCCTTTGGCTCCCATTACTGCAATTTCGGCAGTAGGCCAAGCAAAATTCATATCGGCACCAATGTGTTTGGAGTTCATTACATCATATGCGCCACCATAGGCTTTACGTGTAATTACTGTCACTCTAGGTACTGTGGCTTCGCTAAAAGCGTATAATAATTTGGCGCCGTGCACGATGATTCCGTTCCACTCTTGATCTGTGCCTGGTAAAAATCCGGGTACATCTTCCAACACTAACAACGGAATGTTGAAACTATCGCAAAAACGGACAAACCGCGCTGCTTTAATCGAACTTTTCACATCGAGACAACCGGCTAAAAACTTAGGATTGTTTGCTACAATTCCGATACTTCTTCCTCCTAAACGAGCAAAACCAACGACGATATTTTCTGCAAAATCTTTGTGAATTTCAAAAAACGAATCTTCATCAATAATCCCTTGAATCACATCATGCATATCATAGGGTTTGTTGGCATTCTCAGGTACAATCATATCTAGTTTTTCACGCACTTCATCTCCCAATTCATAAGGTAATTTTGGTGTTGTTTCTCTGTTGTTTTGAGGCATATAACTCAATAACTTTTTGATGTCTTCCAAACATTCAACACCATTTGGAGAGGTAATATGTGCCACACCCGATTTGGTAGAATGCGTACTCGCACCACCTAATGCTTCCGAAGTCACTTCTTCGTTGGTTACGGTTTTCACAACATTCGGACCTGTAACAAACATATAACTGCTACCTTCTACCATCATAGTAAAATCAGTCATTGCCGGAGAATAGACAGCTCCTCCAGCACAAGGTCCCATTATAGCAGAAATCTGCGGAATCACACCACTCGATTGTACGTTTCTGTAAAAAATATCAGCATAACCGCCAAGTGAACGAACACCTTCTTGAATTCGTGCACCGCCCGAATCGTTTAGACCAATCATCGGAGCACCACTTCGCAACGCCATGTCCATCACTTTACAGATTTTCTCGGCATGTGTTTCTGATAAAGCGCCACCAAAAACAGTGAAATCCTGTGCAAAAACATACACAACTCTTCCGTTTATGGTTCCGTAACCCGTAATAACACCATCACCATAGTAGATTTCTTTTTCCATTCCGAAATCGGTAGTTCGATGTGTAACTAACATTCCGATTTCTTCAAACGAACCTTCATCAAGTAAATACTCAACGCGTTCGCGAGCGGTAAGTTTTTTGTTCGCGTGTTGTTTGGCAATTCGCTTTTCGCCTCCACCTAGTTTGGCAAGAGCAATTTTATCGTTGAGTAGTTGTATTTTGTCTTTCATATCTTTTGAGAGAATAGAAAATAGATGATAGAAAAAAGACTTTATTGTCTTAACTCAAAACCTCTATTTTCTTTGTTCTATATTCTATTTTCTTTACTTAATTAATTGGTAACCGTAAAATTTTCTTATCTTCCACATACTGATGCAATGCCAATAAAGCAGCTATCTCCGCTTCGGTATCTAAAGCCGATTTTAGTTTTTCAGCATCGTAATATGCTTTCACAAAACCGGTATCAAAATCGCCCGAGCGAAAGGCTTCATGTTCCATTACAAATTTTCCAAAAGGTAATGTGGTGGCAACGCCTTCGATATGATAATCATCAATAGCTTTAATCATTAATTCAATTGACTCTTCACGTGTTTTTCCGTAGGTGACCAATTTAGACAGCATCGGATCATAATAAATCGGTACGTCCATACCTTGTTCAATACCATTATCTACGCGTATTCCATCTCCTTCTGGCAATTTATAGGTACTTAAAAATCCGACATTGGGTAAGAAATCATTCATTGTATCTTCGGCATACACACGAAGTTCCATCGCATGACCTGTAATTTGCAAATCGTCTTGTTTGATGGTTAATGCTTCGCCACGAGCAACGCGAATTTGCAATTCAACCAAATCCAATCCCGAAATCATTTCTGTGACTGGATGTTCAACTTGCAAACGCGTATTCATTTCCAAAAAGTAAAAATTAAGCTGTTCGTCCATTAAAAATTCGACTGTTCCCGCTCCTAAATAATCGCAAGCTCGTGCTACTTTTACAGCAGCTTCTCCCATTTCTTTTCGTTTTTGTGGTGTCAAAATGCACGAAGGTGCTTCTTCTACTACTTTTTGATGACGGCGTTGAATGCTGCATTCTCTTTCAAAAACGTACAATATGTTATCGTGACTGTCGGCCATAATCTGTATTTCGATATGGCGTGGTTTGGTCACATATTTTTCGATAAAAACCGAACCATCTCCAAATGCCGAAGTCGCTTCGCTAATGGCACGATTCATTTGTGATACAAAATCGGATTCTCTTTCTACCACACGCATTCCTTTTCCTCCACCGCCTGCAGAGGCTTTAATTAGGATTGGAAAACCAATGCTTGTTGCAATTTTCTTAGCTTCTTCGATATCTGTAATGGCTTCTTCCGTTCCGGGAACCATCGGAATATTGTATTTCTTCACAGCATCTTTGGCAGCCAATTTACTTCCCATCATTTCGATGGCTTTTGATTTTGGTCCGATAAAGATGATGTTATTTTTTTCGCATGCTGTTGCAAAAGAGGCGTTTTCACTCAAAAATCCGTAGCCAGGATGAACCGCATCCACGCCAAGTGATAGGCAAACTTCGATGATTTTATCACCACGCAAATACGATTGACTTGATGCAGCTTCACCAATCCACACCGCTTCGTCTGCATACTTTACATGTAGTGCGTTTCGGTCGGCTGTAGAATATACAGCAACCGTTTTGATACCCATTTTCTTAGCAGTTTTCATGACACGAATGGCAATTTCACCACGATTGGCAACTAGTATTTTGGCTATTTTTTTCATTCAAATTCTATTAATAATTGACCTTTATCTACAGCGTTTCCTTTTTCGACTGCGATGGATTTAATAATTCCGTTTCGTGGTGACAGAAAACTATTTTCCATTTTCATCGCTTCTAAGATTAATAACGGATCATTTTCTTTCACTTCTTGTCCGACTGCTACACTAATTTCGAGTATCAAACCTGGCATTGGTGCTTTGATTGCATTGACCACTTTTATGCGTCCACGTTCAATTCCCATACTTTGAATTAAGATATCCAAGGCATCGGAAATGGCTACTTCATAGAGATTATTGTTGACTTTTACAGTGTATTTTTTAGCGATAAAATCGGTGGAAATGATTTCAGCTTTATAAGGTTTGCTATCTTTAAGAACATGAAAATTTGATTTGTCAATTGGAATAGCGTCTAAATTTTTTAGGTCACTTTCTGTTGCATCAATGGGAGTGCCATTGTTTACAGTCAGTTTATAAGAGTTGCTCATACGTCGTCTTTTTGTTGGTAGTAAATTTAGGAAAAGAATAGATTATTTACATGATAAAAAACGATGAAATTTAGAATTTCCTTAGCAGTTATAAAACCAACAATCCGAATTCTCTTAACCTGTTGATGGGTTTCGAATACCAAAACAATTCAAAATCTTCGAACTGCTTTTCAAAATTTTCTTTGAGTTGACCAAAAGTTACCAGTTTATCATTGGTAATTGCAACCCATTCCAAAGCTGTAATCAGCCATTCGGCTTTGTCTTTTTCTAACGAAATATCGAAAGTTGTGGTTGTTTCGTGAAAGGTTAGTTGCATCATTTCCCAATGGTTGCCCTTTTTCGATTTGGTAAACGATTCGGCTATAGGCTTTCCTCCTATCCAAACGATTTTTGCAGACGCTTTTATGTTGAAATTGGTTTCCTTCTCAAGACAAGAAACAATGTAATCGGGTAAAATTTTTGTTGGTGGAATCTTAAAATCAAACCAATCTTGCAATTCATACTCAAAACAAATTCCGTGCATGTAGTTGAACAGCGATTTTTTTAATCCAAAGCTAAACTTGTCGTGATTGATGTTGGTTTTGTCTTTAAAATTAATGTCGTTGTTGGCAAAAGTTATCGGATTCAGCTCTGGAATAACTCCGAATTCCTCCGGAAACATCCCAACAGGCGAGTGTGCTGTCATTGCAAATTGATGCCAAAAACCACTTTGTAAAATTCCGACTTCAAACAATTGACGAACCATTTCTAAACTATCAACAGTTTCTTGAATGGTTTGCGTTGGATAACCGTACATCAAATAGGCGTGCACCATGATGCCACTTTCGGTGAAATTGCGAGTGACTTGTGCTACTTGTTCTACAGTAACTCCTTTTTTAATCAATTCCAACAATCTATCGGACGCTACTTCCAATCCGCCAGAAACTGCAATACAACCTGATGATTTCAGCAACACACATAAATCGGATGTAAAACTTTTCTCAAAACGAATGTTCGTCCACCACGTTACCACTAATTTTCGCTTGATGATTTCCAACGCCACCTCGCGCATTAATGCTGGCGGCGCTGCTTCATCAACAAAATGAAATCCACTATCGCCAGTTTGAGCAATGAGTTCTTCCATTCGGTCGACCAAAATTTTAGCAGCAATGGGTTCGTATAATTTGATGTAATCTAACGAAATATCACAAAAAGTGCATTTTCCCCAGTAACAACCGTGTGCCATGGTGAGTTTGTTCCAGCGTCCATCGCTCCATAAACTGTGCATTGGATTGGCGATTTCGATTACCGAAATGTAAGTGTCTAAAAGTAAATCGGAATAATCTGGAGTTCCTATTTCCGATTGTTTGTAATCGGGTTTTGTGGAATTGTTTTTATAGACAACTTGATCGTTTTCGAGAAGAAAAGTTCTTTTGTATTCGTTTGATGTTGAATTTTGAATAACAGAATTCAATAACTCTAATGGCAATTCACCATCATCCAACGTAATAAAATCGAAGAATTCAAAGACACGAGCTTCTTTAATATCGCGAAGTTCTGTATTAGGGAAACCGCCACCCATGGCTATTTTGATACTTGGAAAATTACTTTTTATAAACTGTGCACATCGAAAGGCGCTGTATAAATTACCAGGGAAAGGAACTGAAAAACAAATGAGTTTGGGTTGAATTTCTTCTATTTTATTTTTTAAAATTTTTAAGGTTATGTTGTCGATGTATGTTGGTTCTTTTTGCAAATGCGAATACAATTCATCAAACGAATTGGCACTTCTACCCAAACGTTCGGCATAGCGGCTGAAACCAAAATTTTCGTCGACACATTCCACAATATAATCGGAAATATCTTCCAAATACAACGTCGCTAAATGTTTGGCTTTGTCTTGCATTCCCATCGAGCCAAATGCCCATTCAATATCATCAAGTTGTGCAAATCGAGAGGCTTCTGGAAGAAAATTTCCAGCGCATATTTGTCGCGCCAAGGTTGGATTTTTCCCTTGAAGGAAAGCCATTACTGCATCGATGGTTTTGATATAATCGTTTTGAAGAGAATATATTCGCAGGGCGTTAGGAGTATTGGGTAGCTTATTATCTGAAAAAGGAAACAATTCTTTAAAGCCTTGTTTTGAAAATAATTCGGCAATCACTTCAATTCCCAAATCCATTTGAAAGGATGAAATGTTTTTCGTATTCAAAAACCCTTTAATATAAGCAGTCGCTGGATAAGGCGTGTTTAATTGGGTGAATGGTGGCGTTATGAGAAGAAGGTCTTTCAATCGAAATAATTTATGCAAAATTATAGTAATTTATATCAAACCACATCGTTATTTATTTATTAAATCGAGTGAATTAAATTAACAACATTACTTTTAATGAAAAAGTAATAGAGTTACTCCGTTTTTTATTTATGTTTGTAGTAATAATACTATACTCATTGAGAAATAAAATTTTACTATTCTGTTTATTTTCTTTAAGCACTATCTACGGTCAAAATAAGGAAATAGCACCTATAGACACTAGCAATAGCCAACAGGCAAAGCAAACCAAAAATCGATTTTCATTTGCAACAAATAGAAAAATCGAAGATAAACATGGAAATTTAATTACCGATTCATTACAACGTGAAGCTTATTTTATAAAGAAGCAGGCACATCTCGACCAAATTTATAAAAATAGCAATCGGGCAGTAAATCAGATTGCGGTTCCGCTTTGCTATAATGGAAATTTTGAAGAATTTGAGACCGTTTCAGGAAACAACGTTTTGACTTATTTTCAATATACGCTCGGAAATGCAGACAATCCCATACAATGTAAAACGGATATTCTTTCTAATTTTATTGGAGTAAATCAGTACAATCCAAATAATATGAACATAATGGCTACCACTATTCCATCCAATTATTTAGATGAATATATTGGTGACATTCATGCTTTTGACCAATATTGTTTAAAAATAAACTACAAAGAAAGCGACGAAGCCATGACTATGGTTCAGGCAAAGCGTTTTAAAACAGATAATGAAAATTTTGTAAAATTTAATTACAAAGCCGTTTTACAAACTATTTTTGAAAGCGGGCATGACGATGAACAACCTTATTTTATAGCAAGAGTTGTTAACAATGCAGGTCAAACGGTAAGCCAATTTTGTTTAATTGGCGATCCAAATAATTGTATCTTTTCACAAGCCGATGCTTTTGATGATGACAGTATAACATTGTATACACCCAATTGGCAATCTGGAATGTTAGACATTTCAAGTATTCCTAACAATGAGGAATTTACAGTAGAGTTTTTTGCGTCAAGATGCGGATTGGGAGGCCATTTTGGTTATGCGTATGTTGATGACATCTGTTTATTGCATTCAAACGAAAATTTACAAGGAAGCATTACACTTGATCCATTATATAAAATATGCCCTAGTTTGCCCATGTCTGTTTGTGGCGATTTTACAATCCCAAATTCGGGAGGTATTTTTGCTACAGTAGCATCAATCACACTGTCGATTCGTGATGCAAATGGCATTCAAGTATATACATCATCGGCCCCAACCTCAATAGATTTTGTTACAAAAAGGTTTTGCTTTGACATTACGCAAGCAAATCTTCCAAATACAACTACGGGAAGTTATAACGTCTCTACAACTATTAATTACAATGTTACCCAAACCGATTGTAATGGAACTGTTTTCAACTCAGCAACTGATGACGATGCCAATCCTGGTTGGGATATTTGGTTTTTAAACTGTACCAATTGCACTATTGATTTAAACACTACAAGCCTAACTTTGTGTGATGCTAATCATAACGGGAAAGAATTTTTTAACCTAACCAATGCGAATGCATCTATTGTTACAAGTACGGCTGGATTGACTTTTAGCTATTTTGAAACTTTGACTGATGCTACAAACGATACTAATCCGATTGTACCATTCACAAATTATGAAAGTCCGTCTAGGCCTATTTTTGTAAGAGTTATACAAAGTCCAACTTGTTACAGAATAATAGCTATAAGCCTTGTGGTAAAAAATCCTGCAGCAACTATCTCAGGAATATTAAATATTTGTAGCGGAAGTACGGTTTTGACAGCTTCACCTGGAGCCAGCTACTTATGGGCAAACGGACAAATAACGCAAAGCATTACCGTGACGGCTATAGGAACTTATAGTGTAACTGTTACAGATGCATTTGGCTGTACAGCAGTTGCATCCGTTACTATTTTACCTAATCAAGTTGCTGTAAGTCCGACTATAGTAGTAACACAACCCAATTGTTTTGTTGCTACCGGAACAATCCAAATTACTTCTCCAGCTTCTGAATACAGCTATGATAATGGAACTACTTGGTCAACAAATTCTACGATGTCTAATTTAAATATTGGAGGCTATTGGGTAAAAATAAGAACCGCCTCAGGTTGTACATCATATGGTAGTTTTGTTACTATTACACCCACTTTAGCCACATTCCCTGATTATATAAAAACGGATCCAACATTTTGCGGAGATTTTGGAAGCATTACAATAACAACGGTATCTGATTTATATAGCTTTGATGATGGTGTAACGTGGACTACAAGCAATACCTTAACCAATCTTCTTTCAGGAGTTTATAGAATAAGGGTTAAAGATTCCTTTGGCTGTATCTCCAATTATAACAGCATAGAATTAGAAGGACAATTTCTGTCTAATGCCACTTTTATTGCCAATAATCCTTACTGCGGAAATCTAGGTGATATTACCATAACAACTCC
The DNA here is from genome assembly GCA_040385945.1 of Bacteroidota bacterium. Taxonomy (GTDB): domain Bacteria; phylum Bacteroidota; class Bacteroidia; order Flavobacteriales; family Flavobacteriaceae; genus Flavobacterium. The sequence continues at coordinate 16,141 of JAZKGN010000027.1, forward strand.
CGCAGATTTATATAGTTTTGACGGAGGAGCGACATGGCAAATGTCAAATACTTTGACTAATTTGCCTACAGGCACCTATTTTATCAAAGTGAAAAATGCCCAAGGCTGCACCTCTCCTAACGTATATGTTTTTCTAACTGATTTTGAAAACACCAATCCTCAATACACAATAGTTGATGCAGGCTGTGGAACTTATGCCTATATAACCATAAACACATTAGCTGATTTTTATAGTTTTGATGGAGGAACAACATGGGGTACAAACCCACTAGCCATAAATTTGGTAGGTGGACAAACCTATGATTTACAAATTAAAAAAGCGAATTGTTTATCAACAATAGCCCATGTTCCTATTACTACATATTATCTGCCTATTCCTAACACTCATGATTATGAGACAACGTATTGCGATGATTTAAATGATGGTTCAGAAAGCATGAATTTAACACAATACAACGGCAATGTAATTTCAAATGCATCTTCATTCTCTTTTAGCTATTACACAACCTATAATGGAGCAGAAAATGCAAATACAGCTTTTCAAATAGCTAACTTTTCCGCTTATACTATGAGTAATATAAACAATACTGTATATATTAGGGTTACTTCTAGCGATAATTGCCATAAAGTGGCAAAACTAAAATTTGTATTTATTGATTCCCCTGTTATTGTTATGAATGACAGTTATCCGCTTTGCGAATTTAGAATTACGCATTTGGGCGCAGGCTATGGCTTTGATAGTTATCTTTGGTCAACTGGTCAAACATCCGAAATGATTTTTATTACACAACCAGGAAATTATTGGGTAACCGTAACAGAAACCCACGGATCCTTAATTTGTAATTCGACTAAAAATTTCAACGTATTTTTATCCAATCCAGCTATAATAACGAGTATTGAAACCTATGATTGGACACATTATCAAAATGAAATAACCGTATTTGTATCTGGTATTGGTGATTATGAATATTCAATTGATGGCATTCATTATCAAACAAGTAATCAATTTACAGATTTAGAAAGTGGTGCTTATACTGTTTATGTCAGAGATAAAAACAATTGTGGTATATCCAAAGAAAATGTCTTTTTATTGATGTATCCTAACTTCTTTACTCCAAATGGAGATGGCAATAACGATTTTTGGAGCATTAAGCTTTCGCAATTTGAAGCCAATTTTAAAGTTGAAATTTATGATAGGTCGAGTAAATTGATGAAGACTCTAACCAAAAATGGAAACGGTTGGGATGGAACTTATAACGGAGCCATGGTACCAGCAGACGATTACTGGTTTGTGGTGACACGAGAAGACGGAAGACAACACCGTGGACATTTTTCCTTAAAAAGATAAAGTCGTAATGTAAAGTTAAAGCAATTTCAATTCGCTTTTTTTTGATTATTTTTACACTCGAGACCTTTGGGTCGAATTGTACAAAATAAAAAAAAGTAATTTATGCCAACCGACTGTATATCGTATCAAAATTCGGGATATTTCTCCAAACTCATTGTAGACTATTTGGATGAAAAATCGGAAATTAAAAACCTATACAATCGCTTTCCGAAACTTGAGAACTTCAAAGCGCAAATAGAAGAAAAGCAAGCTAATTTTAGTACTGAAACTAGGCAAATTTTAGTTGATGAATTAGAAAAACAATATACAGGTTTTATCATTTCAGCTGCGACTTCTAACAATATAAAACGTTTAAAAAATTCGAATACTTTTACCATTACAACGGGACACCAATTGAATTTATTCACGGGTCCGTTGTATTTTTTATATAAAATTGTTTCTGTACTCAATCTTTGTAAAACCTTAAAAGAGAGTTATCCTGACGCCGATTTTGTTCCTATTTATTGGATGGCAACTGAAGATCATGATTTTGAAGAAATCAATTATTTTAACTTTAAAAACGATAAGGTAAAATGGCGTAGAGAAAGTTTCGGACCTGTAGGCCGACTTTCAACTGAAGGATTAAAAGAAGTTTTTGAATACTTTTCTGATAAAATTGGAGGTGGAGAAAATGCCGAATTCATTCAATCGCTCTTTCAAAAAACCTATTTAGAGCACAGCACTTTAGCCGATGCAACACGTTTTTTAGCCAACGAATTGTTTAAAAATGAAGGTTTGGTAATTGTAGATGGTGACTCTGTAGCGTTGAAACAATTGTTCGTTCCTTATGCTAAAGAAGAATTGCTATATCAGACGTCGTATAAAAAAGTAATGCAAACCAATGAAGCGTTAAAAGACTATAAAATTCAAGTCAATCCTCGTGAAATTAATTTATTTTACATCGAAGACAATTTACGGGAACGGATTGTATTTGAAGACAATCGTTACAAAGTAAACAATACCGAAATGGCGTTTACTGAAAGTGAAATACTCTCAGAACTCGAAAATCATCCAGAGAAATTTAGTCCGAATGTGATTTTACGACCGCTCTACCAAGAAATTATTTTACCCAATTTAGCCTACATTGGTGGTGGTGGTGAAATTGCGTATTGGTTGGAATTGAAATCGAATTTTGAAGCCAATACCATTACTTTTCCAATGCTGTTAGTCCGTAATTCGGTGCTATTAACCACACAAAAACAAGTGGAAAAAGCAGACAAACTCGAATTATCTTGGCGCGGTTTGTTTTCAAATCAAGAAGAATTAGTGACTGCTAAAACCAAAGAATTCTCGCAATTTGACATCGATTTTTCTCAGCAAAAAGAACATTTAAAAAAGCAATTTGACGCTTTAAATGCCATTGTAAATCAGACTGACAAATCATTTTTAGGTGCGGTAAAAGCGCAAGAAGCCAAGCAAATTAAAGGATTAGAAAACCTTGAAAAACGATTACTCAAAGCTGAAAAAAGAATTCATACCGATAAGCTAGAACGCATTATACTTTTACAAAACGAACTGTTTCCGAATCAAAGTCTCCAAGAACGAAAAGCCAATTTCTCTGAATTTTATATTGAATATGGTGCAGATTTTATCGCAAAATTACTTCTCGAATTACAACCATTAGAGCAAGAATTTAAAGTTGTTACTTTATAACATCATATTCTTGAAAATCCTAAAAATTGTATTACTTTTGCACCCGAATTAAAAAACAAAAAAATGGCAACAAATAGAACATTTACAATGATTAAGCCTGATGGTGTTGAAAACGGACACATTGGCGGAATTTTAAATATGATTACTGAAGGTGGTTTCAGAATTGTTTCAATGAAATTGACTCAATTAACGGTAGCGGACGCACAAAAATTTTATGCAGTTCACTCGGCTAGACCTTTCTTTGGTGAATTAGTTGAATTCATGACTAGAGGACCAATTGTAGCTGCAATTCTTGAAAAAGACAACGCTGTAGAAGATTTCAGAACATTAATTGGTTCAACAAATCCAGCTGATGCAGCTGAAGGAACTATACGTAAAAAATACGCAAAATCTATTGGTGAAAATGCGGTTCACGGTTCTGATAGCGATGAAAATGCTGCTATTGAAGGTGTTTTTCACTTTGCTGGTAGAGAGCAGTTTTAATTAGATACCTTGTTTTAAATTTTTAGATAATCTATCTTAAAACATAAAATCCCGTTTCGAGTGAAACGGGATTTTATGTATATAACTTATTCAAAATCTAACAATTTAAAAAAGCGAAACGTAGCTATCGTAAAACAATTTCCTTCACAATTTCTTTACGGAGTTCTTCGTTAATCATGACGATTATTTTTTGCTTGCCGTAACTTAATTCTTCTCGTAAAACGGCAGAAGTTAACTTGACATACAAAGTACTTCCTTTTAGAATTACTTCTTGAGTGTAATTGTTAACTCCGTTTCCCATAAGGTTTTTCCATGCTTGTTCTACATCAATTTTATCCATGCCTGCTTCGAGCTTATTGACTTGGATAAACTGTTTTAAAACGTCACTTATCGGACTTTCATTACTTTGTCTTTTTGCCATTATTTGAGAGAAAAAGGAAGGTGTTTTTTATAATGGTATTCTATTTCTTCTTTGTTTTTTAGAACCAAAACAGAATCTTCTATGGCAATGATTTCTTCTTTCCATTTACCATAATCAGTGCTGTAATTAATATAAGAATCTCCATTGTTTTCAGAAATTGAAATTGATTCTTTTATATTATTTGTTTCAAAAGTGCCGTCCAATTGGGGCATTACTTTTTGACGGAAGCCTTTTTTATCTTTCACTTGAAAATAATCAATCGTTGGATTGACTTTGTATTCCTTCTTTTCACCGTCTTTGAGAGTCACTTTTTCGATTTCCCAATAGCCATTCAATTTGCTGATATCGGCATCTTTAATGTCTTGTTTACAAGATGTAAGTACTATTCCTAAAAGGAAAAATAAGGCGATGTTTTTCATGAGTAAAATAAAATCTAAAATTACAATTATTTTTAATCAATAAAAAGGTATTTTTGGTTAAACCTTTTCAACTTATAAACGTCCAAGTGTAAAAATTTGCTTTATGAAAAAATGGATCGCCCTACTCGTTTTACCTTTTTATATTTTAAGTTGCAGCTCTGATGAAGAGACAACAAATCCTGAAACCATGTATTTTCCGCCTTCTGATGGCAACGTTACATGGGAAACCAAAAGCATCGCCGACTTAGGTTGGAACCAAAATGCGGTACAACCCTTAATAGATTATTTACAATTAAAAAACACGAAGTCGTTTATTATATTAGTGAACGGTAGAATTGTACTCGAAAGTTACCTTAACGGTCACACCTCGACTTCACCTTGGTATTGGGCAAGCGCAGGAAAAACACTTACTTCTACAGTTACCGGAATTGCGCAACAAGAAGGTCTTCTAAACATCAACAACAAAGCATCTGATTATTTGGGTACAGGTTGGACAAGTGCTCCACTAGCGAAAGAAAACTTGATTACATGTAAAAATTTATTATC
>JAZKGN010000028.1:0-7739 GCA_040385945.1 Bacteroidota bacterium
AGAAATGTCACATAAAGCAGGTTTTGTAAACATCATCGGGAATCCAAATGTTGGGAAATCAACACTAATGAACGCCTTTGTTGGAGAACGGTTATCAATTATTACTTCAAAAGCACAAACAACTCGTCATAGAATTCTAGGAATTGTAAACGGGGAAGATTTTCAATTAATCTTATCGGATACACCGGGAATCATTAAGCCAGCTTATGAAATGCAGGCTTCTATGATGAATTTCGTTAAATCTGCATTTGAAGATGCTGATATCCTGATTTATATGGTAGAAATTGGAGAGCAAGAATTGAAAGACGAAGCTTTTTTTAATAAAATCATTCACGCTACAATCCCAGTTCTGTTATTATTGAACAAAATAGATAATTCTAACCAAGAACAACTTGAAGAGCAAGTGGCTTTTTGGACTGCGAAAGTTCCTAATGCCGAAATATTTCCAATATCAGCTTTGCAAAATTTTAATGTTCCAGAAGTTTTTGGAAGGATCATTGAATTGTTACCGCAATCACCAGCTTATTATCCAAAAGATCAATTGACAGATAAACCGGAACGTTTCTTTGTAAATGAAACCATCCGCGAGAAAATATTGTTGAATTACAGCAAAGAAATTCCATATGCAGTAGAAATTGTTACTGAAGAGTTTTTTGAAGATGAAAACATCATTCGCATTCGCTCTTTGATTATGGTAGAACGTGAAACGCAAAAAGGAATTGTAATTGGTCACAAAGGTGCTGCCTTGAAAAAAGTAGGAATGGATGCCCGTCTTGATTTAGAAAAATTCTTTGGAAAACAAATTCATATTGAATTGGTTGTGAAAGTAAATAAAAACTGGAGAAGTAATACGAATATGTTAAGACGATTTGGGTATAACCAGTAAAATAGTGTTCAGATTTCAGTGAATGAGTTTGGGTTTAAAGTATAAGGCAAAATAATAAAATCAGTATTGGAGTTCTTCTCTAATGCTGATTTTTTTTAGCCCAGATAGCAATGGAAACTCCGGAGTATAAAAAGGATGTTGCTCTTGTGGTTGCTGAACGACCAAAGGAAGTTCCTGTAAGCACATTGGAGGCAACTGCTTTTTGAGCGAGGAGTTGCAATGAAAAGCTGGATTGGCTTCTTAAACTTTTGACGCTAAAATTGTTTAATCTTCTCAGCAGAAAACAATTAGAGTATTAGCATTTGATTATAAAATAGTTAGATGATTTAAGAGTCTGAAAATATGATAGTCTAAAAATCCATTTTTAAACACTACCTTTGCAAAATATTTGAATAAATTATTATGAATAACATTGTTGCGATAGTAGGAAGACCTAATGTAGGGAAATCGACCCTTTTTAATAGGCTGATACAAAGAAGAGAAGCTATTGTAGATTCAGTTTCGGGAGTTACTCGAGATAGAAACTACGGTAAAAGCGAGTGGAACGGAAAAGAGTTTTCTGTAATTGATACCGGTGGATATGTACGCGGATCCGATGACGTTTTTGAAGGAGAGATCCGTAAGCAAGTAGAACTTGCAATTGATGAGGCCGATGTTATCATTTTTGTTGTTGATGTTGAAGAGGGAATTACTCCTATGGATGATATTGTTGCTCGCTTGTTGCGTAAAGTGACTAAGCCAGTTTTATTGGCAGTTAACAAGGTCGATAATGCCATGCGTGAGAAAGATGCTATTGAGTTTTACAACTTAGGTCTTGGAGAATACTTTACGTTTGCCAGTATTTCAGGAAGCGGAACAGGAGATTTGTTGGATGCGTTAATTGATGCGTTTCCCGTAAAACCAGAACCAGTTCAAGAAGAGGTTGTTTTGCCTCGCTTTGCAGTAGTTGGTCGTCCAAATGCTGGTAAATCAAGTTTTATCAATGCTTTAATTGGTAAGGAACGTTTCATGGTTACGGACATAGCTGGAACAACTCGTGATGCTATTGATACTAAGTTTGACCGTTTTGGTTTCGAATTTAACTTGGTAGATACTGCAGGAATCCGTCGTAAAGCTAAGGTAAAAGAGGATTTAGAATTTTACTCTGTAATGCGTTCTGTGCGTGCTATTGAGCATGCTGATATTTGTATTTTAATTATTGATGCCACACGTGGTTTTGAAGGTCAGGATCAAAGTATTTTTTGGTTGGCAGAAAAAAACAGAAAAGGAGTTGTGATTCTGGTTAATAAATGGGATTTGGTGGAAAAAGAAACCATGTCAACCCGTGATTACGAAGAGAAAATAAAGCAAGAATTAATGCCTTTTACAGATGTGCCTATTCTTTTTGTATCTGCATTGACCAAACAACGTTTGTTGAAAGCACTTGAGGCTACAGTAAAAGTGTATGAAAATAGACAACAACGTATTGCTACCTCAAAATTCAATGAGTTTATGTTGAAAGTTATCGAAGCATATCCGCCGCCGGCAACAAAGGGGAAATATGTAAAAATTAAATATTGCATGCAATTGCCTACGCAGACACCACAGTTTGTATTTTTTGCCAACATGCCACAATATGTAAAAGAACCTTATAAGCGATATCTGGAGAATAAAATTAGAGAAAACTGGGACTTTTCAGGAGTGCCAATCGATATCTATATTAGAGAGAAATAAGAATAGAAAGTCCCGAAGAAATTCGGGACTTTTTTTTGGACTAGACTTTTTTGTTTAGCTTAATCTTATGAAAAATACTCAATCGGACTATGTCACGATTAAAGAAATCAATACCGCTGGCACGCCTCTGGAAACTATTAAGATAACCTAGTTCAAATGCTAAATTGTTATTCAGGCCACAGTGCAGTGCAGTATAAATTCGGTTTTGATCAAAGGTGTTTTTTATTTTATTTCTACTAAGATTAAACATGATTTCATCGGATACCACAGCTTTTAGTAGCTGTTTGTTTTTTTGCCAAAAAGTATAATCAGCTTGCAGTCGGTACCTGAAACGCCATGAAAAAACGGTTCCCAGAAGTAGCATTTCTTTGTTAGCATTTTGAATGAATCGTTCTTCTACTTGAAAACGTTGATTAATTCCAAATTTCCCAACAGTTTTTTTCCATGTAAGGTCTTGCTGTACTCTGTATTCAGGAATATTAAAATCGGGATTCACCTCTGGTATTTGAGTGTCTAGAGAGAAATAGGCAAAGCCCACTCCAGTCTCTAAATGCTCATTTATTTTGTATCGCCCTTGGATCCGGGCAACAAATACGTTTTCCTGAATGGGTTTTAAAAATACTCTATTATCAATTTCAGTATGCAACGCCCATTTTTCATTTAATAGTAATTGATTGTAGTATCGAGTCCAAAGTATGTTTTGGTGGTCAACTTTTTTACTAGTTTGTGCTTGTGTGGTTAGCGTTTTAAAAATAAGGAGCAGAAAGAGATAATAAAATTTCATTTTTTTTATTTGCAACAAATATAAAAAAAATACCCTATCGTTTTGATAGGGTATTAATATTTTATAAAATCAAGTTATTACCAGCCACCGCTAGATCCGCCACCAGAGAAACCTCCGCCACCAAATCCACCGCCGAAACCACCTCCACCAAATCCTCCACCAGAGGAACCTCCACCGAAACCACCTCCACCACTATTTCTGCCAAGGCTACTTAGAATAATAACATCCAATAAACTTGGACCTATACCACCACCTCTGTTTCCAGAATTGCCACCACCGCCTTTGTTTCTTGATATGAGTGCAATTATGATGATTACGATAACGATTAAAGGTAAGATTGGAAATCCTTTATCTTTGGTTTTTTTAACACGCTCGCCTTTATATTTTCCTTTAAAAACATCAAACAAAGCATCTGTGCCTTTGTCTAAACCATTGTAATAACTTCCGGCTTTAAATTCAGGGATAATAATATTTCGAATTATTTCTCCACCAATTCCAGCGGTTAGTCGATCTTCTAATCCATAACCAGGATTAATAGCTATTTTTTTTTCGGCTTTAGCCAATAAAATAATAACACCATTATCGTCTTTCTGAGTGCCGCCAATGCCCCATGTTTGGCCCCATTTTGTCGCAAGTTGACTGACATCTTCGTTCTGAAGACTTTCAATGGTGATGACAACAATTTGAGTAGTGGTCGAATCAGAATATTTGATCAGTTTTTCTTCTAATTGTGCTTTTTCTGTCGCGCTAAGTACATTGGCATAATCATAAACCGAAGTCTGTAAAGTTGGTTTTTCAGGAATCGTAAATTGTGCAAAACCAATTTGTGTAGCAAACACACAAACAAATAGCTTCAGAAAAAATAAGGTATTCTCTTTGTGTAATTGCATTATCCTCTAGATATTTCGTTTGATAATTCATCTGTATCGCCTTCTTCCCATGGAAAATAGTGTTGTAATTGTTCTCCTGCTCTGGTGATTCCATCAATAAGACCTTGTTTGAAATCACCTTTTTTGAATTCCGCTACCATTATATCTCGCGTGCAATTCCAAAAATCATTTGGGACAACATCATTAATACCTTTGTCTCCACAAATGACAAAATTACGGTCTTCTACCGCTAAGTATATTAAAACACCATTTTGTAGTTCAGTTGCATCCATTTTTAGTTCATGAAAAACTTCCATGGCGCGGTCATACGCATCCAAGGAAGTTGTTTTTTCGATATGAACTCTAATTTCGCCAGAAGTGTTTTTTTCAGCCACGCGAATAGCTTCAACAATCTCTTGTTCTTCTTCTTTGGTTAAAAAATCTTCTACTTTTGACATGGGAAAAATTTTGAATAAAGAGTAACGATTTTTGACCTTAGCGTTAGCGAATTGGCGAAGCATTGAAGCAGTATTTATTCTGCAATCAAAAATCGTTAATCAAAAATCTGAAATTATTTTTTTTAGAATTTTACTTCAACAGGTTTATCTGCACCTTCAACAGCATTGAAATATGCTTTCTCTTTGAATCCAAACATTCCAGCAAACAAGCTATTTGGGAACGTTTTGATGTGTGAGTTATACGGTTTTACCGCTTCATTGAAACGCGTTCTAGCCGTTAGAATTTGATTTTCGGTGCTGGCTAATTCATCTTGTAATTTCAAGAAGTTTTGGTTGGCTTTCAAGTCTGGATATGCTTCAACAGTTACTAATAACCTTGACAATGAACTGCTCACGCCGCTCTGCGCTTTGTTGAATTCAGCTAATTGTTCAGGAGTTATGTTTGCTGGATCAATTTTTACAGCAGTAGCTTTCGAGCGGGCTTCAATAACTGCTGTAAGCGTGCTTTTTTCAAATTCAGCTGCACCTTTTACTGTATTTACCAAATTACCAATAAGGTCATTTCTTCTTTGATACGCTGTTTGAACGTCACCCCAAGATTGTTCTACATTTTGGTTTAACGTTACTGCTGTATTGTTAATTCCTTTAACCCAGCTGTAAATTACAAAAATTACAACTGCACCGATAATCCAAGGCAAAAATCTTCTCATGTTTACTTAATTTAATGTTTATTATTTAATTGTTTAAAGTTTTAATTGGTAGGTAGTCGTGCTGACTACAATTCGTTCTTAATATTTGTTAATTGTGTGCGTATTGTTTCTAATTTTCGAATAATTTCAAACTTATCCAAAGTTTTCTTTTGTCCCTCTTTCAGATGGGTTTTGGCACCTTCCAAGGTAAATCCTCTTTCTTTTACAAGGTGATAAATCAATTGTAAGTTTGTAATGTCCTCTGGCGTAAACATTCGATTGCCTTTGGCATTTTTTTTTGGTTTTAAAATATCAAATTCATTATCCCAAAAACGAATCAGTGATGCATTCACGTCAAATGCTTTGGCTACTTCCCCAATGCTATAATATCTTTTGTCTTTAGAAAGCTCAATATGCATATCTGTTTTTATTTTTTGTCCAGTTGAATTTTCACTTAATACTATTTTTTATTCTTTATCTGAACCCAACCCTGAATACTATTTTTAATCTAATGACTGATTCTCTTGGTTCGCCAGTTGTGCAATGACAACATATTCCACTGCCGATATATTTCCGTAATAAAAATTAAGCGGATTCACCACTTTTTTATCTTTTAGGACTTCATAATGTAAATGTGGAGCTTCAGACCTTCCAGTGCTTCCTACATATCCTATTACATCACCTCGTTTTACGCGTTGTCCGGCTCTAGCTCTGTATTTACTCAAATGCGCGTACAATGTTTCGTATCCAAATCCATGCCGAATAACAATATGATTTCCATATCCAGAGGCGGTATTGTCTGCTTTTGCCACGACTCCGTCGCCAGTGGCATAAATGGGAGTACCGGTTTTTGCCGTAAAATCCATTCCTTCATGCATTTTCCGTGCTTTGGTAAACGGATCCGTTCGGTATCCAAAACCAGAAGCCATTTGTTTTAAATTTTCATTTCGAACGGGCTGAATAGCAGGAATAGCTGACAAAAAATCACTTTTGGCTTCTGCCAATTTCAAAATAACGTCTAATGATTTGGATTGAATTGCTAATTCCTTACTCAAAACATCTATCCTTTTTGTGGTATTGATTACCAGTTGCGAATTATTGTATCCTTCCAGCGCCTTATATCTGTTTTTACCCTGAAAACCTGCTTCCCGAACTGAATCTGGAATAGCAGCTTTGTTGAAATACACGCGGTACAAATTATTGTCTCGGTCTTCAATTGCTTCAAGAACACCGTTAATCTGATCCATCTTTTTGTTTAGCAACGCATAATTCAATCTCAAATTTTCAATTTCCCGTGCTTGCAAACGATCTTTTGGCGTCTCAAAATAGGGTGTATTCAATAAAATCACAAAACTCAAAAAACCAAACAATGCCGATGCCAATAAAAACAGAATAATAACACCCAATTTTCTTCTTTTTCGTGTTTTTATTTTTCTATAGGCTAGATTTTCGGAATCGTATTTTACTTTCGACATATTTTAAAATACCCTATTTTTGCACACTGTAAGAGGTTAGACGAACAAATTTAAGAAATGTTTCATTTGTTACACCTTTTTTAGTAATAAATAAATTAATGTGCCTATTCCAGCTATTCGTTGCAAGTTTTCGTCTTGAATTTTTTTTCTATTGAGCCAGCAGGAGCTTCCTACGGTCGCTTTGCCAACACAAGAAAAAATAGATTTCAAAACTTCAAAGCTTTCCACTGCTATCTGGGGCATAAAATGTTAATTCTTTGATTTGGTTATTCGTTTATTCGATACAACCGATTCACTAAATTAACAGATAACCGAACAAACAATAAAAATGAAATCACAAGACGTACGCAAGCAATTTTTGGAATTTTTCGCATCAAAAGGGCACTTAATCGTTCCTTCGGCTCCAATTGTCCTAAAAGATGATCCAACCTTGATGTTCAACAATTCAGGAATGGCCCAGTTCAAAGAATACTTTCTAGGTAACGGAACGCCAAAAAGCAACAGAATTTCCGATACGCAAAAATGTCTTCGTGTGTCAGGAAAACATAACGATTTAGAGGATGTAGGCTTTGATACCTACCACCATACAATGTTCGAAATGTTAGGGAACTGGTCATTTGGTGATTATTTCAAAAAAGAAGCCATCAACTGGGCTTGGGAACTTTTGACTGAAGTTTATAAAATTCCAAAAGAAAATCTATACGTTTCCGTTTTCGAGGGAAATCCGGATGAAAACGTACCATTCGATCAGGAAGCTTGGGATATTTGGAAGGAATTAATTGACGAAGACCGAATCATTCTTGGAAACAAAAAAGACAACTTCTGGGAAATGGGAGATCAAGGACCTTGCGGACCGTGTTCAGAA
>JAZKGN010000029.1:0-5308 GCA_040385945.1 Bacteroidota bacterium
AAATTGAGCCGGCGGAGGGACTCGAACCCACGACCTGCTGATTACAAATCAGCTGCTCTAGCCAACTGAGCTACGCTGGCGACTTAATTCGAATGCAAATATAATAGCGAAAATTAATTCTCCAAAATATTTGACACTTTTTTTACAACTATTTTGAATTATAATGCATTGATTTTAGCAACCAACTGATTCGCAGCTTGTTCTAATTCGGCATTAATTTGTTTAAAATGTGCTTTCTTGTCTTCTACTTTCTTTGCGTTCACTTTTGTAATCAAAGCATCAAAAGTTCCAATTGCTTCATCAATAACTGCATTTGAAGCTTCGGTTGGCTTACCAGTAGTGGTCATTTCATAAAGATAAACTGCTTCAATAATATCACCTAATACGTAATTGATGTCTTTTTTTAAATTCTTAACATTTGCCATTTCTTTTTGTTTTTTAAAATTTGGTGCAAAACTACACATAATCTTTAGATTATTCCCTATGAAATGTAAATTTCTAATACGGATGCACTTCCATTTACTTCATAATTAGTCATTTCTGCCGGAATTAAAACCGTATCTCCAGTAATATACACATACGTTTCGCTATCATATTTCAATTCGAAACGTCCTTCAACACACATATAGACTGTAAATGATTGTCCATTTTTAGTTACTTGAATATTTCCGTCAAGCGGAATGAAATTCGTAGTAAAATAGCGGCAATTCACTATTTCATTCGACACATTGACTTTCTTTTGATAGCTCCGCTCAGCTTCAACAACGTTATAATTGATCGCATCCAAAGCCAAATCGAGATGCAGTTCACGTACATTTCCATCAGCATCCTTTCGATCAAAATCATAAATTCGATACGTTATATCTGATGTTTGCTGGATTTCGGCTATTACAGTTCCGGCTCCAATCGCATGAACCGTTCCGGTTTCTAAAAAAAATGCATCGCCCTTTTTTACTTTTTTCGAATCCAAAAGCGATAACAATGTTTTATTTTTTAGACTTTCAAGATATTCTTCTTGAGAAGACGCTTCTTTAAAACCAACTATCAATCTTGCATCTTCATCGGCTTGCATTACATACCACATTTCGGTTTTTCCAAAAGAGTTGTGTCGTTCTTTTGCTAACGCATCATTGGGATGCACTTGAATAGACAAATCATGTTGCGCGTCCAAATATTTAAACAACAACGGAAATTCGGTTCCGAATTGTCGATGTACTTTTTCTCCTAAAAGCTCTAATGGAAATTCGGCAATCAAATCGGTTAGTAATTTACCTTTCAAAGGACCAGTTGAAATAACACTAACATCATTTTCAACTGTCGAAATTTCCCAGCTTTCCCCTGTAATTTCAGAAGTGATGGGTTTATTCAAATAAGTATTTAACTTGGTTCCGCCCCAAATTCTTTCTTTTACTATCGATTCAAATTGTAATGGATATAATTTCATTTTCATTAAATATAATGCAAAGATGCAAAAAGAAAATTAATCTAATTTTTTGAGTATTTTCAATGCTTTATCAATGTGAATTCGTCCCGACATGCTGTTGAAGACCAATTGTATTATTCCATTTTTATCGGCAACAAAGGTTTGTCTGCCTGGAATAAATAGTAAATCATTGCTAACACCAAAGAGTTTTCTAATCTTTTTATCTGCATCGGAAAGCAAAATAAAAGGCAACTGATATTTGCTTTTAAATTTTACGTGAGAAGCCACCGAATCAGCACTTATACCAATTACCTCAGCTCCCAATTCTTTAAATTCTTGATAATTATCGCGAAAGCTACAGGCTTGTTCGGTACAAACGCGGGTATCGTCTTTTGGATAAAAATAAATAACAAACGGACTACCAATAAAATCTCGAATCTCGAAACCATTGCCATTGCTATCAACAGCTGTAAAAAACGGAACTCTGTCACCTACTTTCAGTGCCATTTAGTTACCTTTATAAGTTACGAAATTGCGTGGTGTTTCATATAAAACAACTTCCAACTCTTTGTTAGCATCAATATGATTTCGAAGTATATTCCATATTACAATGGCTATATTTTCGGCAGTTGGATTTAAGTTGGAAAATTCGGGTACATCCAAATTTAAGTTTTTGTGATCAAAAGTGTCTTCAACATGTTCCTTAATCAAATCGGAAAGTATTTTAACATCAATTACAAATCCGGTTTCCTGATCAATTTCTCCAGTAACTGAAACGATCAATTCGTAATTGTGTCCGTGAAAATTTGGATTGTTGCATTTGCCAAAAACGGCATCGTTTTGCTCCATTGTCCAATCTTTTCGATACAATCGATGCGCAGCATTAAAATGGGCTTTTCGTGATACAGTTGCTTTCATTTATAATTTATGATCTTCTAAATAATGATAAAATTCGTCAAAAATAATTTTGAACCAAACCGTGTAAAGGTCTGGATTTTGTATCATATCTTCTTTAATATCTTCAATTTTCATCCATTTCCAGCTTTCAACTTCTTCTTCATTGATATCCGGATTTTCATTGTAATACCCAATCATAACATGATCGAGTTCGTGTTCGGTCAAACCGTTATCAAAAGGCGCTTTATAAATAAAATGAAACAGTTCTTTTAGTTCGGTTTTAAAACCCATTTCTTCGAACAAACGTCGCTTTCCAGCTTCAATATTGGTTTCACCAGAACGTTGGTGACTGCAACATGTATTGGTCCACAGCAAAGGCGAATGGTATTTGTGATGGGCGCGTTGTTGGAGCATGACTTCGTTTTTATCATTCAATACAAAAACCGAAAATGCACGATGCAAAATGGCTTTTTCATGCGCTTCTAATTTATTCATTACGCCAATTGGCTGGTCTTTTTCGTTGACTAAAATTACTTGTTCTTCCTTCATATACTTAATAAGATGGTCAAAAATACAAAAAAAGATTTGGCTATTCCTTTTTAAGAAATGGACAACCGTTAAACTTTCCTTAAATCAAAGCTATTTGTAAACCACAAGACATTTTGAAGCGTATATGTATCGTAAATTTGTACTACAATTAAATGAAATACCATGCTGAATTCAAAATCATTATTTAACTATTTAGTAGTTTTACCACTGTTCATTTTGAATGCGTGTGGACAATCTAAAAACAAACAAAATACAACAACAAAAACAATTGCAATGGAAAACGTAATCAATAAACCTGAAAATCCATATTACTCAAATACCGATACCAAAAAAGTCGTGCTAACTGATGCTGAATGGAAAAAAATATTACCCGAAGATTTGTACCAAGTAGCACGTCATGCCGATACAGAAAGAGCCTTTACAGGCAAAATGTGGAATTCAGAAACTAAAGGAACTTACTATTGTACCGCTTGCGGAAATAAATTATTTCGTTCCAATCAAAAATTCACCAGCAGTTGTGGATGGCCAAGTTTTTTTGAGCAAGAAAACAAAAACAGTGTTGTTTTTAAAGACGACAATTCCTACGGAATGAAACGCGTTGAAGCTCTTTGTGGAAGATGTGACAGTCATTTAGGTCATTTATTTGATGACGGACCAGAACCTACAGGAAAACGCTATTGCATGAATGCCGTATCCTTGGATTTTGTTCCCGATAATGCCATTACTGAAAGCAAAGGAAATCTAGAAACTATAACACTTGGTGGCGGATGTTAT
Organism: Bacteroidota bacterium; assembly: GCA_040385945.1. Taxonomy (GTDB): domain Bacteria; phylum Bacteroidota; class Bacteroidia; order Flavobacteriales; family Flavobacteriaceae; genus Flavobacterium. Next base: position 3,644 of record JAZKGN010000029.1, read on the forward strand.
TGGTGTGTGGAAGCCGTTTATGAAAATTTGACTGGTGTTGAATCTGTCGCTTCTGGATTTGCAGGTGGAACCGTCGACAATCCGAGTTATGAAGAAGTATGCACCGGAAGAACTGGAGCTGCCGAAGTAGTTGAAATTACTTACGATAAAACGAAAACCAATTTGGATGAAATTTTTCAGGTGTTTTTTACCGTTCACGATCCAACTACGCTAAACCGTCAAGGAGCCGATGTAGGAACGCAATACCGTTCGGTTATTTTTTATAAAAACGACGAACAGAAAAAAGCCGCAGAAAGTATTATTGCTGAACTAAACAAAAACAATGTGTACAGTTCTAAAATAGTAACGACGTTAGAGCCATTCAAAAAGTTTTACAAAGCCGATGACTACCATCAAAATTATTATGAGAATAACAAAAATCAACCGTATTGTCAAATGGTAATCCAACCTAAAATAGAGAAATTCGAAAAGATTTTTAAAGATAGATTGAAAAAGAAATAATTATTAATTCTGAAAACCGCTTGTTCATCTAAGCGGTTTTTTTTATTACAACAATTAAAAACTCATTCGTAAAAAAACATTGGGCGTAATTCCCAACGAATAATAATCTTGAATGGTGTATTTTGGAGTGATAAAATCATCTACATTAACATATCTACGTTCAAATTCCTTATTAATAATCGTGTGATTATTATAAACGTTGTAAATAGAAAACCCAATCTTAAATAATGTTTCATTTTCGGAGTAAAATTGATAAAATCCAGACACATCCAATCGATGATATGCTGGTAAGGTTTGCGAATTAAACGAAGTGATTTGATCGGATTCATTCAACGAGCTATACGGTTTTCCCGAGTGCCAAAACCAACCCATTGCCAACGAATAGTTATTCCATTTTTTATTGAAAGCGAAATTTAAAGCATGCTTAATATTGGAGTTTATCTGAAAATAGTCGTCGTTATTTACTGTTTCATACTTATTTTTTGACTCCTGAAACGTGTACGTCATCCAAGTTTTCCATGTTTTTGCACTTTTTTGAAGCAGCACATCCACACCTTTTGTAAAGCCTTTTCCTCTGTGATTATTAACATCATTCTGATTTAAAAATCCAAAAGTGAGTGTGGTAATTCCGTCAATTGTTTTGTAATACGCATCAACATCCAATAACCAATGGTTCTTTTTGAATGTAAATCCTGTGGTAAACTGATTCGCTTTTTGAATGGGATAATCTTTGTTTTCAGCCAATACCCAAACGTAATTTTCCAAACTCAAATCGTTTGCATTGCTTTCTCGCACTTGACTCAAAATTTGACTCTTTCTTTCGTAGGAAGTTTGCCAAACAAACGAATCGGAAAACGATTTTTGAATTAAAGTTCGAGGTTCTAAACTTTCCGACTTCAACGTGCTATAATAGTTGTATCGTGCACCAGCATTCAGATTCCATTTTCCAATATCGTATTTTAAATAGCCATAGCCAATGTGTGAAACCGTGTAAAGATGTTTCAAACTCAAGTCAATACCAATGTCTTGATTGTAACTATTAAACAAGTGCGAAATATCATTTCCTAAGGCTTGATAGCCAAAATCGATGTTCAAATTATCTCGAATTGCATAAGCAAAATTCAGTTCTGCACCCGAATCAATTACTCTATTTAATTTTTTAAA
>JAZKGN010000029.1:5408-7806 GCA_040385945.1 Bacteroidota bacterium
TGGTCGTTAAAATCATTGAAATTGGTATTCTGAAATACCTTCTCAGCCAATTGCGTAAACGTGGGTGTTTGCAACCATTGGGTGTAGGATTTTCTTCCTGACACTTGCAAACCCAACTTTTCTTTAATCAGTGGCGTTCGAACATACACATCAGTATTTAGGGCATTTACACCCACATTTACTTTTAGTTTATCGACAATTTTATCGCTCGTTTTTATATCGATAATGCTGCTAATTCGTTCACCAAATTTTGGATTTGTCGCTTTGTTGTAAAAATTTACGGTTTGTTCTACGTTCGGATTAATTCCGGATATCATTCCGAATAAATGCCCAGGATGATACAATCGAATACCATCCCAAAGAATCAAATTTTGGTCGGAAGTGCCACCGCGAACATGCAATCCGCTTGCCGTTTCATTCGGACTTTTAACACCTGGTAATTGTTGTAACGAAAGTAAAATATCGGCATCAGTAACACCTGGTAATGTGGCTACTTTTTGTGGATAAATAGTGAATTTTTGATTGGTTTTATTGATTCCGCTGGCTAAAAATCCTTCTACAATAATTTCGTTGAGATAGTATTTTTTAATGGTATCTGTTGTTACTGCCTCATCGGAAACAGCATAAAATCGGTTATCAATCTTACTTATTTTTAAAGAAGTTTGTTGGGTGATTTTTTGATTGAGTTCTTCTAAAGAATACAACTTTTTTGGAAGTGTAATTTTCTTTTTAGAAATGATGCTGTCGATGTACGAATACTTGATTTTGAATTTAGATTCCACATCAAAAAGCACCTTCTCCATTTTTTCTGAAGTGTAGGCAAAAGGAAATTTTTCGAATTTTTGTGACCACGAATTTTGAAAGAAAAGCAGTAGCAAAAAAAGAGAAATAACCTGTTTCATTCTGAAATTTGAATTTTTCCAGATGCAGTAGTGGAATACTTTAAATGCAACGGAATACATATCGATTGCAAAGCAGTTTCTATGTTGGCATTAGTAAAACTTCCAGTAAATTTAATACTTTCAATATTTTTTGGATAAACAACTTCCATATCAAACTGATTTTCAAATTGTGCAAAAACATATTTCATTGGCACTTTTTTCAACTCGGTTTCACCCGTCATCCATAACGGTTTTGGAAGGTTGGTGTCGGCCCAATTTTCAAAAGTGGTATTGTAACAACGAACACTTTCTCCTTTGGTTAAAATAGTTGCTTTTTTATCGACTTCTACCCTAACCTTTCCTTCATAACAAACCACTTCAAAATAGTCAGAAAACGATACTACATTAAACTTGGTTCCCAATACTTTTACTTCACCAAGTGGTGTAGTTACTGTGAATGAACGTCCTTTTTCAACTTCAAAAAAAGCTTCTCCTTCTAACTTGATGCTTCTATTAAACTGAAATAAATTAGCATAACACACTTTTGATTTCGCGTTTAAAGTAACTTTCGAATTATCATTGAGCACAATTGTTTTTGTCGAGCCAAAATTGGTTTGCACTTCATTCGATAAAAAATAAAGTTGATATAACCCAAAAGATACTAGCAAACAAGCTGCAATCGCATAACTCCACATAGGGATGACTTTTCTAGACTTTGCTATCTTTCTAGTTGCTAATTTGTGCTTGATAGCTGCAAGATTGGCTTCCATATTAGGCTCTGAAATTGTAGTATTATGGAGAACGTTTTTAATCTTTTGAAAAGCTAAAAAGTCATCTTCAGAAACTAATTGCTGCAATTGATCATCAGACAATTTGCCTGCTAACCAATCGGCTAAGTAATGTTCGTTTTCGTTTTTCATGTGCCTACTTTTTAAACATTTTTTACTACTTTTCGCAAGGCCAACAAAGCCAAATGCATTCTTTTTTCTACTGCTTTTACGGATAAATCCAACACAGAAGCAATTTCAGTATAGGATTGATTATCCAATCGATTCATTAAAAAAACGGTGCGTTGTTTTTCGGGTAAATCATGTATTGCTTTTTCTAATTGTTTGCGCAATTCTGCTTCTACTAATAAAAATTCGGGCGTTTCTTGATGTGTTTCACTGGGCTTCGAAGTCAATTCAAAAGTAGTAACAATTTTATCATGTTTTATCAAATTGAGCGAAAGACGAATAGCCGTTGTGTATAAAAAACTTTTGGCTTGTTCGGGTTTTAAGATGCTACAATTTTCCCAAAGAATAACAAAAGCGTTTTGTGCTGTGTCTTCTGCCCGTTCAACATCTTTGAATTTATAGATCAAAAAATTTCGCAACAATTTAAAATACGAATCAAAAACAGTTTTAAAAACTGCTTCGTTACACAACTGTGAACCCGATTTTTGATTGGTTTGATTCATACTCTTTAAAAAGTACAACCACATATCTTTTTCATGGATATGTGGCAATACCTATTTA
>JAZKGN010000030.1:0-3065 GCA_040385945.1 Bacteroidota bacterium
TTTCGCAATTCACGAATGTTACCTGTCCAATCGTATTCTTGCAACAATTTTATGGCTGTTGCAGAAAATGTTTTTTGTGCATTTCCTTGTTCTTCGGCAATTTTAGTAGCAAAATGTTCGATGAGCAAAGGTATGTCATCCCGACGGTCATTCAATGCCGGAACCTTAATTAAAATCACCGCCAATCGATGGTATAAATCTTCACGGAAACGGCCTTCTTCGATTTCTTTTTTCAAATCTTTATTGGTCGCCGCAACCACACGAACATTGACTTTAATGTCTTTATCTGCTCCGACTCTTTGTACCAAACTTTCTTGTAACGCACGTAATACTTTGGCTTGTGCAGCCAAACTCATGTCGCCAATTTCATCTAAAAAAATTGTGCCGCCATCGGCTGCTTCAAATTTTCCTGCACGATCTTTTATCGCCGATGTAAACGCACCTTTTACGTGACCAAACAATTCACTTTCTATTAATTCGGACGGAATTGCAGCACAGTTGACTTCAATTAATGGAAAATCAGCGCGTTCACTATTTTCGTGCAACTGATGCGCAACGAGTTCTTTTCCGGTGCCATTCGGACCAGTAATAAGTACTCTAGCATCGGTTTGTGCGACTTTTTCAATCATCTGCTTGATATGATTGATTGGCTCAGAATTACCAATCATTTCATAATTTTTGCTGACTTTTTTCTTTAGGATTTTATTTTCTACAACGAGTTGTTTTTTGTCTAACGCATTGCGCACCGTATTTAACAATCGGTTCAAATCGGGTGGTTTTGAAATGTAATCAAAGGCTCCCATACGCATTGTATTGATAGCCGTTTCCATATCGCCGTGACCGGAAATCATCACGATTGGAATTTCGGGTTTTATTTTTTTAACGGCTTCAAGCAATTCTTCTCCGTCCATTTTGGGCATTTTGATATCACACAACACCAAATCGTAATCGGTATTTTTGATTTTTTCAAGTCCTTGTACGCCATCTTCAGCCTCTTCAACTTGGTAGGTAACGCTTTCTTCGGAGAGGATTTTGGTAAGCACTCTTCTGATGGAGGCTTCGTCTTCTATGATTAGTATTTTTGACATTTTTTAAAGTTTCTGAGTTTCTGAGTCGCTGAGTGACTGAGTTTTCTCTGATTGAAATTCATAATCCATATTGCTAAAGAACTCAGCTGCTTAGCAACTCAGTATCTCAGCAACTCCTTTTTAATATTTAAGCCATTTAAACAATTCTTTCCAGCTTGGTTTTTTGCCGTACATTAAAATTCCGACGCGGTAAATTTTGGCTGCAAACCAAACCACTCCGAAAAAGGTGCTAAAAAGAATGGTCATCGAAAGAACGATTTGCCACCAAGGCACACCAAACGGAATTCGCATCATCATCACGATTGGTGATGTAAGTGGAATCATTGAAAATACTGTTGCAACTGTTCCGTGAGGATCATTCATTACAGTAAAAAATCCGATGTAAACACCCAAAATTAAAGGCATGATGATTGGCAAAAGAAATTGCTGTGAATCGGTTTCGTTATCGACAGCAGCTCCGATGGAAGCATAGAACGAGCTGTATAGAAAGTAACCTCCAATAAAATAAACAATGAAGGAAATGATGATAGTAGCTATAGGTAGATTCCACAATTCGGCTATATACAACTGCAACTTTCCTGTAGATTGTGCAGTTTGCATCGCTTGATCTTGCATTCCGGATGTCGCGCCCATTTGTACGCCAAAAATTGACGATAGAATAAACATCGCTGACATTCCGAGGATTGCCCAAATTAAAAATTGCAGGATTCCAGCTAATGACGTTCCGATGATTTTTCCCATCATCAATTGGAAAGGTTTTACCGACGAAATAATCACTTCGATAATACGCGACGTCTTTTCTTCAATAACACTTCGCATAACCATGTTTCCGTAGATGATGATGAACATCATGATTAAATATCCAAACGCACCACCAATTCCGATTTTGATTTCGTTCAATCCTTTGAGTGCAGCTTCGCCTGAGGCTTTGGCTAGATTTATGGTAACGTCGGCTTTGGCTTGTGTGATTTTTAACGTGTCTAAACCAGCGGTTTGATAGTTTTCTTCGGTAAGTCTTTTGTTGATGACATCTTGTAAATCTTCGATAAACATTACACCTGGACTGTCATTGGAAACGTATTGCACTTTTGCTTCTACCGATGTATTATTATTGGTTTTTGGCAAGGCTATTTCTTTTGGAATAAGTAAAAGCCCTTCATAACTTTCACTTATTATGCTGTCTTTAAGGGTTTTGATATCCACTTTAGAGAAATCGACGTATTTGTATTCTTCATCGCTTTTAAATTTGGAAGCAAACATTCCGGTTTCATCATGGATGGCAATGGTTTTTAATTCGGCTTTCATTGTGCTTAAAAAGCCAACGAAAACGGCAATTCCGACGAACAACAACGGACTCAAAAATGTCATTACAATGAATGATTTATTGCGGACTTTGGCAACAAATTCTCTTTTTATAATTAGTGCTATTTTGCTCATCTATTCGGTTACTGTTTTAATAAAAATATCGTTTACACTCGGAATTTTTTCCATGAAATGCGTTACTTGTCCACGTTGAATAAGTGTGTTTAATAAGTCATTTGGCGTAGCTGTTCCCAATTGAATTTCGAGTTTTAATTCGTCGTTTAGCGATTTGAAATCGGTTTGAGATAGTGTGAATTTTTGTGATAAATCGTACATTAATCCTTCTACATTGTTGGTTAAAATTCCGACTTCATAACTATTGGTTCGAAATTGTTTTTTAACGTCACTTAATTTCCCTTCAATCAGTTTATTCGATTTATGGATTAAGGCAATATGGTCGCACATTTCTTCTACGCTTTCCATACGATGTGTTGAAAAAATAACTGACGTTCCTTTTTTGTTTAATTCGATGATTTCGTCTTTAATCAAATTGGCATTTACAGGATCGAAACCAGAAAACGGTTCGTCGAGAATCAGCAATTTCGGTTGGTGCAACACCGTCACCACAAATTGAATTTTTTGCGCCATTCCTTTGGAAAGTTCTTGTATTTTTTT
>JAZKGN010000031.1:0-9770 GCA_040385945.1 Bacteroidota bacterium
GTTATTTTGTCTAATAACGACGGTTGTATTATTTCACGAAGTGATGAAGCAAAACGGTTGGGTATTCCGATGGGAGCACCCGAATTTAAAGTTCGACAAGAACTAAAAGAAAAGAACATTCATGTTTTTTCTTCCAATTATGCTTTGTATGGCGATTTGAGTAATCGGGTGATGAAAATTCTAGAAGGCTTTACACCACATGTAGAACCGTATAGCATAGACGAAGCGTTTATGAATTTTGACGGAGTTACTGTTCTTGATTTTTTTGAGTATGGTGTGCAGATGAAAACTCGCATTCAAAAATGGCTGAGTATTCCGGTTTCGATTGGTTTTGCCGAAACGAAAGCACTATCCAAAGTTGCCAATAAAATCGCGCGTAAATATCCTGAAAAAACAAAAGGTGTCTATGTAATCGACTCGGAAGAAAAGCGTGTAAAAGCGCTAAAATGGACGAAGATTGAAGACGTTTGGGGCATTGGTTATCGCTTGACAAAAAAAATGAAACTACAACGTATCATAACAGCGTACGATTTTATTCAGGCTCATAACGAAGCGTTTATTAAAAAAGAAATGGGCGTTATTGGTTTGCGATTGAAAAACGAATTGGAAGGAAAATCGGTACTGACACTCGACAATCCTTTGGAAGATAAAAAAAGCATTGCCATTACCCGAAGCTTTAGAAAGAAGCTTTCAAATATAGACGACATTAAAGAACGGGTTTCTACTTTTGCAACCGTGTGCTCCGAAAAATTGCGAAAACAAAATTCCTGTTGCCACAGTGTAATTGTACTTTTGGTGAAAGATCAACATCAGAATCAGAACAAACGGTTTTATTTCAGTCAGATGGAAACTTTGCCTTTTGCTAGTAATTCGTGTTTAACGATTAGTGCAGTAGCCGTTCGGTTGTTGGAAAAATTGTACGAACCTGGAGAAGCGTATCTTAAAACTGGCGTTATTGTCACGCAGATTATCGCTGAAAATCAAAAGCAATTGCATTTGTTTGAAGAAGAAAATCCGAAGCATCAAAAACTAATGAAAGTAATAGACGATTTTCATAAAAAAACAGGCGAACGCAAAATACGTTTGGGTAATCAAGATTTACAAAAGACTTGGAAAATGAAACAAGATCATTTATCTCCGAAATACACAACAGACATTGCAGCCATTTTAAAAATAAAATGCTAAACACACTTTAAAAAAAAGTTGCACTCTTTGCGGTAAAAATTATGACAAAAAAACTTAACTTCTTTGTTCCCGATTTCGAAAACAACCATGAACTTCCTTTTGTTTCTAGCGGAATAAAAGCCGGATTTCCATCGCCTGCAGCCGATTTTGACGAAAGTAAAATTAGCCTCGACAAAGTGTTGGTCAAAAACCAAGAAGCTACTTTTTATGCCAAAGCAGCTGGAACTTCGATGATTGGTGCCGGAATTGACGATGGCGATATTTTAGTCATCGACCGAAGTCTCGAACCCAAAAACAACAAAATTGCCGTTTGCTTTATTGACGGAGAATTTACCATAAAACGAATTGTAGTTGCCAAAGACGGCGTGTATCTAATGCCCGAAAATCCAGCTTTCCAACCGATAAAAGTCACCGATGAAAACGAATTAATCATTTGGGGAATGGTAACGTATGTGATAAAAAGTGTGGGATAAAACTCGTAATTCACTTTAACCCAATAAAAAAACGACTCTGTAATGGAGTCGTTTTTTATTGCATTTATTTAGTAGGTACTTACGGTTTTACGATTATGTATTTTTCAAGTGTTACCTTATCTGTTTTATCATCATACACTTCCAGAATTAAATCGCCATTGGTATCAAAATAACCTACGGCCGTTCTGTCGTTGTTTCTAAAAACATAACTGTTGGTCGACGTTTGTCTTAACACCGCTGGTTTTCCAGTTCCGTAAGTCACTGTATAACCCGAAGCATCACGTGTTAATTTGTATTTTGTTCCGTTAGACATGTAGTACGAACTTCTGTCAACATCTACCGTTCTGATGGTTCCGTCAGGATTGGTGATTTGTGTTGTTGCGGTAACAGTTACTGGCGTTTCTTTGGTATCGACATTTATAGTGTTGGGTTGTGGTTCTTTTAATTCAATGTTTTGAACCTCCTTAACGTTTTCTTTTTTAACGATTTTTCGCTCGCCATCATTGGTTTTCACCGATGTAGTTGTCGTTTTTGTAGTCTCTTGTACGTTTTTATTTTGAGCGTAATTTGCCATCGAAAATAATGCGATAGCAAGTGTCATGATTGTAGTTTTCATAATTGGTTTATTTTAGTATTATACATTACAAATGTAAAAGTCTCACTTGTTGTATGACTTATACAATTGCTTTAAAAAGTATCATAATTCTAACGTTTAGTTAGTTACGCTTTTTTGTGTAGGAATTTTTCCGTTACAAACCTTAGGATTCTACTTCCTATTTGTTTGATGGATTTGGGTGTTGATTTGGGAAGTAATTTATCCGAAAGGAATCCGCCAGCGATACTCAAAGCACCATCAAGCAAAGCAGATGTTGTAGTGCCAGACGTTACGTCAAGCAAGGTGTTTTTAATTAAATTGACAGGTTTGAGGCTGTCTTGAGTTAATTGAAATTGCTCTTTCAACGCAGCCAAATCTTCCGATTGTTTTACTCGTAGCTCTTCGATTTTCTCGATGATTTTGTCTCTTTCGCTAATTGCTTTCATTGTGTTATTTTTTTTGTAATCGAGAAATAATGAAATTACTAACTGGGTTTTTAATCCAATTGTCTCTTAAAAGATAGATCACTATTCCGATAAGTAAATACACAGAGGCAACAACAAAAAAACCATAAAACGTTTCTCCTAGTTCTTTGCCTATCCAGAGTGCCAAACCAATGCTTATGAATAAAGAAAACATCACAACAGTAACTGCTATCGCCAATTTTACCGCTAGGTTTGAAGCGATATCAGCCGATTTGAAAATGGCATTGTACTTCAGTAACTTTAACGAAGTTCTGCTGTATACTTCTGCTTTTTCAATTAACTGTTCTATTTGTGTCGGATTGTTTTCCATAACATATTTATTATCTCTAAATTAAATAAACCCGTTTCAATACTTTAAAAACTGTACTGAAACGGGCTGATAAACACTACTTGATTTGGTTTGAAATCGCATCTTTGGCGTCACCAACGAAACTTTCGTATTTATTGGTAACTTCTTTTGACAAATCTTCTAATTTCCCTTTAAGATCGTTTGCATACCCTTTTCCAGTGTTTAAAATTCTTTTTCTGGTTTTAGATCCTTTATCTGGTGCTAATAATACGCCTGCAATTGCTCCAACGGCTATTCCGCCTAATACTCCTAATAATACTTTACTTGAATTCATAATTTTATTTTTTAAAATGGTTATTGTTTTATAATCTTTTTCCTTGAATCAATCTTAGCAAAATTGCAATAACTGCAATGACTAATAAAATGTGGATAATTCCTCCTGCGCTGTAGGCAAAATAGCCAACTGCCCATAAAATAATTAAAATAATTGCTACGGTGTACAATAAATTGCTCATGATTTTTGTTTTTTTTAAGTTTATACTTGAGAATTGTAAAGTATCTTAAATAAACATTTGGTTGGTGTTGTTAAAATACATTCTCTTATAGTACAAAGTTGCCGAAATAAATAATGTGTTGTATTACAGAATTTTACAATAGTGTTGCATTATTCCAACTTTTAAACTATTCGCTTTTGTTGTTTTCTTTTGTCACAGCTGTTTCTTCTTCCGAAATATATTCGTTGGAAAGTTCATTCAATTCTTTCTCTGTTTTTTCATTGGCTTTTATCACTTCATTATTTGCAGTTTCATGAGAAGAAATCAATTCATTTACTTTTAAATGGATTAATGCCGAATACCTGTTGAATGATTTTTGGATGATGAACAAACTCAGAAAAGTAATTCCGAAAATAATATCACCAATATTTTGATGGTAGTCATGCGATGAAAACAAACTGTTTGCCCACCAAAATAAGACCAAAGCCAAAGCAATTATAAAAGTGATTGGATTTCCTAAAATTCGGGTAGCAACAGAAGTTAGTTTTTCAAACAGTACTTCCAATTTTAAATACATACCTTTCATGGTGTATCGATATAAAAACAATTGTTTATAAAATCAAGTTGCTCGTTTGACGTTAATTTATCGGTGATTTTAATGGTAATTTCAACACCTGTAAACCGATTATCATGTGCTAAAATAGCTTGCAATTCGGTTTTTGCTGTTGTGGGTCCGAATAATAAAACGTGTGAACAATCGGTAATAGCATCACTAATTTCTTTGTAATATTTAAGTTGCAAATGCTGCTCTTTATGATGGAGATGACTTTCGCCTTTTTGCAATATTTTCTCTCTTTCAAAATGATTAAACTCAGACGTAATAGCTATTACCTCTTTGGCTGTATTAGTATATTCGATCACACTTGCGAAGAAATGATCCATATAAACGGCGATTCTTTTTGTAGGTCCCATATTGAAATTTTTTAAAGTAATAAAGATGCTTCGGTAGTTTGCCTCTTGGTTTTTATTTTGAACAAAAAAGCACCAAAATTGATTTGATGCCTTTAAGAATTATAATTAATTCGTAACCCTATAAACAATAATCAATTATATTAGTGTTTTTTTCCTTTTCCTTTGTTCCCTTTTCCTTTGTTTCCGTTTCCATTACCGTTTCCATTGTTTCCATTACCATTGTTTCCGTTGTTCCATTTTTTTACATACTTAACTTTATGCGTTTTGTAATGTTTGTATGGCGTACGTCCGTGGTAATCACTTAAAACAATAACGTTTCCGCTGTTTAAATTATAGCTTCTGTAACGAGCTGGCAATGCTTTTGCTCTAACCCAAGTTCCTCTGTTAAGGTAAATAAATTGTGATGTTCGTAAATCATAATACGAATCGACATCTGGTAAATAGTAATACTCTTCAACAGTTACTGGCGGACCCCAAACAGGTGGCGGACCAATGTTTACATTAACAGAGACTTGGGCACTTGATGGTAGACTTATCATAGCAATAATTCCCAACACGAGGTATTTAAATGTTTTCATAATTTTAGATTTAATGAGTTAATTAATTAATGTAAAATTGCTTTATAATAGCCAAATAGCTATTATACTACTTTTAGCAAAAGTTATATAATTCACATTTTTATTACATTACTTTTTTTCTGCGGCTTTCTTTTCGGCTTCCTTAGCTTTCTTTTCTGCTGCGTCTTTTTTGTCTTCCGCTTTCTTTTCTTCGGCTTTCTTTTTCTTTTTAAAATATCCTTTCAATAAAAAGTTATTCTTGGCGGCGGCTTCAATTTCTTTCAGCTCAGCGGTTGCTTGTTCAACATTTTTTAGAGATGTTCCTACGGATGCTCCTAGTTTGTCATCGTTGACCAACTTTGACAACACACTATTTCCGTTGTTCATTTTGGTGGTAAACACAGCCAACTCATCGGTTATTATAGCAGCATTATCTATGCTTCGTTTTAATCCCTTCATTAAATCTTCAATTTCAATTGCTGCAGTCGACTTAATGACATCGTTGTCTTTTACAATTTTTTTGGATTCGGTTCCAGGTGAAATAGTAAGCACTTTATCGCCCATCAATCCGTCTGAACCTATGCTTGCCGTAGCGTCGGTTTTGATGTATTTTTTCACTTCTTCTTTGATGACCATCTTAATAACAACACTAGAATCCGAAACAAATTCAATCTCTTGAACCGTACCTACGTTTATTCCAGAAAAGCGTACATTGTTTCCGATATCCAATCCACCTACATTTTTAAAATTAGTCCTTAAGTTAAAAGTAGATCCAAATAAATTTTTGTTTTCTCCAATAAAATAAATACTAACGGTAAGTAGTGCCAGTCCGATAACGACAAACATTCCTAATTTCCATATATCATTCGAATTTTTTTTCATAATTGTTGTGTTTTTAGTTTAAATGAAAAATGAGCGTACCCATTCGTCCTTGCTTTTTTCCAATTCATCGTAGCTTCCTTCGGCATGAATCACGCCGTCATTTAAAATCATAATTCGGTTTCCATTTAGTTTGGCGCAGGCCATATCGTGTGTAATAATAATAGATGTTGCTTTTTGCTTTTTTTGGATGGATAAAATCAGTTCACTAATTTCTCTTGCGGTAATCGTATCTAGTCCAGATGTAGGTTCGTCATACAAAATAATTTCCGGATTAATAATTAAAGTCCGAGCCATACCGATTCGTTTTTTCATTCCGCCCGATAATTCGGCAGGCATTTTTTCGATGGCTTCGGCCAAACCAACATTTTCGAGCGCATCGATAATTTTTTCTTCCATTTCTTCATCCGACAACTCTTTATTATGGTGTTTTAAGGTAAAGGTTAGGTTTTGTCTGACCGACATCGAATCGTAAAGCGCGCCGTTTTGAAACATAAACCCTATTTTTATTCTGAGTTCGTTGAGTTCGTTGTTTTTTAAATTGGTGATATCTGTTCCGAAGACTTCAATTTTGCCTTTATCGGCTTCTACTAATCGCACCAAGCATTTTATGGTAACCGATTTTCCTGTGCCCGAACGTCCGAGTACAACAAGGGTTTCTCCTTTGTTTACTTCCATATTCACACCTTGTAGCACTTTGTTGCTACCAAATGTTTTGTGTAAATTTTTTATCGATATTATGGGTGTAGTTGCTTTCATGGGTTAGAAAAAAAGATCGGTTATTTGAACAGCGAACATATCGATTATAAAGATGGAAAGTGAAGCCGCTACAACAGCTTCATTAGCTGCAACACCAACACTGGCAGTTCCGTTTGAAGCGTTGAAACCTTTGTAACAACCTATTAATCCAATAAAAAATCCGAAGAAAAAGGTTTTGATAACCGCTGGAAATAAATCTAAAAATTCGAGATGGTCAAATACTTCTGAGAAATAGCGGTAAAGACCCATGTTTCCGCGAATATTGTAGCCAACATAACCTCCGAAAATTCCAATTAAATCGGCAAAAATGACCAAAATCGGAATCATAAAAGTGGCTGCTAAAATTCGGGTGACCACCAAATATTGATACGGATTGATTGCCGAAACTTCCATGGCATCAATTTGCTCGGTTACTTTCATCGAACCTAGCTCGGCACCAATTCCGGAAGCAATTTTCCCAGCACAAATTAAAGCAGTAATTACAGGAGCAATTTCTCGAATTAGCGATAATGACACCATACTTGGCAACCAACTTTCGGCACCAAATTGCACCATTGTTGGTCGGGATTGCACGGTTAAAACCAATCCCATAATAAAACCCGTAATGATGACCAAAGGCAATGATTTATTTCCGATAGCATAACACTGTCGAAAGAACTCATTGATTTGAAAAGGAGGCCTGAAAACTTCTCTGAAAAATCGTCCAGCGAATAAAGAAAAATTGCCGACGTCTTCAAAAATATTTTTTATAGAAGTTACCATAATTGCATTGTTAATTGTTTATCATCAAAATCGTTTTTAAGCTTTTAATTGGGTTGTGAAACTAAAATGGAAGCTTTTTTTTATGATTAAAAAATTGCAAAAAAATATCAATGTTGTTTGTTAGTACCAAAAAATTAGGTTTTTTGGTGAGTTACTTCTTCTCTTGACTAAACAACATTGATTATTTTTATCGTTACTTTATTGTTCCGACTTTAGCACATTACGTATTAGTTTCAGTTTTTCATAATCTCCTTTTAGTAAAGCATATTGTTTGTTCAATAAATTTTGTTCAGTCGATACAATTTCATGAACTTCTTGAATTAAAACATCTTTATAGGCATCTAGCGCCACATTTTCACCGTATTCGCACAATTTAACAATAGTGTTAATATCGTTTCCTGTAAGTGCCGACTTGATTTCCATCCAAGCTCTAAAAAATTTTCCAGAAGTTCTTGTTCCTTCATCGACTACGCCACCTAGGCTTTCAACTTTATCAATAAGCTCGTTTCTACATGTGACACTTGTTTCACTTAAGTCGACAAAAAACTGTTTCAACTCGGGTTCTTCAATTTCTCTTGAGGCTGTTCTGTATCCTTTTATTCTGTCATTATTAATAACGATGAGTGAATTGAAGGCGTCAATTGCTTTTGAAATACTCATAATTTCTCTTATTTTAATTAAGTAAATATCGATATATCACAAGCTTAACATATTATATAACTTTATTGATTAGTTGCAAAATTCACAGAGTTTCTCCAGCAAAATGAACTTCAGAAGTTATTGGTACCACCAACACTTTAGAAATCATACAGTTCTGTTCGGCATTTTTAGTAATCGTGGCAAACTCTTCAGAGCTTATTCCTGGCACCAATCCAGTAATTTTTAAATGCATGGCAATGATATCCAAACCTTCCATCGTAAGTATAGCTTCGGTGTCTAAAGTGGTTGGTGTAATTCCTTTTTTACTGAGTAAGGCTGCGACCTGCATGGTAAAGCAACCTGCGTGTGCTGCGGCTAATAATTCTTCGGGATTGGTTCCTTTTTCGCCTTCTTCAAAACGGGTTTTGAAACTGTAATTTGCGTTTTCTAAAACGCCACTTTGTAGCGATAGGTTGCCTTTTCCTTCTTTGAGAGTTCCTTCCCAATGGGCTGTTCCTGTTCGTGTCATAAAATGTTATTTATTAAATTAAAAAATTAGCTTAGGTATCGTCTCAATACCCAAGAGATGGTTTCGTGTTGTTGTAATAAACCGGTGAGAAAATCGGCTGTTCCAGCATCGTGGTTTTCGTCGGAACACACATCAATATCTTTTCGCAAATCTTCAATTAGCGTTTCGTGATCGGATAACAATTCCGAAAGCATTGCTTTTTGAACTGGATATTTATTAGGATGTTCGACAATTCGCGAAAGCAAAGTGAACTCGTTCATGGTACCAATTGTTTTTCCGCCTAATTTGCTGATTCGCTCGGCAACCTCATCGATAATTTGTTCCAATTCGGCATATTGTGCTTCGAATAATTTGTGCAATTCCATGAAGCTTTCTCCAGCAACATTCCAATGGAATTTTCTGGTTTTGATGTACAGCGTCATTTCGTCAGACAAGACAATTGCCAAGAGGTTGATGCTTTTTTGCAAGTTAATTTCGGATAATCCGATTTTTGGTATCATAATTTTATGTTTTTGCTGCTGAATTAATTACGTTTTACAATGCTTTTCAGTTCTTTTTAAGTGAAAATTTTCATCCCAATAAAAACGACAAGTCCGATGTATAAAATTTCTACTATAAAAATGGCTAACAATTCTTTTAATCCGAAGAATCGTTTGATGACTTCAACAGGATAATACATAATTCTGTATACAATTGAGCGAATCTTTTTTACGTCGTTTTTACCTTTATGAACAATGTTAGAAGCTCCTTTTCTGTAGGCATCGATAGCGGTTCCAATTTCTAAATCGGAAGAAAGAACGATGACTTCGGTAAACGGATTTATCTCTTTAATAGCGACAAGTAACTTGTCGGCTCTTTCGCCTTTCAAATCATAATCGAGAACCACTATTGCGGTTTTATCATCTACTTTTTTCAATAAACTTTCGCCATCTAAAAAGGTAGAAATGGTGAGCGATTGATGGAATCTTTTTTTTAAATAATTCATCAAATTGCTTGCATTCATAGGATTGTCTTCGACTATAAATAAATTTTGTGTTTGCGTTTCCATGATTGTAAGTTTTGTATTTTAGTTATCATCGTCTTCGCCAAATTCATTGCGCCTTTTTTTGTTGCTTTGTTTGGAGTTGACCGATTTTGTTTTGGAATTTGATG
>JAZKGN010000032.1:0-23843 GCA_040385945.1 Bacteroidota bacterium
TAATGGGAAATGTTAATGACGATGACAATGGAATATCATAACCCTGTTCTATTAAAGGAAACAGTAGATGGCTTGAATATCAAACCCAACGGCGTTTATGTTGATGTAACATTTGGCGGCGGCGGACATTCAAGAGAAATTTTACAGCGATTGGGTCCAGATGGAAAATTGTTTGGATTTGATCAAGATGAAGAGGCACAGGAGAATGCTTTAAAGGACGAACGGTTTGTTTTAATTCCAGAGAATTTTAGATACATCAAACGGTTTTTGCGATTTCACGGAGTGAAAAGTGTTGACGGAATTTTAGCCGATTTAGGTGTTTCATCACACCAATTTGATGTTCCAGAAAGAGGTTTTTCTACTCGTTTTGACGCGCAACTGGATATGAGAATGAGTAAGAAAAATGAGCTCGATGCTTTTAAAGTGGTGAACGAATATGACGATGCCAACCTACGCAGAGTTTTTTTGGATTATGGCGAATTGAAAAATGCGCCTCTGTTGTCAAAGACAATTATTCAGGCAAGAGAGGAGAAAGAAATCCGAACAACAGACGAATTAAAAGTGGTCTTGAACAGGTTTTTACCAGAACAATTTAAGAATAAAATTTTAGCTCAAATATACCAAGCCATCCGAATTGAAGTCAATCAAGAAATGGAAGTGCTGAAAGAATTTTTAGAACAATCGCTCGAGATTTTAAAGCCGGAAGGAAGGTTAAGCGTAATTTCCTATCACTCACTAGAAGACCGATTAGTAAAACGCTTTATGAAAAACGGCTTGTTTGAAGGAGAACCAGAACGTGATTTTTATGGCAATTTCTCGGTTCCATTCCGATTAGTAGGAAAATTAATTGTTCCGACAGAAGCTGAAATCAAAATCAACAACAGAGCAAGAAGTGCCAAGTTGCGAATAGCAGAAAAAAAATAATATGAAAGGCGGAGTTTACAGCATATTAAAAGCACGGTATTTAGTAAATGAAGACGCTACTCGAAACTGGCGGTTCATCGTTTTTTTAATTGTTCTTGCCATTATCATGATTGCCAATTCACATCGCTACGAACAAAAAGTGTTTAAAATCGCCGACCTAACAAATGAAGTTAAGGAATTACGCTCTGAATTTGTAGACAGAAGATCAGAATTGATGAAATTAAAAATGGAATCGACCATTTCAACTCAAATGGAACCAAGAGGGATTTTTCCTTCATCGGTGCCACCAACAAAAATAAAAGTAAAAAAACCAGCAGAGAAAAGTTTCTTTAAAAAACTATGGCAGTAGAAGATAAAAATATTTCGTATCGCATTTATCTAATGGCAGTTGTTATCTTATTGATGGCAATTGCAATTATGGTAAAACTCACTAATATACAGTGGGTAGAGGGAGATTATTATCGAAAATTAGCCAAAGACAGATCGGTAAAAACCTTTGTCATTCCGGCAAATAAAGGCAATATTTATTCTGCAGATGGTAGTCTTTTAGCGACATCCATTCCAAATTACAGCATTCGTTTTGATGCGGTGACACCACAAAAAGAAGCGTTTGAAAAGCATGTAAAATCGTTATCCGATTCGCTTTCCGTATTGTTAAAAAAACCAAGTTCTTTTTTTGAATCCGAATTGCGACGAGCCAAAGCCAACAAGAATCGCTATTTATTATTAGCGCGCGATTTAAGTTACACTGAATATGTTCGCATCAAAGGATTTCCATTATTCAATTTAGGTCCGAATAAAGGCGGAATAATTGTCGAGCAAAAAACAGTTCGTGAACATCCAATCGGAAAAATCGCCGAAAGAACCATTGGTTACGAAAGAATCACTCCCGAAGGAAAACCCGACGGAAAAGGAATTGAATGGTCGTTCAGAAATTACTTAAACGGAAAAGACGGCAAAGTTCAAAAACAAAAAATAGCCAAAGGACAATGGAAACCTATTCGTGATATCAACGAAGTAGAACCGCAAGATGGCTACGATGTTATTTCAACCATCGATGTGTATATTCAAGATATTGCGCACCATGCTTTGCTAAAACAATTGGAAGAATATGGTGCAGATCACGGTTGTGTGGTCGTTATGGAAACCAAAACAGGTAAGGTAAAAGCCATTTCCAATTTAGGAAAAGCCAATGATGGCTCATATTACGAAACCGTAAATTATGCCGTAGCAGAGGCGCATGAACCAGGTTCAACTTTCAAATTAGTCGATATGATTGCGTTGCTCGATGATAATAAAATCGATACGAGCAAAGTCTACGATAGTAAAGGCGGAATCATTACGTATAACGGAAAAAAAGTTCGCGATTCTCACGAAGGTGGTTACGGAAGAATTTCGTTGGCAAAAGGTTTTGAAGTATCGTCCAACACCATAATGGTTCAGGCGGTTTATGAAAATTACAAAAACAATCCGAAAGAATTTGTGGATAGAATTGACCGTATGGGATTAAACAAACCACTCGGATTGCCATTTAAAGGAGAAGGCGTGCCTGTAATTCCGCAACCAACCGACAAATCATGGAGTGCTATTTCACTTCCGTGGATGGCGTACGGATATGGTGTAGCGGTAACTCCTTTACAAACATTAACCTTGTACAACGCCATCGCTAACAACGGTGAAATGATAAAACCCATTTTTGTTTCTGAGATAAAAGAGTGGAATAAAACCATCAAAAAATACGACAAGCAAGTAATCAATCCGAGTATTTGTTCACCGGAAACGATTAAAAAGTTAAAGGTGATTTTACAAAATGTGGTAAAAAGAGGCACCGCTTCTAAGCTGTATTCGAAAGATTTCTCCATGGCTGGAAAAACTGGAACTGCAGCTGCCGATTACGGTAAAGATGGCGGCGTCAACAAATATTACATCTCATCTTTTGTTGGATTTTTCCCAGCAGAAAACCCAAAATACTCGTGTATTGTAGTGGTTCATAAACCCAACACATCAATGAATAATTACTATGGAGCTGATGTGGCTGGACCTGTTTTTAAACGAATCGCTCAGAAAATTTTCACCGATTCGCCATCGACCAATCAAATTAAAAATTTAAACGGAAAGGTCAGCAAACAAGAAATTAGCTATCAAAAGTATTCCGATAAAGAAAATGAAGCGCCTAAATACATCCCAAATTTAAAAGGAATGTCGGGTATGGATGCTATCGCGTTATTAGAAAATTTAAAGTTAAAAGTCAAAGTAACTGGCACCGGAAAAGTAAAATCGCAATCAATCCAACCAGGTCAAGCCATTGTTAAAAACGCCGTAATACTATTAGAATTATCGTGAGTATTCTTAAAGACATATTATACAAAGTAGCGATTGAAGCGGTTAAAGGTTCAACTGAAATGCCTGTGAATAAAATCGAGTTTGATTCGAGAAAAATTCAAGACAACGACGTTTTTGTTGCTATTAGAGGAACGGTTTCTAACGGACATGATTTTATTGAAACGGCTATTAATTTAGGCGCAATTGCTGTAGTATGCGATACGTTTCCAGAGGTTATTGTTACCGGAATCACCTATATAAAGGTCAAAGACACCAATGCAGCTTTGGCGTATATGGCGTCTAATTTTTATGACAATCCGTCTTCAAAACTAAAATTAGTTGGTATTACAGGAACCAATGGAAAAACTACCATTGCATCACTTTTGTACCAATTGTTCAAAAAAGCTGGGTATAAAGTCGGATTGCTTTCGACCGTAAAAATAATGGTTGACGATGTCGAACACAAAGCGACACATACAACTCCCGATTCGTTGACGATTAATTTCTATCTGAATGAAATGATTGAAAGCGATGTTGATTATTGTTTTATGGAAGTCAGCTCACACGGAATCCATCAAAAACGTACCGAAGGATTGCTATTTGCAGGTGGCGTTTTTACCAATTTATCACACGATCATTTGGATTATCATCCAACGTTTGCAGAGTATCGTGATGTGAAGAAGACCTTTTTTGATCAACTTCCGAAAACAGCTTTTGCATTAACGAATGTAGATGACAAGAACGGTTTAGTGATGTTGCAGAATACGATGGCAAAAAAAATGACGTATGCTTTAAAAACCTACGCCGAATATAAAGCACAGATTTTAGAAAATCAACTAAGTGGTTTGCTATTAAAAGTCAATGAAAATGAAGTTTGGGTGCGATTAATCGGAACCTTTAATGCCTACAATTTGTTGGCAATTTATGGAACTGCTGTCGAACTCGGACTCGAAAAATTAGAAGTATTACGCTTGTTGTCGGAACTAGAAAGTGTATCAGGTCGTTTTCAATTTATTGTTTCCAATCAAAAAATAACGGCAATAATCGATTATGCACACACGCCCGATGCACTCGAAAATGTGTTGAATACCATCAATGATATCCGCACCAAAAACGAACAACTAATTACTGTTGTGGGTTGCGGTGGCGATAGAGACAAAGCCAAGCGTCCAATCATGGCAAACATCGCAACGACATTAAGCGACAAAGTCATTATTACATCGGACAATCCAAGAACGGAAGATCCGAAAGCCATCATTACCGAAATGGAAGCTGGAGTGGAACCTCAAAACTATAAAAAATCACTTTCTATTGAAGACAGAAAGCAAGCGATAAAAACAGCATGTCAATTAGCAAATGCCAACGACATCATATTAATAGCAGGAAAAGGTCACGAAACGTATCAAGAAATTCAAGGCACGCGATACGATTTTGATGACATGCAAATAGTGAAAGAAATTTTAGAACAACTAAACAAATAACGAAATATGTTATACTACTTATTTGAATATTTAGACAAAACGCTTGACGTTCCAGGAACTGGAGTATTTCAATACATCACGTTTCGTTCGGCTTTGGCGTTGATACTTTCACTGATGATTTCTACTATTTACGGAAAAAAAATCGTCACTTTTTTAAGAAATCAGCAAGTAGGCGAAACCGTTCGCGAACTTGGTCTTGAAGGACAACAGCAAAAAGCAGGAACGCCAACAATGGGTGGAATCATAATCATTATTGCCACGCTTATTCCGGTTCTTTTGCTAACCAAACTGAATAACATTTACATCATACTGTTGATTGTTACCACACTTTGGATGGGGACTATTGGTTTTATTGACGATTATATCAAGATTTTCAAAAAAGACAAACAAGGTTTAAAAGGGATTTTTAAAGTTATTGGTCAAGTCGGATTGGGATTAATAGTAGGTTCGGTATTGTATTTCCATCCAGCGGTAACGGTGCGTGAAAAATCAAACAAACCTATTACGTTCAATCAAACGGAGAGTATGGTTAGCCAAGCGCCAAACGAATTAAAATCAACAACTACAACCATTCCATTTACCAAAAATAACGAATTGGATTACGCCAAATTCATCGAATGGACAGGAGATGGTTATGAAAATTGGGCGTGGCTGGTCTTCATTCCAATAGTCATTTTTATCATCACAGCAGTGTCTAATGGTGCAAATCTTACCGACGGAATTGATGGTCTAGCTGCAGGAACTTCGGCAATTTCGGTGCTCGCACTCGGTATTTTCACCTTCGTTTCGGGTAACCTCATTTTGTCGAGTTATCTCAACGTAATGTACATTCCGAATTCAGGAGAAATGACAGTTTTTATTGCCGCTTTTGTAGGTTCGTTAATCGGATTTTTGTGGTACAACTCGTATCCAGCGTCTGTATTTATGGGAGATACAGGAAGTTTAACTATTGGTGGAATCATTGCCGTCTTAGCTATTTCCGTTCGTAAAGAAATGCTATTGCCTGTGCTTTGCGCGATATTT
Source organism: Bacteroidota bacterium (assembly GCA_040385945.1). Taxonomy (GTDB): domain Bacteria; phylum Bacteroidota; class Bacteroidia; order Flavobacteriales; family Flavobacteriaceae; genus Flavobacterium. The sequence continues at coordinate 5,751 of JAZKGN010000032.1, forward strand.
TTTGCCGAAAGTGCTTCGGTAATTATTCAAGTTGCCTATTTCAAATACACTAAAAAACGCTTTGGCGAAGGCCGACGTGTTTTCCTAATGTCGCCATTGCATCATCATTATCAGAAAAAAGGCTACCACGAAAGTAAAATCGTCACCCGATTTTGGATTGTAACGATATTATTGGCGATTGTTTCAATAGTAACATTAAAATTAAGATAGTGCAACGATTAGTAGTTCTTGGCGGAGGAGAAAGTGGCGTTGGAACAGCCATTCTTGGAAAGAAAGAAGGATACGACGTTTTTGTTTCCGATTTCGGAAAAATAAATGAAAAATACAGACAAGTTCTTATACATAATGACATTAAATGGGAAGACGAAAAACATTCGGAAGAGTTCATTCTGAATGCCGACGTGGTAATGAAAAGTCCGGGAATTCCAGACAAAGCGACCATCGTTAAAAAGCTATTAGAAAAAGGCATTCCAGTGATTTCAGAAATTGAATTCGCCAGTCAATTTACCAAAGCCATCACCATCGGAATTACAGGAAGCAACGGTAAAACAACCACAACAATGCTAACGTATCATTTGCTAAAGCAAGGCGGATTGAATGTAGGATTGGGAGGCAATATAGGAAAGAGTTTTGCATGGCAAGTTGCAGAAGAGAATTACGATGCGTATGTGCTCGAATTGAGCAGTTTTCAATTGGATGGTATCGTCAATTATAAACCGCACATCGCCATTATTACCAATGTGAGTCCAGACCATTTAGACCGATACGATTATAAATATGAAAATTATATCGCATCAAAATTTAGAATAACAATGAACCAAACGGAGGACGATTATCTCATCTATGATGCCGATGATGAAGCCATCACAAATTGGTTACAAAACAATAAAACAAAAGCAAAACTGATTCCTTTTTCTTTAACAAATAAGTTGGAAAACGGAGCATTTATAAACAACAACACCATGGAATTAAACATCAACCAAGAAGAGTTCATGATGGAAACATCAAACATTGCATTAGAAGGAAAGCACAACATGAAAAACGCAATGGCAGCCACTTCTGTAGCACAATTAATGCGCATCAGAAAAGAAACCATCCGCGAAAGCTTGTCTAATTTTCAAGGTGTTGAACATCGTTTGGAAAAAGTACTGAAAATCCAAAACGTACTCTATATCAACGACAGTAAAGCCACAAATGTCAATGCTACTTTTTTTGCTTTGGATAGCATGACTTCCCCTACGGTGTGGATTGTTGGAGGTGTGGATAAAGGAAACGATTACAGCGAATTGATGGCGTTGGTGCACGAAAAAGTAAAAGCCATTATCTGTCTTGGTGTGGACAATAAAAAGATAATTGATGCTTTCGGAAATGTAGTCGATATGATGGTGGAAGTAGATAACATGCGCGATGCAGTTCACACTGCAAAACATATCGCCGAAAAAGGAGATGCTGTTTTATTATCGCCAGCCTGCGCGAGTTTTGACTTGTTTCAAAATTATGAAGACAGAGGAAATCAATTTAAAGAAGAAGTTAAAAATTTATAATTGGGTTGAAGGAAGGGTTTTTAGTTTTGGGTGTTTGTAGTTAGACACCCAAAGCTGAACCCAAATCAACATGGTAATAGTATGAAGGAATTAATAAACAGCTTACACGGAGATAAAGTTATTTGGGCATTTGTGTCCCTTTTGGCGTTGTTTTCGTTTATGCCAGTTTTTAGTGCGAGTAGCAATTTGGCGTATTTGCACAATGGTTCTGGAAATGCAGTAACCTATTTGGTAAAACATTTAGCGCACATTTTTATCGGATTTTTTATCATTTATCAGGTGCATAAAATTCCGTATCATTATTTCAGAGGAATTTCACGAATTGCATTGCCAATCGTTTGGGTGTTGCTGATTTACACTTTGGTGAAAGGAACCGTTATCGACGGAGCCAACGCCAGTCGCTGGATACAAGTGCCTTTCATCGGAATTTCATTCCAAACCTCTACACTAGCTGCTATTGTTTTGTATGTATTTGTAGCACGCTATTTATCTAAATCGCGTGAAGTACAACTCACTTTTAAACAATCGTTATTCGAATTGTGGTTGCCTGTTTTCATCACCATAATGTTTATTCTTCCAGCGAATTTTTCAACGGCAGCACTGATTTTTTCTATGGTTATGATGTTGGCATTTATCGGAAAGTATCCTTTAAAATACATTGCTGTTATCCTCGGAACTGGAATCGTTGCTTTGGTGTTTTTTATTCTAGTAGTGAAAGCTTTTCCAGATGCATTTCCCAATCGTGTTGATACTTGGATTAGCCGTATCGATAATTTTACCAGCAACAAACCCGATGAAGACGATTATCAAATTGAAAAAGCAAAAATAGCGATTGCTTCTGGCGGATTGTATGGTGTTGGTCCAGGGAAAAGTGTTCAGAAAAACTTTTTACCTCAATCGTCATCCGATTTTATTTATGCGATTATTGTGGAAGAATACGGACTCATAGGCGCTTTTTCAGTACTCAGTTTGTACTTGCTTTTGTTGTTCCGATTTGTTGTAGCAGCGCATAAATCCAATTCCCTTTTCGGAAAATTAGTCGTCGTTGGTTTGGGATTTCCCATTGTTTTTCAAGCTTTAATTAATATGGCTGTGGCAGTCGAATTATTACCCGTAACCGGACAAACATTACCACTAATAAGCTCAGGAGGAAGTTCGGTTTGGATGACCTGTATTGCACTCGGAATCATTCTAAGTGTGACCAAAAAAGAAGAAGAAATTACTAAAGAATTAGAAGAAAAACAAAAACGAGATGATGCGTTGCAAAAACTCATCGACAAACAATTGCAAGAAGACGAAGAAGCCGAAATGGAAACTATTTCTGATAACGAAGATTATTCCATCACCGATAATCCAATGAATGCAGTTTTAAATAAAAAATAAATATACAATATCGATTGACTCAGTTTCTCAGCAACTCAGTCACTCAGCAACTCAAAAAAATGAAACCATATAAATTCATACTTAGCGGCGGCGGAACAGGAGGACACATCTATCCTGCGATTGCTATTGCTAATGAATTAAAAGCGCGTTTTCCCGACGCTGAGTTTCTTTTTGTAGGTGCTGAAGATAAAATGGAAATGCAAAAAGTGCCACAAGCGGGCTACAAAATTGAAGGACTTTGGATTTCAGGCTTGCAACGAAAAATTACCTTACAAAACGCAAAGTTTCCGCTAAAACTCATGAGTAGTTTGTGGAAATCACGTCGCATAATAAAAGATTTTCAACCTGATGTTGCTATTGGAACGGGAGGATTTGCAAGCGGACCGTTATTAAAAATGGCAGCCAGTTTGAATATTCCAACAGTAATTCAAGAGCAAAATTCCTATCCAGGGATCACCAACAAATGGTTGAGTAAAAAAGCCAATGCGATTTGTGTTGCTTACGAAAATTTAGAACGATTTTTTCCTAGTCATAAAATTGTTTTGACTGGAAATCCGGTGCGACAAGATATTATGGATATCGATTCCAAACGACAAGAAGCCCTATCGTATTTCAATTTAGATGACAATAAAAAAACACTTTTGATCATCGGTGGAAGTTTAGGCGCAAGACGAATCAACCAACTAATTGCAAAGGAAATCGATTTTTTCCGTAACAATAATTTACAGATTATTTGGCAATGTGGTAATTTATATATGTCAGATTATACGCATTTTTCGGAAGTCGAAAATGTTCAAGTTTTGTCGTTTATAGATCGTATGGATTTGATTTACGCTGCAGCGGATTTTGTGATTTCTAGAGCTGGAGCATCATCGGTTTCGGAGTTGTGCTTGGTAGGAAAACCAGTACTGTTTATTCCGTCGCCCAACGTTGCCGAAGACCATCAAACCAAAAATGCCAAAGCCATTGCAGATAAAAACGGAGCGCTTTTGTTGAAAGAAAACGAACTCGATGAAAAGTTCGAATCGGTTTTCAACACACTAATTCACGACGAAAATTTGCAACAAAATCTAAGTCAAAACATAAAAAAATTAGCCAAACCCAACGCCACAAAAGACATCGTTGAACAAATAATAAAACTAATAAGATAAATTCATCAGCTCAGTCACTCAGTGACTCAGCAACTTAAAATATGAATCTAAAACAAATACATAACGTCTATTTCATCGGAATCGGAGGCATCGGAATGAGTGCTCTGGCTCGTTATTTCCAAAACATTGGAAAGAACGTTTCAGGTTACGACAAAACCCCAACGATGCTAACCGACGAGTTGATAGCTGGTGGAATGGCGATTCATTTTGAAGACAATATTGGTTTAATTCCGACCGATTATTACATCGAAAATACGTTGGTTATTGTCACTCCAGCGGTGCCGGTTTCACATTCGGAGTGGAATTATTTTATAGAAAGAGGTTTTACGATTAAAAAACGTGCCGAAGTGTTGGGACTAATAACCAAAGATACCTTTTGTTTTGCTGTTGCTGGAACGCATGGTAAAACTACAACGTCAAGCATACTCGGACATATTTTATACGAAAGTGGAGAAGACGTTACGGCTTTCCTTGGCGGAATTGTCGAAAATTACAACTCCAATTTAATCGGAAGCGGTAAAACCATAACGGTGGTTGAAGCGGACGAATTTGATCGTTCGTTTTTACATCTGCATCCGAATATTGCCTGCGTCACTTCGATGGACGCTGACCATTTGGATATTTATGGCGATGCCAATGCAATTGAAGATTCGTTTCGTGAATTTGCCGATAAAGTAACCGATAAAACCAGAATGTTTGTCCCAAAAGGATTGGATTTAAAAGGACTAACCATTGCTATCAATCAGGAAGCTGATTTTAAAGCATTCAACATCCGAATTGAAAATAGCAGCTATGTTTTTGATGTGCAAACGCCATCAGAAACCATTAAAAATATATCGTTTGGTTTGCCAGGACATCACAATTTAATGAATGCTTTAATGGCCTTAGCAATGGCTAAAACTTTTGGTTCCCCAACCGATTCCATTGCTAAGGCTTTAGCATCATTTAAAGGCGTTCAACGACGATTTTCGTATCAAATTAAAACCGATAAATTGGTGTATATTGATGATTATGCGCACCATCCAACCGAAATAAATGCCGTACATCAAGCGGTTCGTGAGTTGTATCCAAATCAAAAAGTGTTGGCTGTTTTTCAACCGCATTTGTTCAGCAGAACCAAAGATTTTGCCGACGATTTTGCCAAAAGTTTAGACGCTTTTGACGATATATTCTTGTTGGATATTTATCCAGCACGTGAATTGCCAATGGAAGGAATTACTTCAAGTTGGCTGCTTTCAAAAATGAAAAGCGCCAATAAAAAGTTGGTTCAGAAAGAAAATTTAATTGCTTCCATTTCAGAAAGTAACGCAACAGTTATCGTTACAATTGGAGCAGGAGATATAGGAGAATTAGTACCATCAATTAAAAAATCGTTACTATGAAAATTTTCAACTGGTCAATGATAAGATTAGTACTGATGTTAGCGTTAGTTGTCTTTCTGTATTCGTTTGCTTCGCATCGAAATGAAAGCAGAAAACTCGCGAAATCAGAGGTAATTTTCCTCGATGGAGACAACCTTTTTGTGAAGAATGAAATGGTTAATAAATTGTTAATAGAAAATAAACGCGACGTAAAAACCATCGCAAAAGTTGAAGTAGATTTGAACAAATTGGAGAAAACTATCAACAACCAAGAAATGATTCAACAATCAGAAGTCTTTGTTAGCGTTGATGGCGTACTAAAAGCAGTAGTAAAACAGAAAACACCAATAGCTAGAGTGTTTGATGAAAAAGGTTCTTTCTACATTGATTACGAGGGAAATGTAATGCCATTATCCGATTTAAATACAGCAAGAGTTCTACTTGTTTCGGGGGGAATAAATAATAAAAATAGAAAGGCGTTGTCCGATTTATTTCGGACAATTTATGACGATGACTTTTTGAAAAAGAATATCATTGGCGTGCAGATTTTGCCAAATGAGTCGCTTATTCTGAAGAATAGGAATTTTGATTACGAGATTGATTTTGGAAGAACGATACATGTAAAGAAGAAGTTTAAAAACTATAAAGCCTTTTTTCAAAAAGCAGTTTTAGACAGTTCGCTTTACAAATACAAAAAAATAAATCTGATGTTTACGCAACAAGTAGTTTGCACTAAATAAGGAAATGATGGAAAAAGAAAACATTGCAGTTGGATTGGATATTGGGACAACCAAAATCGTAGCCATGATTGGTAAGAAAAACGAGTACGGAAAACTTGAAATTTTAGGTGTTGGAAAATCTAAAAGTTTAGGTGTGGCTCGTGGTGTGGTGAATAATATTACTCAAACCATTCAGTCCATTCAACAAGCAGTTAGTGAAGCGGAAGAAAATTCAGGATACAAAATCAATGACGTAGTGGTTGGAATTGCAGGACAACACATCCGCAGCATTCAACATACCGATTACATCAGCAGAAGCAATCCAGAAGAAGTAATTAGTGGCAATGACATTCAGTTGTTAATTGATCAAGTAAATAAATTGGCGATGTTGCCTGGAGAAGAAATTATCCACGTGTTGCCACAAGAATTTAAAATCGACGGACAATCCGAAATCAAAGAACCAATTGGTATGTATGGTGGACGATTGGAAGCGAGCTTTCATGTAGTGGTTGGACAAGCGTCTTCTATCAGAAATGTGGGAAGATGTATCCAAAGTTCAGGCATTGAATTGTCTGGATTAACATTAGAACCTCTTGCTTCGTCGGATGCTGTTTTAAGTCAGGAAGAAAAAGAAGCCGGAGTTGCCTTAATTGATATTGGTGGTGGAACAACCGATTTAGCGATTTTTAAAGACGGTATCATTCGTCACACAGCAGTCGTTCCTTTTGGTGGAAATGTCATTACAGAGGATATCAAAGAAGGCTGTTCGATTATCGAAAAGCAAGCCGAGTTATTAAAAACAAAATTTGGTTCAGCGTGGCCAGGTGAAAATAAAGACAATGAAATCGTTTCTATTCCGGGTTTACGCGGAAGAGAGCCAAAAGAAATTTCATTAAAGAATTTGTCTAAAATCATTCACGCTCGTGTGGTTGAAATCATCGAACAAGTATTTGTCGAAATTAAATCATACGGACACGAAGATCCACGAAAAAAATTAATTGCTGGGATTGTTTTAACAGGTGGAGGTTCGCAATTGTTGCACATCAAACAATTGGTGGAATACATCACCGGAATGGACACTCGAATTGGGTATCCAAACGAACATTTAGCGGGCAATTCAAGTGAAGAAATTTCAAGTCCGTTGTACGCAACTGCAGTAGGTTTAGTGATGAACAGCATCGCAAACAATACCAAAAGTGCTTACAAAATTGAAATGGTAGACACGTCTATTGAAAAACCAAAAGTAATCGTTCAAACTATTGTTGAAGAACAGCAACAGCCTGTAGAAGCAATGATTGAAGAAGAACAACACGTTCAAGTAGAGACTACCGAAAACAAAATTAGAAAATCATTTTTTGATAAATACGTCGATAAAATCAAAGACTTTTTAGACAACGCAGAATAATTAGTATTCAGTTTTCAGTGCTCAGTTTTGAGTATTGATGATGAATAGAGATTACAACAAACAAAACAAGAATACAGAATAAGTTAAAACCCAAAATAGTATGATAAGCAACTCAGAATTTGGAAACATCTCATTTGATTTACCTAAAAATCAGTCAAATGTAATCAAAGTAATAGGTGTTGGTGGCGGTGGAAGCAACGCGATCAACCACATGTTTAAACAAGGCATCAAAGGTGTTGATTTTATCGTTTGTAATACCGATTCACAGGCATTGCAAAACAGTCCAGTACCCAACAAAATTCAGTTAGGTGTTAGCTTAACGGAAGGACTTGGCGCTGGAGCAAATCCAGACGTTGGTCAACAATCAGCTATAGAAAGTATTGCCGACATCGAAAAAATGCTCGACAGCAATACCAAAATGATTTTCATCACAGCCGGAATGGGTGGCGGAACAGGAACAGGTGCTGCACCAGTTATCGCTCAATTGGCTAAAGAAAGAGATATTCTTACGGTTGGAATCGTAACTATTCCGTTTCAGTTTGAAGGAAAAGTACGTATCGAACAAGCCTTACTTGGTGTTGAAAAACTAAGAAAGCAAGTCGATTCGTTAATCGTTATCAATAATAATAAATTACGTGAAGTGTACGGAAACCTTGGTTTTAAAGCAGGTTTCTCTAAAGCAGATGAAGTGTTGGCTACAGCCTCTCGCGGAATTGCCGAAGTAATTACACATCACTATACTCAAAATATCGATTTAAAAGATGCCAAAACCGTTTTGGCAAATAGCGGAACTGCGATCATGGGTTCAGCTGTAGCTACAGGCGAAAACAGAGCAAAAGAAGCTATTATTTCTGCTTTGGATTCACCATTGTTGAATGACAATAAAATTTCAGGAGCTAAAAACGTATTGTTGCTTATCGTTTCAGGTTCTAGCGAAATTACTATTGACGAAATCGGAGAAATCAACGACCACATTCAAACCGAAGCAGGTTTCAATGCCAATATCATTATGGGAGTTGGTGAAGATGAAACGTTAGGAGAATCAGTTGCTGTAACCATTATCGCTACGGGTTTCAACGTTGAACAACAAAATGAAATCGTAAATACCGAGCCAAAGAAAATCATCCACTCGTTGGAAGACGAACAAAAAATCGTACGCGATTTAACGCAAAGAACAATTGAATCGTTACATACTAATGCTACGCCTGCTATCGAAGTGATTGCAGAAGTTAAACAAGAAGAAAAAATAATCTTCGAATTAGTTGACGAAGAAGAAGTTGTAGAAGTTGCGCCAGTGGTTTCAAAAGTGGTGAGCGAAGATTTAATCGCGATGAATGATTTCATCCGTAATTTGGATGTGACTTTCGAAATCGTTTCACCAATAAACGACATCGATTTTCAATTCACAACGCCAGAAATCAACGTTAACGAGGTGAAAGTAATCGAACCACAAGTAGTGGTTAAAGAAGAAGAACAAATTACCTTCTCTTTCGATTTGCCAATTGCTCAACCAGAAGTAAAAGACGAAAATAAAATCCTTTTTGATTTAACGGATGAAGCACGCGATATTCAAGTAAACGAGCAAATCGAGTTTGTTCCGATTACAGAAGTAAATCAAAACGGTATCATCAAATATTCGTTGGAAGAATACATGGAGTTAGAAAACGATTTAATCAATTCTAAGCCAGTTGAAACGCCAGAAGTAAAAGAAGTAGCGCCAATCGATTTCGAATTGGACATCACCTTAAAACAAGTTGCCGAGCCAGCACAGCCTACTTATGCCACTCATATCGAAGATATTTCTCCAGTAGACATGTCTATCGAAGATATTTTGAAAGTGCGCGCCGACGAAAGACGTCTTAAATTAAAAGAGTTCAACTACAAGTTTCACAACAATCCGTCACGAGTAGAAGAAATGGAAAAAGAGCCAGCTTACAAAAGATTGGGTGTCGATTTGACCGAAAATCAAGGACAAAATAACAACTCAAGAATGTCGTTAGGAACCGACAGCAACGACGATGTGCAATTGCGTTCCAACAATTCTTTCTTGCACGATAATGTAGATTAATAACAACTAACCAAGTTTTTTAGCCCGAAAGTTCTTTTAGAATTTTCGGGTTATTTTTTTTACCTTTGCCAAGCTTTTTAGGAGCGAATGGTTCGGGCTTTTTTGGAATCCATTTTCCTGCTTTCCGCAGTATCTTTTTTGAGACACTTTTTTTTAAACCAAGCGTTTCGATACCAAAAAAGGATACTTGCTACAATCAGGGCTAGATGGTCAACCATTACAAAAAATCCAACCTTCTAAGAAGCCTAATGATCTAAAAATCTAAACATGAGTTTATCAACACAAATAATGGACGAAATCAAAAATGCAATGCGTGCCAAAGACACCATCGCATTAGAAGCTTTACGTGCCGTTAAATCGGAATTGTTATTAGCACAAACCGCCACAGGATCTCAAGCAGAAATCTCAGAAGGCGACGAAATAAAAATTTTACAACGTTTGGTGAAAATGCGTAAAGACAGCGCAGGTATTTTTGCGGCTCAAAACCGTCCCGACTTGGCAGAGCCTGAGTTGGCGCAAATTGCCATTATCGAAAAATTCCTTCCAGCACAACTTTCCGAAGCAGAAGTAGAAGCTATCATTTCAAAAATCATTGCTGAAACAGGAGCGTCAGGTATTGCTTCAATGGGAAAAGTAATGGGATTGGCATCGGCACAAATCGGCGGACAAGCGGAAGGGAAAACAATATCCGCGATCGTGAAGAAACTTTTAGTTTAAACAATTAAGGAATTTGGATTTAGGATTTGGGAATTTTTTAAATCCTAATATTTTAATCCTAAATAAAAAATGGCTTCGTAGTTCAACTGGATAGAATATCAGATTTCGGCTCTGATGGTTGCAGGTTCGAACCCTGCCGAGGTCACGAATGAATACTAAAAACGAAAAAAAAGCACCAAGCTCGCTTGAGTGTTTTTTTTCGTTTTTAGTATTATCAAAGCGGAGCTTTAAGGTTGGACGTAGTCAACCCTGCCAACGCAATTAAAAGGAAAGCTTGCCTTAAATTATTTATTGTTCCTTTCTGCATTGCTTCGCTAGTTCGCTAACGCTCGTGTTTCAAAGCGGAGCTTTAAGGTTAGACGAAGTCAACCCAACCTATTACTTAAACTCACTTAAAATAGTTTTATATTTTAGTTTTTGCTTGAATTAACTACCATTTTTATACAAATTCTTCTTTGTAATCCATAATTGTTTATTTTTGAGAAAAATAACTCATATGAAAATTAGAATTTTACTCTTCTTAGTTTTATCAATTTCTCAATTAACTATTGCAAGTACAGTCGATTTGCCTCCAACTGTTTCCATAGTATATATCAATTCGCCTTTCTGTCAAGCTTTTCCTTTCATGGGAAATGTTACCATGACAGGAACAGGTGCATATACAGGCGGTACGTTTTCGTCAACACCGGGTTTAGTAATCAATAGTAGCACGGGAGCAATTGATATAGCAGCAAGTGTGCCAGGAGCGTATATTGTTACGTATACGATTCCTCCAATGGGTGGTGATCCAGCAGTTTCAGTAACAACAACTGTAGTCATTAATCCATCAGCAATTCCGACTTTTGTGCAAATTGCACCGATTTGTCAGGGATCAACACCTATGGCTATGCCTGTGGTTTCTGCTAACGGAATAACAGGAACTTGGTCGCCGGGGGTTATTAATACTTTAATAGTTGGCATAACTACTTTTTCTTTTACACCAGACCCAGGACAATGTGCGATGAATTTAACAATGAACATTATAATTGAACCTTTGCCTACCATAACCGCTCCGTCAAATTTCTCCACCTGTGATAATACGGGCTCCAATAATGGGTATTGTACTTATCCTTTGGATGTGTTGATTCCGGGGATTTTGAATGGTCAAAATCCAGCCACTCATACGGTAACGTTTCACGATGCGGAAAGTGATGCCCAAAACAATACTAACGCAATACCCAACATTGCTAGTTATCAAACCTATACACAAACCATTTGGATTAGGGTTTCGAACAATGCGAGCGGTTGCTACTCGGTATCTTCTTTTAACACAGTTATCGAACAGTATGCCACGCCAGTAATAGAAACCAGCAACAATAATAATGTAATTTGTGTGGATTATGTTACTAATACTGTTGTTAGCAATTTGACCTTAAATGCAATTAATACTACTATGTATCTTAATGCACCGCCAATACCAAACTATACCTATCAATGGTATGTAGATGGAGTACTTATTTCTGGGGCAATTGGTCCGATGTATAGTATAAACACCCCTTTACCAGGAAACACTGCTGCGCATTATGTTGTTGAAATGACAAGTGATAGTTTTTTAGGTTGTTCAAGTGTTTCACAGGCATTTTCGGTTTTTCAGTCGGGACAAGCATCGCCAATAGGTATCGGCTATTCCATTGTAAATAGTTCAGGTAATCAAACCCTAACAGTCGAAGTTCAAGGATACGGAATCTACGAGTATGCCATTGATAATGGATTAAGACAAAGCAGTCCAGTTTTTTCAAACGTTTCTCTTGGAACTCATGCAATAACAGTTTTTGATACAGAAGGAGGTCTTGCCAACAGTTGCAGTCCATTGATGATTAACAATATTGATGTGAACTTGACGCCAACGCCACCTCCAACAGGTGATACAACACAAACCTTCAGTCAAGGAGCTACTTTAGCAAATGTGCTGGTAAATGGACAAAACATTCAATGGTTTTCGGGTGCAGATAAAAATACATTTTCTATACCATTGCCTTTGAGTACTGTATTGGTGAATGGAGTTACGTATTTTGCATCACAAAAAATTGGTGGCTATGTAAGCACTTCGCGATTGCCAGTTTTAGTTCAGCTTGCTTTGAATAATTCAGCGTTTGAGTTAGAAGAAGTGACATTTTATCCAAATCCAGTTAATGATAATCTGACTATAAAAAACAAGCAATCAATACAAAATGTAAGTGTTTATACTATTTTAGGGCAAATGGTTTTAAGTAAAGATTTCAATACTTCGGAAGTGGAAATTGATGTAACGTCATTAAATTTGGGAACATATTTTGTGAAAGTTATATCAGATAGTGAGCAAAAAACATTTAAGATTATTAAAAAATAGCTTCATTTAATGGAACAGGGAATAATTGTAGCTATTATAGGCTTTTGTCTTTTGTCTATAGTGGTTTCCTTAATTTTTGGTTATGTTTTTCATGTAGCTGAACATGGTTTTGTATTGCTATACAATAGGCCGCTTTTTGTTCATTTCTACATCAAGACTAAGATTTTAAATCCCAATCAAAGCTACATCCTTTATAAAAATTTTCCGTATTTCAATTCGCTGACAGATAAAAAGAAAACCTATTTTGAGCATCGTGTTGCACGATTTATAGAGAGTTATGAATTTGTAGGTAAAGACAATTTTAGTATCACCGATGAAGTAAAAGTACTTATTGCAGCCACATCAACCATGCTTACTTTTGGGATGCGAAATTATTTGTATAAAGTGATTGATAAGGTGATTGTTTTTCCGTCAAGTTATTTATCTACCGTTACGAATGAATATCACAAAGGCGAATTTAATCCAAGAGTAAAAGCCATTGTTTTTTCATGGGAAGATTTTGTAAAGGGATTTGAGACAAATGATGATAATCTAAATTTAGGGATTCATGAATTTGCTCATGTTTTAAATTACCACGGATTGAAAAGCAGTGATGCTAGCGCCATTATTTTTTCGAGAATGTATAAAAGAATTAATGAAGAAGTAAACCATCCTAACAACAAAGAAAAATTAATCCAATCGAATTATTTCAGAATCTACGCCTATACCAATCAGTTTGAGTTTTTAGCAGTCATTTTAGAGCATTACTTTGAAACTCCAGAGTTGTTCAAACAAGAGTTCCCTCAATTATATAAAAACATCGGTTTTATGCTGAATCACAATCATTAAGAGAATCAACATGAATAAAAAAACAACTCTTTTATTAGTACAATTCTTTTTTATATTGATGTTTGCATCAGAAGTGCATGCGCAACAAATATATACGAACGGAAATTTCTCAACAGGAGTTGTATCAAATAGTGGTGTTGCCGCCCCATCTGGTTATACTTGGAGTGAGTGTCAAAACAACATTGGAAATACAACTGAGGCAAATACCAGTTCCGGGTTTAGTTCAGCTTTTAACGTTAATGGAAATGTAAACAATGTCTTAGCAGATGATTTTATTGTTCCAGCTGGAGCCGGTTGGAGCGTGACAAGTTTTGATTTTTATGGTTATGAAGTGAATAGTACAGCAACGACACTTCCGTTTGACGAATTGCGAATTCAAATATACAATGGCGATCCATCGGCTGGCGGAACAGTAATTGCGGGCAATTTAACCACAAATGTTTTAGATGTTGCCAACAGTGGTGAAGCATTTATATACAGAATTTTTAATTCAACAGTACCTGCTCCATCGCCACCTACAACCTTAAGAAAGGTATGGAGACTTAGAGGGAATTTACCTTTATCATTATCGCCCGGAACGTATTGGGTTGCTTTTCAAATGCATCCTATAAACGATCTTGGTTGTTTTTCGCCACCAGTAACGGTGGTAGGAACAAGAGGTTTAGCGAGTTGGAATGCCAAGCAAAGTACAGTTGATGTCCCAGCTTTTACAGGTATTTTTGATGATGGAAATCCGGTGTCTGCTCCCGATGTGAATCAGGATTTGCCGTTTGTTATTAATGGGACTTTAGGTATAAGTCAACATGATTTTGAATCGGGTGTTTTGTTATTTCCAAATCCAGTTAAAGACCTACTTTTCATCACGGTTCCTGAGGATGTAACTGTTACTTCCTATGAGATATTTGATTTGAATGGTAAAATCGTGAAGTACTTAAATTCAGACACTTCTGGTATTTTAGAAATTAATGTTTCTGAGTTTTCTGATGAGAATTATACTTTAAAATTAAAATCGAATAAGGGTATTGTAACTAAGAAATTCATCAAAAAATAATTTTTTTAGCTCCTTTTTTAGCATTTTGAACTTGAGACGATTTCTCTAAATAAGTAAAATGAGTCCTTTTTTTAGTAAAACCAAGCGTCAATTTAATAAGATAAACGCTTGATTTACAACGCCGTTTGTCGGATTAATTTGTATTTTGTCGAATTTGTGTTTTTTTCATTTTACTTTGGATTTTTATGATTAATTTTAGCGGGAACATTTAAACTTAACACAATGAATAAAAAAACTACTATTTTATCTTTAAAGTGCTTACTTCTACTAGCTTTTACGCAAGTACTTAACGCACAGCAAATATACACAAACGGACCTTTGTCGACAGGTACTACTGCATTAGGTGGTGGTATTGCTCCAGCAGGTTATACTTGGAGTGAGATGCAGCACGAAACTGGGAATTCGACACAAACCAGTGCCAGTGTTGGTACCGCAGGATGGTTCACGAGCCCAGCTACAACAACCTCTTTTTTACTTGCGGATGACTTTATTGTTCCTGTAGGTTCAGTTTGGGATGTAACCAGTCTTGAATTTTTCATTTATCAAACTAATACACTCGTATTACCTGTTGATCAATTAAGAGTTATGATATACAGTGGGGTACCTGGTGCAGTTGGTACAACACTAGTTGCTGGAAGTACTACTGCCAATGTGTTGGATGCTGCCAATTCTGGTGAAGCGATGATGTACAGGATAACCGATTCTCAGGTTCCTGCAACTGTTGCAAGTCCATTAACCAATAGAAAAATATGGAAAATAAGAGGTAATTTGACAGCTTCATTACAAGCAGGTACGTATTGGGTAGTATACCAGTTTCATGCTACTAGTAATACAAATGCATTTTCGCCACACGTTACCATTCCAGGAACAAGAATTGTACCAGGAGCCAATGCAAAAAGCAAAGCTTCTACAGTAGCTCCATGGGTTAATATCAACGACGTAGGTTTGCCTGCATCTGCACCAGGTGGTGAAATTCCGTGTGCATTACCTTTCATTGTTAATGGTACGGCTGGAGTTGCTTCTGTTGCTAACGATGCTTGTTCAGGAGCATTAGCAGCTGGAACACTACCTTATACGCATACACAAACTTTAGGAAATTTATCTACAAATAATGGTGGGTTTTTAACAGGTTGTACTACCGCAATGAATGACGGTTTATGGTATTCTTTAGTAGGAGATGGTACTAATGTTACCGTAGCAGTTACAGGTATAGATCCAGCTTTTGACCCTCAAGTAGACGTTTATACAGGAGCTTGTGGAGTCTTTACAGGATGTGTAGGATCTGCAGATCTTGATGTAGACGGAGGTGATGAATCGGTAACATTTCTAAGTACATTGGGAACAACCTATTTTATAAATGTTGGTTATATGAGCGAGACGATTGATGCTCCAGAAGGTAATTTTACTATTGGTATAACAGGAGTGCCAATGGGTAACGATACTTTTGCTAATGGAAACTTTAGAGCTTATCCAAATCCGGTTACTGATATTTTAAATATAGCATATACACAAGAAATATCAAGTGTAGCAGTTTATAATTTACTTGGACAAGAAGTAATTGCCAAAACAACCAATGCGAGTCAATCACAAGTGGATATGTCGCAATTAGCACCAGGAACTTATTTGGTAAAAGTAATTGCTGACAATCAAGAACAGACTATTAAAGTGATTAAAGATTAATTTTTCACTTTATTGTAATAAAAAAATCCCGGCTGATGTAGTCGGGATTTTTTATTTATATGTTTTCCTATTTGTTTAAGAAACTAACTTTTTTAAATCGGCAATAGTTTGTGTTGGATTGGCTGCTTTAAAAACAAAATTTCCTGCGACCAATACATCAGCGCCAGCATTAACTAATTGTAAGGCGTTTTTATCGGTTACACCGCCATCGATTTCAATTAGGGTTGTAGCGTTATTTCGAGTGATTATTTCTTTTAATTTTTGAATCTTTGAATAGGTGTTTTCAATAAATGATTGTCCACCAAAACCAGGATTCACACTCATCATACACACCAAATCAATATCGTTAATGACATCTTCTAATAAGCTTACATTGGTATGTGGGTTTATAGCTACACCTGCTTTCATGCCTTCTGCTTTTATCGCTTGAAGTGTTCTATGAAGATGTGTACATGCTTCATAATGGACAGTTAAAATGTTGGCGCCCAAATCGGCAAACGTTTTAATATACCTATCTGGATCAACGATCATTAAGTGTACGTCAATAGTTTTTTTGGCATGTTTGGTTATAGCATCAAGTACAGGCATTCCAAAAGAAATATTGGGAACAAAAACGCCATCCATAATGTCAATATGAAACCAATCGGCATTGGAGTTATTAATCATTTCAATGTCGCGTTGTAGGTTGGCGAAGTCTGCTGCCAATACAGAAGGTGCGATAAGAGTGTTTTTCATCGTAGTTAGTTGTTTTTGCAAAGGTAAAATTTTAACTTCAAAGTGTGAAAGGTTTTGTACAAAGTTCAAAAATAAACCCTGGAAACTCGAGCACGTAGTGCGAACAGACCGGGGAACAGAATGGAAATACAATTAAAAAATAAACCCCGGTAATCAGCCGGGGTTCAATCATCAATCAAAAAACGAACAGTTTTGAAACTGTTGTTGCTGTTTTAGGATTAACCTAAATACGTTTTCAAGATTTTACTTCTTGAAGTATGTTTTAACCTACGGATTGCTTTTTCTTTAATTTGACGCACTCTTTCACGAGTTAAGTCGAATGTTTCTCCAATTTCTTCTAAAGTCATTGGGTGTTGATCACCAAGTCCAAAATACAAACGAACTACGTCGGCTTCTCTTGGAGTTAAGGTTTCTAATGAACGTTCGATTTCAGTACGCAACGATTCGTGAATTAATTCTCTATCTGGATTTGGAGATTCACCCGAACGTAAAACGTCATAAAGATTTGAATCTTCTCCTTCCACAAGCGGTGCATCCATTGATAAGTGACGACCAGAGTTTTTCATTGACTCTTTTACGTCATTTACGGTCATATCTAGCTCTTTTGCAATTTCCTCAGCAGATGGCGGACGTTCATTAGATTGCTCTAACAAAGCGTACATCTTGTTGATTTTATTGATAGAACCAATTTTATTTAATGGCAAACGAACGATACGTGATTGTTCTGCAAGTGCTTGAAGAATCGACTGACGAATCCACCAAACGGCATAAGAAATGAATTTAAAACCACGTGTTTCATCAAAACGTTGTGCTGCTTTAATCAAACCTAAGTTTCCTTCGTTAATCAAATCGGGAAGGGTAAGCCCCTGATTTTGGTACTGTTTTGCAACAGAAACCACGAAACGTAAATTGGCTTTTGTCAATTTTTCTAACGCACGTTGATCACCTGCTTTGATCTTTTGAGCTAATTCTACTTCTTCATCAGCAGTAATCAAATCAACTTTTCCAATTTCTTGTAGGTATTTGTCTAAGGAAGCAGTTTCACGATTGGTTACCTGCTTGGTGATTTTAAGCTGTCTCATT
>JAZKGN010000033.1:0-2622 GCA_040385945.1 Bacteroidota bacterium
CTTTGGTTGTACCGTAATGCCGGGCCCGCAATTGCGGCAGGCGATTCCGTTTTCTAAAAAAGTAAAAGAAATTTATCCAGATATTGTCATTGTTTGGGGAGGATATTTTGCGTCCAATCAGTATAAGGTTTCACTGAATTCCAATTGTGTCGATTATGTGATTAACGGCCCTGGTGACAATACCTTTCCCGAATTAATCGAAGCTATAGAAACCAATCAATTCGAAAAAATAGCTTCCATAAAAAACCTGATTTATAAAGGTGAAAAAGGTGAAATTATAAAAACGGCTGTCGAAGCGTTACTTGATCAAGATACGTTACCAAAATTTCCGTACGATTATTTGAATTCGTTTTATCCTGTTCAAAATTACTTGGCCAAAACCTTTATGGGAAACAAAACCCTGTCGTACCATTCGAGTATGGGTTGTCCATTTTCATGTTCGTTTTGTGCTGTGGTTCCGATTTACAACGCCAAATGGAAAGGCATGTCGGCAGCACGGATTTACGAAGACGTCAAATATTTCAAGGATAAGTACAACATTGATGCGGTGGAATTCCACGATAATAATTTCTTTACTTCCAAAAAAAGAGTGCTTGAATTTTCGGAACTCATCATGAACGACAACATCAGTTATTGGGGAGAAGGTCGCATTGACACGATAAATATGTACAGCGACGACGATTTAAAACTGATGCGAAAAGCAGGTTGTAAAATGATTTTTCTTGGCGCTGAAACCGGAAATGATGCAGTCCTAAAACAGATGAACAAAGGCGGAACCCAAACCGGACAAATGATAAAAGATTTTGTATTGCGAATGAAAAACGCTGATATTATTCCCGAATTATCATTTGTATTAGGCATGCCTGCCAAAACCGAAAAGGAAGTCTACGACCAAATTTTATGGGATATTAATTTCATCAAAGAAATCAAAGTCATCAATCCGAATGCTGAGATAATTATTTATCTTTTTAGTCCAGTGCCAACTGAAGGTTCGGAGTTGTACAAACAAATTTTGGAAGCTGGATTTTCATTTCCACAGCATTTGGAAGATTGGATTTCACCCAGCTGGGAAAACTTTGATTTGCGTAAAAATCCGCTCACACCTTGGTTAAAACCGTACATGATTGACACGATTAAGAATTTTGAAACGGTGTTGAATGGCTATTATCCGACTGTTTCCGATTTTAGAATTCGGGGTTACAAAAGACAAATTCTGCGATTGACTTCGGGTATTCGATACAAAACCGGATTTTATCATTATCCATACGAAATCAAAGCCTTGCATAAATTGTGGAAATACAGACAACCTGAAATTGAAGGTTTTTATTCGGAAGATTCACCACAAATCAAGTAAAAACCCCAATGAGAGCATTCATCAAAAAAATAACACATCCTTTTTTAAAATTTGGTTTGAATTGGTATTATTCCAAACCACGAAAATACCGTTATGAAACTAGTTTTGTTTGGGTGCATCCCGACATTTTTCCGCCACATCTTACTTTCAGCACCAAAATACTTCTCGATTTTATGCAATCCAAAGAACTTAAAAACAAATCGTTTTTAGAATTGGGTTGTGGCAGTGGCATTATTTCGGTGTATGCTGCAAAAAATGGGGCGCGAGTTACAGCTTCCGATATTAATACAACGGCTTTGGAATTTCTTGAAAAATCGGCTTCAGAAAACGAGGTGGAAATCACCCTTTTGAAATCAGATGTATTTGAAAAACTTCAAGGTAAATCGTTTGATTGTATAGTTATCAATCCGCCCTACTATCCAAATAACCCAACATCCATCAAAGAAATGGCTTGGTTTTGCGGCGAACATTTTGAATATTTTGAGAAATTATTTGATCAACTTCCTTCTTATATTACAAGTGAAAATGAGGTTTTTATGATACTTTCGGTTGATTGTGATCTTGAAAAAATAAAAGCCATTGCTTCAAAAAATAAAATAAACTTCCATCTTGTTAAAGACACCATGGTTTTTGCCGAAAAAAACTACATCTTTCAATTGAAACATTCCTGATTTTATTATTTTGTTTTGGTGCTGATTTTCAATAAGAAAGAAAAATTAAAATCAAGTTTGCATATATAATAAATAATTGTACTTTTGCACTCCCTT
Organism: Bacteroidota bacterium; assembly: GCA_040385945.1. Taxonomy (GTDB): domain Bacteria; phylum Bacteroidota; class Bacteroidia; order Flavobacteriales; family Flavobacteriaceae; genus Flavobacterium. Next base: position 2,122 of record JAZKGN010000033.1, read on the forward strand.
AAGTTAGGGATGGAATGTTTAATTAAAATAATATTATGGACGCATTAAGCTACAAGACACAATCTGCAAGCAAAGCCACTGTTACAAAAGAGTGGATCATTGTAGATGCCGACGGTCATAACTTAGGTCGTTTTGCTTCAAAGGTCGCTATGATCTTGAGAGGTAAATACAAGCCTAGTTATACACCTCACGTCGACTGTGGAGATAACGTAATTGTTATCAACGCAGAGAAAATCAACCTTACAGGTAACAAACTTGACGACAAGACTTACATTCGTCACACAGGTTACCCAGGAGGACAAAGAAGTTTGACTGCAAAGGTTTTGCAATCAAAAAACCCTGCTTCACTTGTTGAAAAAGCAGTGAAAGGTATGTTGCCTAAAAACAAATTGGGAGCGGAACTTTTCAGAAATTTAAATGTTGTTGTAGGAACTGAGCACAAATACGGTGCGCAAAAACCTAAAACAGTTAACCTAAACGATCTTAAGTAATGGCTACAAT
>JAZKGN010000034.1:0-21536 GCA_040385945.1 Bacteroidota bacterium
ATTATGGTTCTTGGATGGCAAAAATGTTGAAAATAAATCTGTTTCTAATCCTAATATCGGATATGGACTTCAAACCATAAAATATGCTGATGGTAAAACCAGGGAGTTTTATCAAATTGGTATCAGTGCAAACAAAACGGGAATCTCGGTTTATATACTTGGTATCAATGATAAGACATACTTAACGAAAACGTATGGACAAAAAATAGGCAAGGCAAGCGTGACGGGGTATTGCATTAAATTCAAAAAGCTAAAAGATATAAACATTGAAATACTTATAGCAGCAATAATGTTCGGGTTTGAGGCACGAAATGAATAAAGTAATCGAGATTTTATTACAATTGGGTATTAATGTAAAATAGAATCAGATTGATAAGAAAATAGCTATACTGAATGTTGTTTGATTTATAATTTACTCATATTTTGAGCCAAAGTTTCAATGAATTTTGAAATCGGACCTTTAATCATCATCGCCATCATCGGATTGAAATCGCCCTCAAAGTCTAACTTGACAGCGCTTTGATTTTCAGAAAGACTATCGATATTTGCCGCCAATGTAAACGGTAATTTATCACTAGCTGCAGCTAAAATCACTTTGCTATTCGCAATTTTATCCTTCATTTTCAATTTAATTTCAGGCATACCTTTAAGTCCAAAATTGAAAATATCATCTCCTAAAACTTCAAATTTAGCGATATTTTCAGGCATTAATTTTTCAAAATTTTTCACGTCAGATAATGCGTTGAATAAATATGCTGCCGATTTTTCTACAGTTACTTTTGGACTTTCTAAATTCATGTTTTTGTCATTGCGAGAAACGAAGCATCTGTTCTCTAATTTATACTTATTTGTTCCAAGTAGATGGATTTTTTCTCCATTCTTGCAACGTAATTTGTTCTTCTTCGGTGATGTATTTTTTCTCCACAGCCAAATTCAATAAATTTTCATAATTGCTCAAGGTGTTTAAATTCACATTGGCTTTTTTGAAATTTTCTGCAGCAACATCAAATCCGTAAGAAAAAATAGCTACCATTCCTTTTACATTGGCTCCGGCTTCTTTTAAGGCTTCAACAGCCAACAAGCTACTATTTCCAGTGCTTATCAAATCTTCTACAACCACAACATTTTGCCCTTTTTGCAAAAAACCTTCCACTTGATTTTGTCTTCCATGCTTTTTAGGCTCTGGACGAACATAAACAAATGGCAGACCGAGCTCTTCAGCAACAAGTATGCCAATACCAATAGCTCCTGTGGCTACACCAGCAATCGCATCGGGTTTGCCATAAAGGGCTTCTATTTGTTTTGAAAACTCATCACGGATGTAATTTCGTATCGCCGGAAACGAGAGTGTTAAACGGTTATCACAATAAATTGGAGAGTGCCAACCTGACGCCCATAAAAAAGGTTTTGATGGATTCAATTTAATTGCATTTATTTGTAAAAGCAATTCGGCTGTTTTTTCTGCTGTATCTGTATTAAAAATCATAGTACAAATGTATAAAGTTTTTGTGAACGACAAACCACTTTTTTTGACAAATGAAATCGCTAAAGAGACTGATTTTCAACTGTTCTTGCTTGAAAGTGTTGACATTGAGCAACTTATTGTTAAAATGTTCAATAATAAAATTTTGAAAGCGTATTTATATTATCCAGATGAAAAAGCCATACTAAAAAAAGTAAAAGAAAAAATCCCAGTTAATAAAGCTGGTGGCGGATTGGTTTACAATAAAAAAGGCGAAGTGTTGTTTATTTTCAGAAATGGAAAATGGGATTTGCCGAAAGGCGGAATTGAAAAAGGCGAAGAAATTTCAGAAACGGCTTTGCGCGAAGTTGAAGAAGAAACTGGCGTTACCGGTTTAGTCATCACAAAAAAACTCCAAAAAACCTATCATATTTTCAAACGAAACGGTCGCTATAAGTTAAAAATCACGCATTGGTTTGAAATGAAAACCGATTTTGAAGGAACACCAGTTGGTCAAGTCAATGAAGGAATTGAAAAAGCCGTTTGGCTAAATCCTAACGATGTTAAAGAAGCTTTAAAAAGTTCTTTTGAAAATATAAAATTGCTGTTTGCAGAAGAAAAAAAAGTCAAATAATTACTTTGTAATTCGGTAAACAGGATACTGTAAATGAGCGCTTTCATAATACTTCGAATGTCGGTAAATCCAATTCAATTGCGCAGCGCCATTCTCTGAAAATGTTTTATCAGATTGTTTTTTAGCTTCTAATTCAGCAGCGAGTTTTACATCTTTATCAAGTAGTTCTTTCGCTACATCTTCAAAAACATATGCCGAAAAATATTCTTTTTGCTGCAAAATTGTATCGAAAAAATTCCAATTAAAAAAAGAATCTACAGCTTCAGGTTCTAATGTTTCTATAAGATATTTAACGCTAGGTTGAAAAGTAGAAAATAAATAATCGCCTTTGTAAAATGGTATTTTTTCAGACGTCTTTGTTACTTTGGTATTGTAATGTGCGTAATGTCCTTCATAGGGTGATTTTGACGTTTCATAACTCGCAATTTTATACGATTCGACTTCGATTAAAGTGTCTTTTTGAATTTGTGTATACTGAATCGCATTCAACTTTAACAAATCAACAACTTGCCATTGTGATTGCGGAATAATATAGTATTTCGGAACGGTAATAAATTTGGTTGGTTTGTGACTTCCATAAAACGGAATCTTTTTCGTAAAAGGTTTATTTCTGTCGTAATATAAACGATTTTTTCCAGAAATTGCACTTGGTTTATAGCTTCCATCGTAGCCTTTAAAATCGATATAACTAACTTTTGTCGAATCAATTTCCCAATCAATTGGATATTGGCTATTTGCTTTATTTTGCAAATTACTTTCTTTACGTAAACGTTTTATTTTTTCCCAGTTTGATTCCGTTTGATAAATTACGCTAACCATAAATTCATACGTTACTTTTACGCGCTCTTTAAATGGTTTTAACATGTGCGTTTCCGGAACAAAACCCAATGTATTAAAAAGAGTAGTGTAGCCTGTTGCGTATCGTGGTGTATCGTTAAACTGTTCAAATCCTTTATCTGGAGTGGTATTGTGGACATTTACATACGGAATCACATCCAACTTCTTTTTATTCATTTCGGCTACAATACTAGGATAAAAATCGTTAATGAAATAATTCCCCAAAGCACTTCCCAATCGCTCGTGCTGCGTGGCAATACAAGTAAACGTATATTGATAATCGGCTCCGTTTGACACGTGATTGTCTATAAAAACATCCGGATTTATTTCGCGAAATAATTGCTGAAAACTTCTTGAATTTTTAGTATCTGATTTTATGAAATCTCTGTTTAAATCGTAATTGCGACCATTTCCGCGAAAACCATATTCTTCAGGGCCATTTTGATTGGCTCTTGATGATGTATTTCGGTTTAACATTCCGTCTACATTATACACTGGAATGACAACAACCATTGTGTTTTTAGGCACTTTAATGGTTTCTGATGCCAAATCTCGAAGCAACAACATCGATGCGTCAATGCCGTCAGGTTCACCTGGATGGATTCCGTTATTGATTAAAATAATGGTTTTATTTTGATTAAAAGTGAAGTTTTTATTTTCAGAAAAGACAATGATGTGAAGTGGTTTTCCGCTATCGGTTGCGCCTTTCTCCATCATTTGAATGGTTGAGAAATTAGTATCTAATTGGTTGTAAAAACGGATACAATCTTCATAGGTTGTCGATTGATTACCATTACCTTTTTCGAATGGTGTTGGTAGTTTTATTGTTTGCTGTCCAAATAAAGTAAGAGAGAAAAAGAGGGATAGTATTTTTAGAAATCGCATAGTTTATAGTATAGATTTCAAAAGTAAATAAACTTTTTTCAACTATTAATTTGTAATTCATAATTTTTAATCTAATTGGTTTTACCTTTGCCAAATGTATACAAATCCACATTCAAACAACTTACTTTTAAATTTAGGTATTAATGAGCTCAACGAAATGCAAATCGCAGCTCAAGAAACTATTCTTAACGATGCCAATGTTTTATTGTTATCGCCTACAGGTTCTGGAAAAACACTCGCTTTTTTATTACCAATTTTTGAAATGTTAGTACCCGAAATTAAAGGTGTTCAATGTTTAATTTTAGTTCCGTCACGCGAATTGGGATTGCAAATTGAACAAGTTTGGAAAAAAATGGGCACCAATTACAAAGTCAATGTCTGTTATGGAGGTCATTCTATTGAAACAGAAATCAAAAATTTATCGAATCCGCCAGCCATTTTAATTGGAACTCCTGGGCGAATTGCCGATCATATCGACAGAGGTACTTTTGCTACAGATAAAATTCAAACATTAATTTTGGATGAATTTGACAAATCGTTGCAATTGGGTTTTCACGAGCAAATGTCTTTTATAATAGGGAAGTTAAACAAACTGAACAAACGTGTTTTGGTTTCGGCGACAGCGGGAATCGAAATTCCGAAATACACACGAGTTATAAATCCAACAGTTTTGGATTTTATTCCGACAGATGAAGAGAATACCAATCTGAATTTGAAACTTGTGCTATCAAAGGAGAAAGATAAAATCAATTCACTTTTCAATTTAATTTGTTCACTAAAATCGCAATCGGCTATTATTTTCTGTAATCATCGTGACGCTGCCGAACGCATAAGTGACACGCTGAATGAAAAGGGAATTTATGCCACGTATTATCATGGTGGAATGGATCAAGACGAACGAGAACGTGCTTTAATTCAGTTTAGAAACGGTAGTGTAAGTTATCTAATTACCACCGATTTGGCTGCACGTGGTTTGGATATTCCCGAAATGAAACACGTAATTCATTATCATTTACCTTCTAAAGAAGACGAGTTTACCCACAGAAACGGACGAACGGCTCGAATGTTAGCTTCGGGAACGGCTTATATTATCATCCACGAAAGTGAAAAAAAACTTGATTACATCGATTATGGCATGCAAAAATTAGATGTAGAAAAATCAACTACTTTGCCAAAACCACCCGAATTTCAAACGATTTATATCAGTGGTGGAAAGAAAAACAAACTCAACAAAATAGATATTGTCGGTTTCTTTTCTCAAAAAGGAAAATTAGAAAAAGGCGATTTAGGTTTGATTGAAGTCAAAGATTTTATTTCATTCGCCGCCGTAAAATCTAAAAAAGTCAAGGATTTACTCAACGCCATTCGCGATGAAAAAATGAAAGGCAAGAAGTTTAAGATTGAAGTAGCTCGGAAAGTAATTAAGAAAGAGGAGTAGACTACTTAATCTTTACTGAATCGGGTACCAAAACCGTATAATCGCCACCATTTCGAATTACATCTCTAACAATACTCGAACTGATATACGATGTTTTTGAAGCGGTTAAAAGGAAAACAGTTTCAATTTTGGATAATCTTCTGTTGGTGTGTGCGATGGCTTTTTCGAATTCAAAATCGGCTGGATTTCGCAAGCCACGAAGTATGAATTCGGCTTTTTCTTTTTTGCACAATTCGATGGTAAGCCCTTCATACGAGATGACTCTTACTTTTGGTTCGTCTTTGAAAGCGTCTTCGATAAATCGTTTTCGCTCTTCCAATGAAAACATGTATTTTTTTTCGGCATTGATTCCAATAGCAACAATTATCTCGTCAAAAAGAGAAATACCTCTTTTTATAATATCATAATGTCCGTTGGTAATCGGATCGAATGAACCTGGAAATATGGCTTTTTTTATCATTTTCGTGTTATTGAGATTATACTGTCCTGTTTGAAAAGTTCTTGAAGCTTTTTACGGGAATAGGTTCCTTTTTTGGTGCTGTAATAGCGTTGATTAAGTATTGCAAAAACTTTAGTGTATTTACTCACCGCGGTATCGTTTAACGTAAAATAAATACTATCCTTGTCTACTTTATCTATTCGTAAAGTAGTGTAATTACTGGGCGTAAAATTCAAAAAGTAGACATCTCCTTTTAGCGGATTTTTTTTATAATCGAGTTCTTTTACATCGTATTTGCTCGATTGATAAAAGGCCAATGAAACCAATATGCAAAGTAACATTAGTCCAGAATACATCCAAATCGGAATTTTAGCACCATATTTTTCTTTTTCCCTATCAACTTTACTTTTTATTTGTTCGGGTAATTCTTTGTATTCGTAAGTAACATAGCATTCATTACACTCTACAACAGTTTTTCTTTTATAAGGTACAAACGGAATCCAATACAAATGAAAATAGCTAGCAAAAACACTATACGTCATCGATGTGTAGGTTTCACAATACTGGCAATTGGTATTTATTAACTGCCCTTCTTTTATTTTTTTTGAACGAGTTCCGAAGAATACCATATCCCTTTTTTATTTCTTCCAAATTGGCTTTCGTTGTAAAGCTAAACTAATTTCATTATCCAACAAATCGGGGAAAGCCATATTGGCAAACGTTGCTTGCTGCGGAAAAATGCTTTGTGGCGATAAACCCGGATTGGTATTGATTTCAATAAAATGTGGAATGCCATTCATGATGATGAAATCGGTTCTCGAAAAACCACTCATTCCGAGTGATTCGTATACTTTTTTTGCTGTTGCAATGACTAAATTTTCTTCTTCTTTTGAAATGCGTGCAGGTGTGATTTCTTCTGATTTCCCTAGATATTTGGCCTCATAATCAAAGAAGGAATTTTGCGATAAAATTTCGGTAATGCCCAACACTTTTGTTTCGCCTTTGTATTTTAAAACGCCTACAGAAACTTCAGTTCCGTTCAAATACGACTCGATTAAAATATCATGATCTTCCGCAAAAGCGAAATCCAACGCTTTTTGAAATTGGTCTAAAGTATCGACTTTTGAAACACCCAAACTACTTCCGGATTGATTGGGTTTAACGAAAAAAGGAAAGCCCAATTCGGCGGCAATTTTTGAACCATCAATAACATCTCCTTTGGTTGCATAGACTGCGTTGGCTTTCGGAATGTTGAATTTTGATAAAACCGATAACGTATCTCTTTTGTTGAACGTAAGTGCCGATTGATAAAAATTACAACCTGTGTATGGAATGTTTACCAGTTCCCAATAGGCTTGCAGATGACCGTCTTCACCTGGCGTTCCGTGAACGGTGTTAACCGCTACATCAAATTGTATTTTTTGGTTGTTGTATTGGAATGAAAAGTCACTTCTGTCTATTGGATGCTTTTCATTTTCAATCAGGCAATACCATTCGTCCAATAAAATATGAATTTCATAAACTGTATATTTTGATTTGTCGAGATGATTTAAAATCAGTTGGCCACTTCGTAACGATATTACTGATTCGTCAGAATATCCGCCCATAACTACAGCTACGTTCATTGAGAGTTTAATTTTTTAGTTACTACAAAATTATCATTTTTTTTCAAACGAATTACCTTAAGGAATTTATATATTTGCCAAACCCGAGGACGTATGTCCGAACGGAACGAAGTTAAATAATTTTATATGAGTTTAGGGAACTATCTTAAAAGTCGCGTATTTTTTGCTCAACTAATTGCTGCCCTTGGCATTATGGCGATTTTGGGTTATTTGTTTTTTCATTGGATTACCTATGTAACGCATCATGGTGACGAAATTACGGTACCTAATTTAAGCAAATTGACAGAAGAGCAAGTGGAAGAAAAATTGGACGAACTCGATTTGGATTATTTGATTATTGATACTGTTGATTACAATCCGAAGTTTCCAAAATTGGCTGTAGTAGAGCAGGAGCCAACCGCTGGTTCGAAGGTAAAACAAGGCAGACAGATTTATATAAAGATAAATTCGGACACTTATAAAATGGTTGGGATTCCGGATTTGATTGATAAAACCTATCGTCAAGCGGTTCCTACATTAAAATCAATTGGTTTGCAAGAAGGTGAAATTTCGTATGTTCCTCACATGGGAAAAGACATGGTTTTGGAAATGCGAATCAATGGTAAAAAAGTAAAACCAGGTGAAAAGGTATTAAAAGCCACCAAAATCGATTTGGTATTGGGAGACGGAAAAGTAGTTTTTGACGAAACGGAAATTGATAGTTTACAAAACGAATTGCCACCTGTTGAACCAACTGATACACTTGTAAATGGACAGTAATATCGATTTTCAAGAACCCGAAGAAGAACTTTTTGAGCATTATCGTTTTGACGTAGCCAAAGGTCAGGCATTGTTGCGTATTGACAAATATTTGATGTTGATGGTTCCGAATGCCACTCGTAATAAAATTCAAAATGCTGCAACGGCGGGCGATATTTATGTAAATGATATTCCTGTAAAATCAAATTATAAGGTCAAGCCTTTTGATGTAATTCGGATTTTATTAGCACATCCTCCTTTTGAAAACAGAGTAGATCCAGAAGACATTCCGTTGGATATTGTATATGAAGATGATTCTTTACTTCTGATAAACAAACCACCAGGTTTAGTAGTGCATCCTGGACATGGAAATTATACAGGAACGTTGGTTAACGCATTGGCTTTTCACTTTCAGAATTTACCATTAAACAGTAGCGAAAGACCAGGTTTGGTGCATCGAATTGATAAAAATACATCAGGATTATTGGTTATTGCCAAAACTGAAGAAGCCATGTCGCACTTGGCAAAACAATTTGAAGATAAAACATCTGAAAGAGAATATATTGCACTTGTTTGGGGAAATGTAAAAGAAGACGAAGGTACTATTGAAGGCAATATTGCTCGACATGTAAAAGACCGAATGCAAATGGCTGTTTTTCCAGAAGGAGATCAAGGAAAACATGCTGTAACGCATTATAAAGTATTGGAGCGTTTTGGTTATGTAACGCTTGTTTCGTGTAAATTAGAAACAGGGCGAACTCATCAAATTCGTGTCCACATGAAGTATATTGGTCACACGCTTTTTAATGACGAACGTTATGGAGGTGATTTGATTTTGAAAGGAACTACGTTTACCAAATACAAACAATTCATAGACAACTGTTTTAAAACGCTCCCACGACAAGCGTTGCATGCCAAAACACTTGGGTTTACGCATCCGGTTACCAAAGAGTTTATGAGTTTTGATACCGAATTGCCACAAGACATGAAGGATGTTATTGAAAAATGGCGAAATTATTCAAAATCACATACTACAGAAGACGAAGAATAGCATAAAAAAAGCTCCAAATTTTGGAGCTTTTTTTTATTCATTATATACTAATTGACAACTATTTTTTTAGTAATCGACAGAAATTCATCATCCGTACTCAATTTCAAAAAGTAAAATCCTTTTGGTAAATTATCAATTCTTGTAGAATTATTTTGAAATACTGGATTATCAATTTCCATCATCAACTGACCATTTATCGAAAATAGTTGAATATTTTCTACTGTCAAATCGGTTACAATGTTAATACTTCCGTTAGATGGATTAGGATATACTGTAGTACTAGTAATTGCTGGTGGGACAAAAGGAGTCGTACCCAATGATGGCCATCTGTTCTGAGCGGCAGGACCTCCCCAAATTACAGTAGCTAAATACGGATTATCAATAAATGGATTTCTATTTCCTTGTCTATACGTATTTGTTGTTGATCCTAAATAGGTATTTCTATTGTCTTCATATTGCGAAACAGGATCTTCTGCATTCCATTGTAACAATAAATCCAGCATATTGGTATCAGAGGCAACTGGTGTTCCAGTGAAAACATAGGCTGGTAAACATTGTGAGCCATAGCGTAAATACATGTACATAACGATACGAGCGCAATCGCCTTTCCATTCATCTCCTGGATACCAATTGGCTCCCACAACAGCTGAATTCCCACTGCCTGCACCAAATTTTTTATTTCCTCTAAGACTGTTTCGGTCTACATCGCATGTTCTTAACATATGTGCATCAGCTCCAGGACCTGTTTGTCCTAAATCTGGATTTCCCAATGCTTGTGCAAAAATGTGCTCTCTGTTCCAAGCACATTGGTTGGATGACGAAACGTCGGCATTTTTATTTCTTCTACGGTGATAAGTTCCATCAGCTGATGTACCAAAATTTGATTCATCAACATAAACACAAAGATTGTCACTATAACCATATACCAATAAAACATTGGTGTTTGTAGCATCTGCAGGATCTAAATCTGTAAATCGCAACGCATTTTCCGCTTGTGCATAAGTAAGGTTGATAGTGTGCTTTGCTATTGTTTTTGTGGCTAAAGCATCTCTTAATGAAGTACCTGTTAGGGTAAAATTAAACCCATCATAATAAGGTGAAGCAGGAGCACCGTCCTGGGCAATAGCAATTGTTAAACTTAGTAAGGTAAAAAAAGTGTAAATTTTTCTCATAGTAATTTTTATAATTTTCTTTCCAATAGCGCCATATAAAATCCGTCAAAACCTGATTGTGATGCAAGTATTTTAGAATCTTTTACAAATGTAAAGCATTTTCCTATTTCTGTCGTTAAGAAATGCTTAATTTGTTCTTGGTTTTCAGAAGGTAAAACAGAGCATGTTGCATAGACTAATTTTCCGCCTGGTTTTACAATTTTAGAATAATTTTCTAATACTTCTGCTTGTACTTTTTTTATGTTGTCGATGAATTCGGGTTGTAATTTCCATTTGGCATCTGGATTTCTTTTTAAAACCCCAATTCCGCTACAAGGTGCGTCAATAAGAACTCTATCGGCTTTCTCGTGTAATTTTTTAATGACTTTAGTAGAATCAATAATTCGGTATTCGATATTAAAAGCACCGTTTCTTTTCGCTCTAAGTTTTAATTGTTTGAGTTTGCTTTCGTACAAATCCATTGCAATTAATTGTCCTTTGTTTTGCATTAACGAAGCCATGTGAAGGGTTTTTCCACCAGCACCAGCACATGTATCGACTACTCGCATTCCGGGTTGTACATCCAAAAAGGCTGCTACTAATTGTGAAGAAGCATCTTGTACTTCAAACAAACCTTGTTTGAAAGCGTCGGTTAAAAAAACGTTGGCTCTTTCTGTTAAAACTAAGGCATCAGGTTGGTCTTTTAAATATTCGGTTTCGATATTCAAATCCATTAAAATGGCACGCAGTTTTTCTTTAGTAGTATTTAAGGTATTGACTCTCAGAATTACTTTTGCTTGTTGATTTTGAGCAGCAATTTCTTTGGTCCAAAGCGCTTCACCCAATTCTTTTACACCCAATTCGTCCAACCAATCTGGAATGGATTCGCGCATTTTTCGGATTTTTGATAATTCGTCAAAACGCCCTTTTATTTTGCGCTCAGGAGTTCCTTCTAATTGTTTCCAATCTGGAATAGGATAGCCTCGTAAAACAGCCCAAACGGCAAACATACGCCATAAATCTTCGCGATTATAGGGTTCTTTCACATCAGCAATTTCAGCGTATAATCGTTTCCATCGTACTACTTCGTAGATGGTTTCGGCAACAAATTTTCGGTCGGAACTTCCCCAACGTTTGTCTTTTTTTAAAGCTCGCGCCACGACTTTATCGGCATATTCTCCGTCATTGAAAATAGCATTCAAAGAGTCGATTGTGGTGTAAACTAAATTTCGGTGTAATCTCATTGTTTTAAAAAATCAGCGTGCAAAGGTATTGCTTTTATAAGAAGCGGAAGCAGTATTCTTAAAAACCTTTTTAGTTATTAAGAATACTGCTGTTATTTTAATTAAAGATTAATTACAATTTGTCTCTATTCGTTTCATGTTGATGATTTCGGGTGGATGTAAAACCATAGGAAACTGTTCTACTTTAACTGAACTACTGTCCAAACCAAACCCTTTTTCTTCTGACAAACTCAATTTTTTCATAATGAAATAGGTGTTCATTACAATTTTTTCGAAGAAAGTTAAATCGCTATCGTTGGATAAGAATTTTTCAGAAAGTACAAATTTGAAATCACCGATAATATGGTTTTTACTTAATGATTCATAGCGACTAGTGATATCTACTTCGCCTCTTTTCACCATATTTTTGATTACTTCCTTGAACATCAAATTGATTTTTGTCGGCTCTCTGAAACCAAGATAAAAATCAACTCTGTAAATATCATCTTTAATAATTTCTGTTACGCGGTATTCTTTTTTGTACGGCTCACTTAACACATTTACATGAATGAACCAATACAAATCAGCACGTTTCGGTCGTTTTTGAAGAATGGAATACATTACCTTATCTTCTATTTCGTCGCTTCGTGTGGAGTTGGTCATGTAAATTAAATGCGTCGCATATTTTGGTATTGATAAATCAACACTTAGTTCGGCAAGCACCTTTTTATAATCGGCAATTTTGACAATTTTAGTATAGCTTTTGCTAATTTTCTTAGCCAAAAACCAAGTCGACATGATGCCTATCAATAAAACAGCAATAAACAAGGTCACATAACCTCCGTCCATAAATTTGGTAATGTTGGCGGCAAGAAAACTGATTTCAATGGTGATGTATAAAGTGATAATAGGAGCAATAAAATACCATTTCACCCTTTTCATTATCAGATAGAAATTCAATAAGGTTGTGGTCATCATCATTCCTAGAATAATCGATAATCCATAGGCGTGTTCCATATTCTTGGATTCCTTAAAGTACAAAATGATTCCGACACAACCTACAAATAAAAGCCAGTTGATGGATGGAATATACAGTTGTCCTTTAACATCGGTAGGATAATTGATTCGTACTTTAGGCCAAAAGTTAAGACGCATGGCTTCGTTAATAAGAGTAAAAGAACCACTAATTAAAGCTTGGGAAGCAATGATGGCAGCTAAAGTCGCGACTACAATTCCTATCGGTTGAAACCAATCGGCCATGATTAAATAAAAGGGATTCGGATTATGATCATTTAGTTGCGTCAATGATTTTCCGTTGTGCAACATCAAATAGGCTCCTTGTCCGAAATAGTTTAAAAGTAGGGTGGATTTAACAAAAATCCAGCTTATTCGTATGTTTTTTCTTCCGCAGTGTCCCATGTCAGAATACAATGATTCGGCTCCTGTCGTACATAAAAATACAGCTCCTAAAATAAAAAATCCATGACCCGAAACTTCCGACGTCAATAATTTATAGGCGTAATATGGATTGATTGCTTTTAGAACTTCGACATTTTTTGTGATTTGAATAATCCCTAAAACACCCAACATTGTAAACCAAACCAGCATAACAGGAGAGAAAAATTTGGTTACGATTTTGGCCCCAAATTGCTGTATGGTAAAAAGGAAAAATAAAATAGCTATAACAATTGGAATGGTTGGAATATCGGGTTTAAATATTAATAATCCTTCTACGGCAGATGATACAGAAATAGGAGGTGTTATGATTCCTTCGGCTAATAATAGACTTCCACCTATAATAGCAGGAACAATCAACCATTGAATTTTGGTTCGTTTTACTAAGGAATACAACGAAAAAATCCCGCCTTCACCATGATTGTCAGCACTTAAAGTGATGATGACATATTTTAATGTAGTTTGAAGGGTTAGTGTCCAAAGGATACATGATAAACCTCCTAAAATTAATTCTTGATTGATGGTGTTTTCCCCGATAAGGGATTTCATTACATACAAAGGAGATGTTCCAATATCTCCATAAATGATTCCTAATGTAATTAATAAACCAGCAGCAGAGAGCTTACTGTGAATGTTTTGATGGCTGTGCGAACCCATATTTTAGTATTATAAAAAGAGTACAAAGGTATCTAAATTTACTATCTAAAAAATAAAAGCACCGAAAAAAATTCCGGTGCTTTTGTGTTTAAAAAAAATGTGTTTTTATCTTCTATCTGAACTTCTTGATTGTCCATTACCTCTTGATGGATTTCCACCACCGTTTCCTCTAGATTCGGTTGGCCTTGGACTCGCGCTTCTTTGATTCATTGAAGGTTGTGATCTTTGCTCTCTTGGAGCTGACATGCTTCTAGATTCGTTAGAACGTGAAGGTTGACTTTGAACATTTCTTGAAGAGTTGCTTCTTGAAGATCCTTCGTTACTTCTTACTTCTCTTGGTGTATTATTTCTTGGAGTTGCTTCGTAAGTTCTTTCTTCTCTTGATGAATTACCTCTTGTTGTTGTTTCATTTGCTCTAGCATCACGTGAATTACTGTTTGCTCTTGGAGAATCATTTCTCACATCTCTTGAAGAATTATCTCTTGAAGTAGTGTTTGAACGTGAATTTACATCTCTTGAGTTTGTATTTGCTCTTGTTGAATTATCACGTACTGCGGTATTTGAACGTCCGTTTTCATTTCTTGAATTACCTCTTGTTCCGTTATCAGCAATTAGATTTCTTGATTCACCAACTGTTCTGATGTTTCTGGTTCTGTCCAATTCATGACGATTTGTATAGCTAGCATTTCTACTGGCAAATGAACGGTTAGGATATTGTCTTTCATACCCATTTCCTCTTCTTCCGTAGTAATTGTTATAGGCAACTTGACATCTTCTGTAACTTACATAATTATAGTTATGACTAAAATTAATGAACAAGCCTATGTGACTTCTGTATCTGAAGATTGGGAAAGGATTCCAAGCATAAAAATGTGTTGGATAATATCCCCAATACCAAGTTGAACAATATGGTCGGTAATTTGGAACCCAAAAATAACTGTAAATTATAGGTGTATGAACATAAACAGGCTCATAAATATAATTAGTTCCGTACATGTAAACGTCACCAACTACTTGAACTTGTACTTGATTATTATTGTCTCTTTCAACTTCTAAAGTAGCGACATCTTGAAAAACATCTCTTCCTAAAACCGATTGTACTACAATAATATGTGTTCTACCTTCTACCGATTCTACCACACGCAAATAATCGACTTGATTATCACCATTCAAATCCAAATTGGATATTTGATTTTTTGGATCGTTTAATCGATACTCAAAATCTTCAAGGTCTTTAGAATCTCCAAAAATGGAAGCTACTGCTCTCAAATCGAGATTGTCACTAATTTCAGAACTCGTGGCATTGACTGTAGTCCTGTCTTGTGCAAATGAGCTAACAACAAGCAAACTCATCAACGTCGGAATTAATATTTTAGTTTTCATAATACAAATAGTTTGATTAATAATTACATTTGAAAACAGTAAACCAATTTTTGTGCCAAGAATATTTATTTGCAATTCATTAACAATTATAAGTAGTATTTTAGCAACATTAGTATAGAAAAGTTATGAAAAAAGCAATTATTGTTAGTATGCTCTCCATTATGTTTATTGGATGCAAATCGGTTTCAAATCCAAGCTCAGTTTCATCTATTACAATTGATACCTTACTCATCGATAAATTTAGTATCAGAGCGATTGCCATCGATAACGGAAAAGTGTATTATGCTGCTAACAAAAATAAAGTAGGTTATGTTGATTTTATTGCATCCAAAGTCGTTCAAAAAACATGTGAAAAAGATACGTTAGTTTTTGAATTTAGAAGTTTGGCTTTGGTAAATAACGATGTTTTAGTAGCAAGTATTGGTAATCCAGCTGTTTTTTTTAAAATGCCAAAGTCGTTTAATGCAGATGATAATCCCAGATTGGTTTATGAAGAAAAACACGAAAAAGTATTTTATGATAGCATGCAGTTTTGGAATGATAGAGAAGGAATTGCAATAGGAGATCCAATAGAAAATTGTTTTTGTATTTTAATTACTCGTGATGGAGGAGAAACGTGGCGCAAGATTCCGTGCACTAATGTACCAAAACTCGTTGATGGTGAAGCTGCTTTTGCAGCTAGCAATACCAATATCGTTATTAAAGGTAATAACACTTGGTTGGTTTCTGGAGGCAAAAAAGCTAGGGTTTTTTATTCACCAGATAAAGGAAAAACATGGACAGTTTATGATACGCCAATTGTGCAAGGTGAAACCATGACAGGAATTTTTACAGCTGATTTTTACAACGAAAAGATTGGTTTCGTTGCTGGTGGGAATTACGATAAATTAAAGCAGAATTTCCAGAACAAAGCCCTCACTTTAGATGGAGGGAAAACTTGGAAATTGGTAGGTGAAAACTCAGGATTTGGTTTTGCGTCTTGCATTCAGTTTGTGCCAAATAGTAATGGAAATGAGTTGGTTTGTGTAGGAGCTACTGGTATCTATTATTCAAATGACAAAGGAACTACCTGGAAGCAAATAAGCTCAGACAATTCCTTATATACGATTCGATTCGTTGATGAAAATACAGCAATTGCTGCTGGAAAAGATAAAATAATTAGGATAAAATTTCAACGCTAATTATCTACCCATTTTTTTGTCGCGGTATTGTTGTAGCAAACGTTTGCTAAATTCTTCTTCGGCTTTTCGTAGCTTCAAAATTTTTGTAGCTGGAAGTACACCTTTCAGGCTTGTAATGAACTTTTTACGCAATTGATACAATTCGTCTTCCGTACTTTCCATTTGCGTCACTAATACACTCGCTTCTTTTTCTGTTAGCTTATCATTAGCATCAATGCGATCCATGTAGTTTTTAATTCGGTCTTTTTTTATCTCTCTTTGTTTGTCTTCAAAAGCATTAAACAATGGCCAAAATTTTGTGGCTTCATCTGGAGTTAAATCCAGTTCGGTGGTGATAAAGGCAATTTTCATTGCTTTTACGTTGTCTTTCTTTTGTTGAAGACGTTCTTTTATTCGGCTTCCAGGTTGGGCAAATGCAGTTGCCGAAATAAATAATATAAGACTAAGTAGTTGTATAGGTTTCATATCTAGCTATTTTTTTAATTTATAATGTACTCTTCTAAATTAGCATTGTCTTTCAGAATATCTTCCAATTCATTACTTTCTAAAGTGCTAGTATTAGATAAGGCTTCGACATCTTCATTGCTTAATAATTCGATAATATCATCATCGGAAAGAGTTGAGTGTTGGGTTAAATAATTTTCTACTTCTAATGCATAGGTTTCGCTCGATTCGGAACTATAATAGTTCATCACTGGAATACTCAACGACAACACCAAAACGGCAGCTACTGCATAAACCCATCTTTTGTTTTTATCCCAAAGTGAAATTACTTTTGGCTCCTGTAAAGGTAATTGTTGCATTACTTTTTCAGAAAAGGAATCAAAATAATTCTCTGGAAATGTAAATCCTGAGTTTGTTTTGGGTTGATTATCTAATTTAAAATCTTTCATGTTTCTAAGACTTCTATTTGTAATAATAGTTTAATTGGTTTTCATAAAATCTTCAATTTTTTTTACTGCATGATGATACGAAGCTTTCAAAGCACCTACTGATGTACCTACAATTTCCGATATTTCTTCGTATTTTAACTCTTCAAAATACTTCATTTTAAACACCAATTGTTGCTTTTCTGGCAACAATAAGATGGCTTTTTGTAGCTTTATCTGAATTTCATTTCCGTCAAAATACTCATCCGCTTGCAAATTCTCTACAATTTTAGTCTGCATTGCTTCACTAGTTGTTCCGTTGCGTTTGGCTTTTTGGTTGATAAACGTAATTGCTTCATTAGTTGCAATGCGGTACATCCAAGAAAAAAGTTTGCTTTCACCTTTAAATCCGTTTAAATATTGAAAGACTTTTATAAACGTATTTTGCAAGACATCGTCGGCATCATCGTGATTCAAAACTATGTTCCGAATATGATGGTACAATGGTCTTTGATAGTCACGCATAAGTTGTTGAAACGCCACGTTTTGCGTTTTAGGATCAAGCAACTGTTTAATGAAATCTTTTTCTTCTTGCAAAGTGAAGGTTTAGCTTTTGGAATAAAGATAATCAAAAAGGTTTAATTCGTTTATTGATTTACAGGAACTTCAGTCGGAACTACCACTTTTATTATCGCAGTTGAATCGGCTGGTTTATTTGCACTTGGCTTGGCAACTACAGCTTTTGGATATACTGGAATATATAATTCGGTTATCCATTTGGAAGGTTGTTTAATGTCTTTTATAGTTGTCACATAAACTTCTATAACCGAATTGGAACTGTTTTGTTTAAAATTGTTTTTTGTAAGGTAGTCAATGGCTTTCTTTTTTGCTTCTTTCAGGTGTGAATAATCACCAGTAAGTGTTGCTTTTAAAGCAGTCATGGCTTCTATTTTTCCAGAACCAATATCGCTTCCTGGCATAATGTAAACAGAATCTTTTACAGGAATACACATCGAAAAATTCACAATTGTATTGAACGTTTTGTTATATTTCACAAAGGGTTTTCCATGCATAACCATTTTATTCTTTTCAAAAAACTGAATCATGGTTGGCAACAAAATTTTAGTGTTTTTTGCGACTTTATCTTGATAACTATTGATGGTTTGACCGATGTAGAATGTTTTCGGACGACTTACAATTCCGTTTATTTTAATGTTAAAAGTATTGATTTCATAATCGAGTGTCTTATCTAAATTCGCCAAACTTTTTTCATACATTTCTCCAATAACGGTTGTCATACTGCCTTTAAAAAAGGCTTTTAGTTTCATTATTGCAGACATTTTTCCTTTACTTCTCCATGACACTTTTGTAGCGCCTAGTGTGTCTTTGAACGTCCAAAAAACTTCCGAATCCGATCCGTTAAAAGTCATTTTTTGATGAATGCTTTCGTTTTCTGTTAAAGCTAGTGTTTGAATGTTTCCTTCGCTATCGCTTCCTTTCCACGAATAAAAAGCATCTTTACCTGAGGTTTTAGCTGAATAATTTACCTTTAAATCAGCATCATTCTGCAACCACGAACCAAAGGTTTCCCAATTTCGATAATCGTTTATAAAGTTATAAACTGTAGCTCTTGGGGTTTTAATGACTTTGCTTTGAGTGAAATCGTAATCACCTTTTTGAGTGGTGACAAAAACCGTAAGTCCAATTAGAAATAGAAGGAGTAATAAAAAGATATATTTAAGAATTCGCATAGCAAAGTAGTAGTTAGTTGCAGTAAAAGTAGTAAAATTATTTTACCGTTAAACGATTGCTAAACTTCAATTTTTAAAATGCAATTACGACTTAAAGAAATATTTAATCACAAAAAGCATGGCGATAAAAAGCAAAAAAACGATTAAGACTTTGTAGCTTCCTTTGTAAAATTTTGAATGAAGCGCCTTGTCTCCTTTGTACGAATAAACAGCAGCAATTATAAAAGAAACAAGAAATAATCCGGCAAAAACCCATTGACCAGTAGTAAACATAGGATATTTTATTTTTCAACAAAAATAGTTAATTGTTTTTGAAGCTCATGGTAATATCAAAAAGAAAATCGGCTTATTTTTATAAAAAATTACGATTATGCAAAAACAAATTAATGCAGTAAAAGAATTTCATCTCGCCTTCGGATTGGGAGTGAGTGAAGTCAAAAAAGGCGATTTAGGAGAACAAAAAAACCTATTGCGCTTCAATTTAATGAAAGAAGAAAACGAGGAGTATCTCGAAGCTGTTCAGAATAATGACGAAGTAGAAATCGCTGATGCTTTGGGCGATATGTTGTATATTTTATGTGGTACCATTTTAGAACACGGTTTGCAACACAAAATTGAAGAAGTGTTTGACGAAATCCAACGCAGTAACATGAGTAAATTAGGTGAAGACGGAAAACCCATTTATCGCGAAGACGGGAAAGTATTAAAAGGGCCAAATTACTTTAAACCAAATTTTGAAGAAATTTTGAGATAATATTCGGTTTTACAACTCAATAATAAAAGCGATTTTCAAATGAAAATCGCTTTTTTATCTAAGAAGTCTAAAAATCTAAGAAGTCTATACTTTAACCGTCCAACCAAAAGTATCGTCCGCTAATTTATATTGAATTTTCGTCAACTTGTCTTTCAATTGAGAAGCAAAAGAATCATCCATTTTTGGTAATTGATATTCTATGTTTTGATAAGAAAATGCCACAATCGGACTAACCACAGCGGCTGTTCCGGCTCCAAATATTTCTTTTAAGTTGCCGTTTTTTGCAGCTTCAATCAATTCGTCTACCAATACCGAACGCACTTCAACTTTAATGCCTTCACGTTTTGCCAACTCAATTAAACTTTTTCGAGTTACACCGTCTAAAATTCGCTCGCTTGTTGGTGCTGTATATAAAGTGTCATTAATTCTAAAAAACACATTCATTGTTCCAGCTTCTTCCAGTTTGGTATGTGTTGCATCATCCGTCCAAATAATCTGCTGAAACCCTTTTTCGTTGGCTAATTTCGTTGGATAAAATTGTGCTGAATAATTTCCAGCTGCTTTTGCTGCTCCAATTCCACCATTCGCAGCACGACTATAATGTTCTGCAATAATTACTTTTACTTCGCCTGAATAATAAGCGCGAGCTGGAGAAAGTATGATCATAAATCGGTATTGCGTAGAAGGTTGAGCAATTACGCCCGAACCAATAGCAATCATGAATGGTCTAATATATAAGGTGTTACCTAATCCTTTTTTAACCCAAGCCTTTTCAATTTCTAAAATCGATTTCAAACCTTCGATAAAAATATTTTCTGGAACTTCTGGCATTGCCATACGAACAGCCGATTTGTTAAAACGAATGAAATTTTCTTCAGGACGAAACAACCAAACTGCATCATTCTCATCCTTATAGGCTTTCATGCCTTCAAAAATGGCTTGTCCATAATGAAATACTTTTGCAGATGGATCAATCAAAAAAGGTTCGTAAGGTTTTATAACTGGTTTTTGCCAAGCACCTTCTTTGAAATCACAAATCAACATGTGATCGGTGAAAATATTTCCAAAGGCAATGTTTTCAAAATCTATGCTGTCAATTTTTGATGAGGGAGCTTTAACTATATCGATTTCGAGAGTGTTTTTTAAACTCATATTGGGTGTAAGTTAATTAGGAAAATATTTTATAAAGATTTGATTTTTAATACATTATAAAATATAATAAAAAAAGAATCTATCGCATTCTAATATTTGGCTAAACTAAGAAAAAAATGAATATTTATTTTAACAATTTGAAATAAATTCCCTTTTATCAAATTTTTATTTTTCGAATCAGAAAGCAACAAATAATTCATAATTATAACTTAAAAAGTAACATTTTGAATGCCAGTTTTTATTATTTGTTTATTTTCGTGGCATAATCTAAAACTATCAAAGAATGAAAAATTTAACTCGTATCGCATTTATTGCATTGACTTTAATCTGTTTCAATGTTAATGCACAAAAAGCTAAGGCTAAACCAGCTGCAATCAACAGCAATGATTATGCATTGTTTGGAGAAAAATTTACATTAAATAATGTAATAACAAGCAAGCAAATGCTAAAAAAATACAAAACACTTAAAAAAGGTGATTCTGTTGTTGTAAAATTCCAATCGAACATCAAAGAAGTTTGCAAGAAAAAAGGATGTTGGATGCAAATGGATTTAACCGAAGGTAACCAATCGTTTGTTAAATTTAAAGATTACGGATTTTTTGTTCCTTTGAATGCCGACAATTCAGAAGCTATTATAAACGGTGTGGCATTTGTTGATGTCGTTTCAGTTGCCGAATTAAAGCATTATGCAAAAGATGGTGGAAAATCACAAGCTGAAATAAACAAAATCACTAAGCCAGAAGTTACCTATTCGTTTAAAGCAACAGGTGTTTACATCAAAAAATAATTCCTCCAAATGAAAAAAGTAGTACTAGTTTCATTGGCGTTGGTTGTTGCTTTGTCATGTCAGA
>JAZKGN010000035.1:0-10387 GCA_040385945.1 Bacteroidota bacterium
CCATCGGTAAATTCAATATAATCAGCCATTGTTGCATCAACAGCAATAAGGTAGTTGGCTAAAAATTTGATTAAATGTTGGTCGTTGGATGAGGTTTTTACCAAGGCTTTATGACCGACAATTAACACTGATAAAAAATCGTGAAACCCAACCAACGGAATATTTCCCGCCATAATTAATCCAACTGTCTTTGATTGTACCTTTTCAATATTATAATCGGATAACCATTTCGTTACATTCTCTTCTGTCAAAGCTTTTGCCCACGATTGAATCGAAAAATAAACTTGCTCTTGTGTAAACCAACCGTTGTGCGATTGCGATAATTCTATCAATGAAATGAAATCATCAAAAAACAAGTCGTTGTGCAAAACCGTTTCATTTTTGGTGTTTTTATCCAATGAAAATTGACTTAAAAATCTTCCTAAAGCAATAAAACACTTTTTTTTCTCTAATTGTGACATTGGTTATTTGTATATGAAGGGTTTTGATTGTATTTTTGTGCAAAATTAAACAATTGATTTAGGAATAAGGATTTTTTGATTTAGGAATTTATATTCACGATTAAAAAAGCTGAAATTTAAAATCTGCAATCTAAAATTACGATGGCAATAATAATAACTGACGAATGTATCAATTGTGGCGCTTGCGAACCAGAATGTCCGAATACTGCGATTTATGAAGGAGCTGATGATTGGCGTTACAAAGACGGAACTAAATTAACCGGAAAAGTCATTTTACCAGACGGAACTGAAGTCGATTCGGATGCTGCGCAAACGCCAATATCTGATGATATTTATTATATCGTTCCCGGAAAATGTACCGAATGTAAAGGGTTTCACGAAGAGCCTCAATGTGCCGCAGTTTGTCCGGTTGATTGTTGCGTTCCCGATGACAGTCACGTCGAAAGTGAAGAAACACTTTTAAACCGACAGTCGTTTTTACACAACGAATAAACGAAACAACCTGAAAATAACTTCAGGTTTTTTTGTGACTTTATTTTTCCGATTAATAAAAGTATATTTGCACACTTTTAAAATTATATTTGAGATGAAACGCGTAAGCGTTCCATGTCACCGATAAAAAACAATATCAAAAAGACATGAAAGCAGGAATTGTAGGATTACCAAACGTAGGAAAATCAACTTTATTTAATTGTTTATCTAATGCCAAAGCGCAAAGTGCTAACTTTCCGTTTTGTACTATCGAACCCAATATCGGAGTGGTAAACGTTCCCGATCCAAGAATCAACAAATTGGAAGAATTGGTAAAACCAGAACGCGTTCAAATGGCAACAGTCGATATTGTTGACATCGCCGGATTGGTAAAAGGAGCAAGTAAAGGGGAAGGGTTAGGAAATCAATTTCTTGGAAACATCAGAGAATGCAACGCCATTATTCACGTTTTGCGTTGTTTTGACAACGATAATATTGTACATGTTGACGGAAATGTAAATCCGATTCGCGACAAAGAAACTATCGATATTGAATTGCAATTGAAAGACTTAGAAACAGTTGAAAAACGTTTGGAAAAAGTGAATCGTGCAGCCAAAACGGGTAATAAAGAAGCGCAAACAGAAAAAGCATTGTTGGACAGAATCCGTGAAAATTTATTACAAGCCAAATCGGCTCGAACAGTTGTTCCACAAAATCAAGACGAAATTGAATTAATGGAAGATTTTCAACTCATTACCAATAAACCTGTTTTGTATGTTTGTAATGTTGACGAAAGCGCTGCAGTAACCGGAAACCATTATGTTGATCAAGTCCGCGAATTAGTAAAAGATGAAGATGCTGAAGTGATCATACTTTCAGTAGGAGCAGAAGCTGATATCACCGAATTAGAAAGCTACGAAGAACGACAAGTTTTTCTTGAAGATATGGGATTGACCGAACCAGGTTCGGCTGTTTTAATTCGTGCTGCTTACAAATTATTAAAACAACAAACCTACTTCACCGCTGGAGTAAAAGAAGTTAGAGCTTGGACGATAAGCGTTGGCGATACAGCACCAAAAGCAGCTGGCGTTATCCACACCGATTTCGAAAAAGGATTTATCCGTGCTGAGGTTATCTCATATGAAGATTATGTGCTTTATGGTTCAGAAACGAAAGCTAAAGAAGCAGGAAAATTTAAAGTGGAAGGTAAAGAATACATTGTAAAAGATGGTGATGTGATGCATTTCCGTTTTAATGTGTAAGGAAGAAAATATAACAAAGAAGCAAGAAGCCGTTAAAGAAATTTGACGGTTTTTTTTATTGGAAAAGCAAAGTCTTTTTTCTTGACTCTTGCTTCTTTAATCTCAAATATTTTGTCAAAAACATTCTTAATAACTTCTCAAAGACCATCTTTAAAAAAGCCACCACATTCACTATATTAGCACATTCACTACATTTCAAAATGCAAGAACAAGATCAATATACCGAAGACAATATTCGTTCACTCGACTGGAAAGAACACATCCGAATGCGTCCCGGAATGTACATCGGGAAACTCGGTGACGGTTCTTCTCCTGATGACGGAATTTACATTCTTTTAAAAGAAACTATCGATAACTGTATCGACGAATTTGTCATGGGTGCCGGAAAAGTAATCGAAGTTACCATCAAAGACAAGCTCGTAACGGTGCGCGATTACGGTCGTGGAATACCGCTTGGGAAAGTAGTCGATGTGGTTTCTAAAATGAACACCGGTGGAAAATACGATTCCAAAGCCTTTAAAAAATCGGTAGGTCTAAACGGAGTCGGAACCAAAGCGGTAAACGCCTTGTCCAACTATTTCCGTGTCGAATCGGTACGTGATAACCAACAAAAAGCAGCCGAATTCTCCGAAGGAAATCTAACGCTCGAAGAAGATATTACCGAATCCACCAAACGAAAAGGAACGAAAGTCGCGTTTATCGCCGACGAAACCATTTTCAAAAACTACAAATACCGCAACGAGTACGTTATCAAAATGCTCAAGAATTATTGTTATCTCAACACGGGATTGACAATTTATTACAACGGCGAAAAATACTATTCCGATTACGGTTTAAAAGATTTATTGGAGGAAACCATTGCCGAAGAGGACATGGTGTATCCAATCATTCACTTGGCTGGCGAAGATATCGAAATTGCTTTAACACACAGCAAATCACAATACTCAGAAGAATACCATTCGTTTGTAAACGGACAAAACACCACACAAGGTGGAACGCATTTGAACGCTTTTCGTGAAGCGATTGTAAAAACCATTCGCGAATATTATAACAAAGGTTTTGAAGCATCAGACATTCGTAAATCGATAGTGTCTGCGGTTTCGATAAAAGTGGAAGAACCGGTTTTCGAATCGCAAACCAAAACCAAATTGGGTTCGAATGATATTGGTCCGAAAGGCCCAACAGTTCGAACGTTCATCCACGATTTTATCACGACCAAACTCGATAACTTTTTACATAAGAATCCAGAAATCGCCGACCAGTTATTGCGCAAGATTTTGCAAGCCGAACGCGAACGTAAAGAACTTTCCGGAATCCGAAAACTGGCAAAAGACCGAGCGAAGAAATCGAGTTTGCACAATAAAAAATTACGCGATTGTCGTGTACATTTAACCGATGCCAAAAACCCACGAAGTTTAGAAAGTACGCTTTTTATTACTGAGGGAGATTCGGCGTCAGGTTCCATCACCAAATCACGCGATGTCAACACACAAGCAGTGTTTAGTTTACGTGGAAAGCCGTTGAATTCCTATGGTATGTCGAAGAAAATCGTGTACGAAAACGAAGAATTCAATTTGCTTCAAGCAGCTTTGGATATCGAAGAAAGCATTGAAGATTTGCGGTACAACAACATCGTAATCGCTACAGATGCCGACGTCGATGGAATGCACATTCGCTTGCTGTTGATTACTTTTTTTCTACAGTTTTTTCCAGAGATGATCAAGGAAGGGCATTTGTATATTTTGCAAACACCGTTGTTCCGTGTTAGAAATAAAAAAGAAACCATCTATTGTTATTCGGATGAAGAACGAAGAGATGCCATCGAAAAACTAAAACCAAAACCAGAAATCACACGATTTAAAGGATTGGGAGAAATTTCTCCAGATGAATTTAAAAACTTTATTGGTGAAAGCATCCGATTAGATCCGGTAATGTTGGACAAAGCGACGTCTATCGAAACATTACTCGAATTCTATATGGGTAAAAATACGCCAGACAGACAATTGTTCATTATCAATAATTTGAAAGTGGAATTGGATAAGGAATTGGTTGAAAAATAATATATAAAATATACTGAAGAGTCAGCATAAATGAAAGACGAAGAAGAAGATAACATCATTCCCAACGAAGACGAAATCAACGACGATAGCCACGAGTCTACTAACGAAGAGGGACTTGACGAAGGTTTCGACGACATCGTATCCACTGGTGGCAATCATTTTTACGACCACGACGAAAATCCCGAAGATACCATCACCAAAGTTACAGGAATGTACAAAGACTGGTTTTTGGATTATGCTTCGTATGTGATTCTCGAACGTGCTGTTCCTGCTATTGAAGACGGATTCAAACCGGTGCAACGTCGTATCATGCATTCGCTAAAAGAGCTCGATGATGGTCGTTACAATAAAGTGGCGAATGTTGTTGGTCACACGATGCAGTACCATCCGCATGGTGATGCGAGTATTGGCGATGCGATGGTGCAAATTGGTCAAAAAGAATTGCTAATTGACTGCCAAGGAAACTGGGGAAATATCTTAACGGGCGATAGCGCCGCAGCTTCTCGTTATATTGAAGCGCGTTTGTCGAAGTTTGCTTTGGAGGTTTTGTATTCTCCAAAAATCACCGATTGGGGAATGTCATACGATGGTCGTCGTGCCGAACCCAACAATCTTCCGGTAAAGTTTCCGTTGCTTTTGGCACAAGGTGCTGAGGGAATTGCAGTAGGATTATCCACGAAAGTGCTACCTCACAATTTCAACGAATTGATTGACGCTTCTATAAAAATATTAAAAGGAAAACCTTTTACACTGTATCCCGATTTTCAAACAGCGGGAATTGCCGATGTATCCAATTACAACGATGGTTTGCGTGGCGGACGTGTTCGCGTTCGTGCGAAAATTTCGCAGTTGGACAAACAAACATTGGTCATTACGCAAATTCCGTTTTCTACAAATACGTCAACATTGATTGACAGTATTCTGAAAGCCAACGAAAAAGGGAAAATCAAAATCAAGAAAATCGAAGACAATACGGCTGCTGAAGTAGAGATTTTAATCCATCTTTTTCCAGGTGTTTCTCCCGATAAATCCATCGATGCGTTGTATGCGTTTACCGCTTGCGAAACGTCGGTGGCACCTTTAGGGTGCGTGATTGAAGACAACAAACCACTTTTTGTTGGAGTTTCTCACATGTTGAAAATCTCAACCGAAAGAACCGTTGATTTGCTCAAACAAGAATTGGAAATCCAATTGGAAGAACTGAAAAACAAATGGCATTTCTCGACCTTGGAGAAGATTTTCATTCGAGAAGAAATGTACATCGATTTCAAATTGTATTCTGATAGAGAATCGTTGTATGAGTACATGTTCAAACGTTTTGAACCGTTCAAAAGATCATTTGTACGAGAAGTTGTAGAAGACGATTTGCAAAAACTAACACAAATTCCGATGATTCGTATTACGCGTTTCGATTCGGATAAAGCCGATGATTTCATCTCTAAATTGGAAGATGAAATGAAAGAAGTACAACATCATTTAGACAACCTGATTGATTTTGCCATCGACTATTTCGTCAAACTTAAAGAGAAATACGGAAAAGGACGTGAGCGTCAAACCGAATTAAAAAGTTTCGAAAACATTGAAGCAACGAAAGTCGTTTTAAGAAACACCAAACTCTACGTCAACAAAGAAGAAGGGTTTTTCGGAACAGGTTTGAAAAAAGACGAATACGTTGCCGATTGCTCCGATATTGATGATGTGATTGTATTTCTCCGTGACGGAAAAATGATGATAGCCAAAGTCGACGATAAAAAGTTTGTTGGCAAAGACATCATTCATATTGCTGTTTTTGACAAAAACGACAAACGTACCATTTATAATATGATGTACCGCGATGGTAAAAACGGTTCAACGTTCATCAAGCGATTCAATGTTTCTGGAGTGACACGTGATAAATTTTACGATTTAACGCAGGAAAAAGCAGGCTCGCAAGTGCTTTATTTTTCTGCAAATCCGAATGGAGAAGCCGAAGTGGTAACCATTTTATTGCGACAAGTAGGCAGTGTGAAAAAACTCAAATGGGATGTCGATTTTACCGATATTGCTATCAAAGGAAGAGCATCTCGTGGAAATACAGTGACCAAATATCCAATCAAAAAAATCGAATTAAAAGAGAAAGGTATTTCGACTTTACGTCCGAGAAAAGTGTGGTTTGACGATACGGTGCAACGATTGAATGTCGATGGAAGAGGTGAGTTGCTAGGCGAATTCCGTCCGAATGACCGTTTGCTCATCATCAATCAAAGTGGAAAATTAAAAACGATTATTCCCGAGTTGACCACGCATTTTGATGAAGACATGATTGTATTGGAAAAATGGAATCCGAAAAAACCCATTTCGACCATTTATTACGATGGTGAAAAAGACCGTTATTTTGTCAAACGCTTCTTAGTCGAAAACGAAAATAAGGAAGAAATCTTTATTACCGAACACGAGAAATCGCAATTGGAAATCGTTTCCACCGATTGGCGTCCGGTTGCTGAGGTGATTTATGCCAAAGTGAAAGGCATTCAAAAAGAAAATCAAACCATCGATTTGGAACAGTTTATAGCTGTAAAAGGAATCAAAGCATTGGGGAATCAATTAACAACAGACAAACTGAAACAAGTTAATTTGCTCGAATCGTTACCTTACGAAGAGCCTGAACCCGAAGCTCCAGAAGAAATGGAAGTGACAGACGAAGACAATGTTTCGGATGATATTCAAACTGAAACAGGTGATGATGGTCAGATTACATTGAGTCTGGAGTAATTCAGACGGTACCACAACAGAGTAAATACTATGAATCAAAGGATAGTTGGTTTTGACTTAGCAAGAGCATACGCCATATTTGGAATGTTCATTGTCAATTTTAATTTCAGCTTTGGTTCGATTATGTTACCAACAGATTCGATGGGACGTTTTTTAAACATCTTTACAGGAAATTCTACCGCTATTTTTATTATTTGTGCTGGAATGGGAGTGGCATTAATGACCAACAGAAATGACTATTCCATTGAAGAAAAATCCGCTTTGAAATCTAAAATACTCAAGCGTTCCTGGTTTTTATTTGCTTTGGGTTTACTGTTATACAATTGGTGGGCTGGTGACATTCTCCATTTTTACGGTGGTTATATGCACTTTGCCGCATTTGTGTTATTTATTCCTAAAAAGTATTATTTGTGGTGTGCTATTTTTGCCATTGTAATTTTTCATTCGTTACTTCCAATTATTCCGATAACTACAAGTTGGGATTTCGATACGTTTAACTATTTGGACTTTTGGACACCCATCGGATTTTTAAGAAATACCTTTTATAATGGTTGGAACTCCATGTTTCCTTGGTTATCTTACTTTTTAGTAGGCATGTGGTTGGGGAGATTGAACTGGCAGCATAAACAAATAAGACGCAGAATATTTTGTTTTGGACTATTTGTTTTTGTTATTGTTCAAATACTAAGGATGTTGGTAAGACAAGATGTTTTTAACACATTTTGGAGTGATTACATTATGGTAGAATATTTTCCGCCGTATTTGCCTTTTGTACTAGTAACGATTGGATTTGCCTTTATGGTGATTCCAATTTGTATGTTTGTTGGTGAAAAATATGCTGATAACAAACTCATTCTCGCATTACAAAAAACCGGACAAATGACATTATCCCATTACATAATTCACCTTACATTTGGGATGATTATTTTGGCAAAATTAACCAATAAGCACTACACAGGATTGTTGGAGGATGAAGCACCTACTTTACCCATTTATATTTTAGGATATTCGATAGTCTTTTATATGGTTAGCGTTTTGTTCAGTTTTTTATGGAGCAAAAAATTCAAGAATGGACCGATTGAAACAGTAATGAGAAAAATTTCAGGCTGATGATGCCCAATTTCGATAACTCGGATTTCTAATCCGTGTCAATAAAAACAAATTACGTTGAGTTTGACAAAAATATTCACCAAATAATGGCAACAATGGAAAAACAACAACTGCTATCTTTTTTTCAAAATTATGTTGCTGCCTCACAGCAAAATTTAGAGAAAATAGTGGCTGAGTTTGAAGAAGTCCGTTTTTCAAAAAATGAATTTTTTCTCAAAGAAGGAAAAATAAGTAATGACTATTTGTTTTTAGCAGAAGGATTCATGCGATCGTTTACTTTTAACACCGAAGGAAATGAAGTGACCACCTATTTTCATTCGGAAAACAAAGTTGTTTTTGATGTGTCTTCTTTTTTTATGCGGATTCCTTCCACAGAGAATATTCAGGCATTGACAGTAAGTAGCGGTTATATCATTTCGTATGATAAATTGAATGAGCTATTTCATTCGATGCCCGAGTTTAGGGAATTTGGAAGAGCGATGTTGGTCAAGGAGTTCTCGGCGTTCAAACAAAGAACCTTGATGTTGATTAATAAAAGCGCCGATGAAAGGTATGCTATTCTAATGCAAACCAACAAAGAAGTATTTCAATATGCCCAACTTAAATATATTGCTTCGTATCTTGGTATTACCGATACTTCCTTGAGTAGAATCCGAAAAGGATTTTTAAAAAAATAACTCAAATTTTATTTCTTGCCATTTGGCAAGTGCATTTTCGTAGGTTGTGATTTCCTTTGTGCTACATTTAAATAACAGCATCATGGAAAATTTACCCGTTTACATTTCAGTATTTTTTGGACTAACGACTTTAGTTAGTATAGCACTTTTCTGGAAAGCCACACACTATTCCAAATCATTTTTAGCTATCCTTCTGTTTTGGATAGGAATTCAAACAGCTTTAAGCTTGTCTGGATTTTATAAGGTTAATTCCACATTACCACCTCGATTTACTTTGGCATTATTGCCGATTATCGTATTGATAATTGTTACTTTTCTTAGTAAAAGAGGACGGACTTTTATGGATTCACTAGATGGTAAAACACTAACTATTTTTTCAGTGATACGAATCCCTGTCGAGATCGTTCTGTTTTTGTTATTTACACACAAAGCGATTCCGGAACTTATCACTTTTGAAGGAAGAAATTTTGACATCTTATCTGGAATCACTGCGCCTATAATTTACTATTTCGGTTTTGTAAAAAAACGATTAAATAAAACAATACTTCTTATATGGAATTTTGTTTGTTTGGGCTTATTATTAAATGTCGTTTTTTATGCGCTGCTCTCCATTCCAAGTCCAATTCAACAATTTGCTTTTGATCAGCCTAATATTGCGGTGGCGTATTTTCCTTTTATATTGCTACCCTCTTGTTTGGTTCCGATGGTATTGTTTTCACATTTGGTTGTTATTCGGCAATTACTGACAAGTAAGTTATATTTTTAATAGAAATACAACTGAAATAAGTGGCTTTTTGTTTAATTCTATTTATTAATAATAACATGCATTAAATAAGTTGTATATTTATAAGTAGATAATAATTTAAATAACATAAAATGAAAAAAGTAATCTTTTCAGTCTTAGTCCTGGCACTAGTATTTTCCTGTAATAAGAAAACCGAGGAAACTACAACAGAAACGGGAGTGGTAACCACTGATACCGTTGTAAGAGTTGTCGATACCGTTTCAACCGAGCCAGAAGTAGAATCATTGTATTCGTGTTCCATGCACCCAGAAGTGCAAGGAAAATTAAACGATGAATGTTCTAAATGTGGAATGAAGTTATCAGAGCTTGTTCCAAAAAAATAACTTACAATTATGAAGCTATATATTAAAAACATGGTATGTAGTCGTTGTAAAATGGTAGTGAAGTCCGAGTTCGAAAAGCTCGGATTTGAACTGTTTTCTGTGGATTTAGGTGAAGTTGTGACAATTAAACCCGTTTCGGATAGTCAAAAAAAAACTATTGCAGTACATTTAAAATCATTTGGATTCGAATTAATTGATGACAAAAAAAGCAAAACAATCGATAAGATTAAAACGCTCATCATCGATTTGGTTCATAATAAAAATAACGCTTTAAAGAATAATTTATCCGATTACCTTTCGCAACACTTGCATCAGGATTACAATACTTTGAGTAATCTGTTTTCAGAAGTTGAAAATACGACCATCGAGAAATTCTTTATCAATCAAAAAATAGAAAAGATAAAAGAACTTTTGATGTACGATGAAATGAATTTAAGCGAAATTACCTTCCTACTTAATTACAGCAG
>JAZKGN010000036.1:0-30434 GCA_040385945.1 Bacteroidota bacterium
CGCTACTCCTCACGCAAAAAAAGCACAATTTATTTCTCTATATCAAAAAGAAACGTATTTTTACCAGTCAGTTATACTAAAACCAACTTTTAGTAGTTAATGAATAAAACGTTTTTACCTTGAAAAGCACTACCTATAAATACTTACTTTTAGGAGGATTTGTCCTTTTTTTAGTGGCATGTTCTACTAAGAAGAATACTTTTGTTTCCAGAAACTCACACGCTTTAAGCACCAAATACAACATACTTTATAATGGTGGAATTGCCTTAGATAAAGGTGTAATCGATTTAAAATCGGGCTATGGCGATAATTATTGGGAAATTTTACCTGTAGAAAGAATGCAGGTTTCAAAAGAGGCTATTCTTCCAGGTCAAACCAGAAATACCAATTTTGAAAGAGCGGAAGAAAAGGCCACAAAATCCATCCAAAAACATTCGATGAATATTGATGGAGGCGAAAAAAACCCTCAAATGGACGAAGCGCATCTTATGCTTGGAAAATCGCGTTATTATGACCAACGATTTGTACCAGCATTGGAAGCATTTAATTATGTGTTGTACAAATATCCGAGTAGTGACAAAATTTACGAGGTTAAAATTTGGAGAGAAAAAACCAATATGCGTCTTGAAAATGATGCTTTGGCGGTTACTAATCTTACAAAACTTTTAAAAGAAATCAAATTCAAAGATCAAATTTTTGCTGATGCCAATGCTACTTTAGCGCAGGCATTTTTAAATTTAAAAGAAAATGACAGTGCTGTTGCAAAACTAAAATTAGCGAGAGAGTTTACTAAAGAAAATGAAGAAAAAGCGCGTTATAACTTTATTCTTGGACAAGTTTATGAAAGTGTAGGGTATAAAGATAGCGCCTATGCTGCCTATCAGAATGTTATCGACATGAACAGAAAATCGGCAAGACAGTATGTAATTCATGCACACATCCGACAATCAAAACAATTTGATTATGAAAAAGGTGATACTTTGGCATTTATCAAAAAGTATAAAGGTTTATTGAAAGACAGAGAGAACCGTCCATTTTTAGACGTTTTAAATCATGAAATGGGATTGTTTTACGACAAAAATAAAAAATACGAAATCGCTCAAAAATATTACAATACTTCTTTAAAATCAAGATCTCAGGACACCTATTTAATTGCCTCTAATTATAGAAATTTGGCGGACATTAATTTTAATAATGCTAAATATGTGGCTGCCGGAAAGTATTATGACAGTACGTTAACCAATTTGAAACCACGTACTAGAGAATTCAATTTAATCAAAAAGAAAAGAGAAAATCTGGTTGACGTTATTAAATACGAAGCTATTGCTCAAGTTGACGATAGCATATTAAAGGTAGCCTCACTATCTGATAATGAAAAAGAAAGTTACTATCAAACCTATATTGAAAAATTAAAAAAGGAAGATGAAAAAGCAAAACTGCGTCTTGAAAAAGAAGCAGCGTCTGCTCAAAATCAACCAAAAGAAGGAAAATCGAAATCAAATAATCTTGAAGCAGACGAAAATGCATCAGCGAAAGATCCAAAAAAGCCCACATCAAATAACAATGTAGCTTTTGCTACAAAAGCAGGCGATTTTTATTTCTACAACGCTAACACGGTTGCAATTGGTAAAAAAGATTTCCTTGCTAAATGGGGTAAACGAACTCATGGAGCTAACTGGAGATTATCTGGTGATGAAGAAAAAGGAACTGCCAAAGAGGATGAAGATAATAATAGCATAGCTTCTGAAGAAACAGACGCAAGATATACTACTGACTATTATATAAAACAAATACCAACCGATCAAACAGCTTTGGACAGTATTTCAAAGGAAAGAAATTTCGCGTATTTTCAATTGGGAGTTATTTATAAAGAAAAGTTTAAAGAGTATAAATTAGCTGCAAATAAACTGGAAACACTTCTTGAAAACAATCCAGAAGAGCGACTAATTCTTCCATCAATGTATAATTTGTACAAGTTATATGAGATACTTGACAAAGCCAAATCGGAAGATATGAAAAACCAAATCGTTTCAAAGTATCCCGAATCACGTTATGCGCAATTGTTGAGTAACAATGCAGTCACTTTAGAACTTGGTTCGCCAGAAGATGCATACAATAAATTGTTTAAAGAGTACGAAAAAGGCAATTATAGAGAAACATTAATCAAAACCGATATTGCTATTGTTCAGTTTACAGGTGAAGAAATGCTTCCGAAATACGAACTGTTAAAAGCCAATTTAATTGGAAAACTGTACGGATTAACCGAATACAAAAAAGCTTTAAACTTTGTAGCATTGACCTATCCAAATACAGAAGAAGGAAAAGCCACCGAAAATTTCATTGCTACAAGAATTCCGACATTAGAAGCGTTGTATTTTAATGATGCATTGCCAACTAGTTGGAAAATAATTTACCAACCTAAAACGATTGATGAAAACGATTCGAAACCGTTGTTGGAAAAATTGAACAAATTTGCAAAAGAAAGATCCATTGATAAGTTGATAATTTCTACAGATATTTATACAAAAGACAGAAACCTTATTGTCATTCACGGTAGCAAAACAGAAGAAATCGCCAAAGGAATTGCACAAGTCTTAAAGGAGTATAAAGAGTATAAAATACCAGATGCTACTGTAATCATGTCGAGCGAAAATTATAAAGTCGTTCAAGTATTTAAAAATTTGGAAGAGTTTATAGCTGGAACTGGACCCACTTTTGAAGCAAAACAAAAACCAGAAATTGTACTTCCAAAAGAAGAAGTAAAAGAAAAGTCGCCTGAGCAAATAAAAAAAGAGCAGGAGGAAATGGTAAATAAAAAAGGGTTAAAAGAAGAAAACACCAAAAACCTAAAAGACAACAATCAGCCTAACGATTCAAACGATGGTGCGCCAAATTTAACACCACCAACAATGCCATCTGGTAAAAGAGGATAAAGTTATGTTTGATACCAAACCAAAATCATACACCGACCTTTTAGGAAAAACAAACCGAATAGTTGAAGGAACAACGATACATGGCGAAATAGTTTCACCCGCGGATTTTCGTTTGGACGGACATTTAATTGGAAATTTCCAATCCAAAGGAAAGATTGTTATCGGTCCAGCCGGAAGTGTAAAAGGCGATATTGTATGCAAAAACGCCGATATTGAAGGCAAGTTTGAAGGGAAAATTCAAGTTGCCGAAATCTTAAATATCAAAGCAAAAGCAGTCATTCATGGTGAAGTCATTTGCGGAAAACTATCCGTTGAACCTGGAGCCGAATTTAGCGCCACCTGTACCATGAAAACCAATCAAAAACTAATCACAGCAAGTGGACAACCAACAGAAGAAAAAACGACCTAATAAATGGTTTGCCTTAATTAATATTCCCATTCAAATGGGAGTCATTATTTATGTGTTTTCGTATGTGGGAAATTGGCTTGATATAAAATTCCCAAACAAACACAATGTCTATGTAAAAGTAATTACCTTATTAGGTGTTGCACTTGCATTTTACAATTTAAACCGTCAATTAAAAGACATCAATTCTTCCGAAGAATAAAACACATGAACATCAAACAATACCAACCTATTTTTTTAGTAGCCATTATTTCTGCTGTTGCATTACTACTTCACAAAGGTATCTTTATGTTGCTGTTACCAAATCAAGTCGAATCAGAATTTGTTTATTCGTTGCCCATTTTATATGGCTTTTTCCTTTTGTTATCGGCTTCAATTATGTTTATTTTAATTAAAGTGGGTCAGGCAAGCATGACCAACGTTGGACTTACCTTTATATTACTCACTACTTTTAAGATGGGAATTGCCTTTGTTTTTTTGAAACCCATTTTAAAAACCAACTTGCCTCACATAGGTTTAGAAAAAACCAATTTTCTTATTGTTTTTTTATTGTTTTTGACAATCGAAACGCTAATTACCATACGATTAATAAACAATAAACAAGAATAAGGGGACGAAACCAATTATTCTGCAAAAAAAGTATTTTTTATTCTTGCGAATTTTAAGAAAAGATGTACCTTTGCACCAAATTTCAGAAAACAAAATCCTAGATAATCAATAGATATGGTGCTTTCTAATAAACCGCTTCGATTTATAATAGCAATTTTAATCGCTTGTCTTCCTTTATTTTCTTTTGCTAACACAAATGATTCTATAAAAGCTACTCATGAAACTCATGAAGTTGCTGCTAAAGAAACAGGTAAAGTTGACGAAAGCGCAGAGATAAAGAAACAAATAGAAGAAGTAAAAAACCATCACGTTCTTGATGGTCATGATTTCACGATTTTTTCCGATACAGAAACAGGAAAACACTACGGATTTCCACTACCTATTATTCTTTGGGATAATGGTATTCATTTTTTCTCTTCTTCAAAATTTCATCATGGTGAAAGCGTTGCCGAAAGCAATGGTAATTACTACGTATTACACCACGAAAAAATATACAAAACGGATGCTGCCGGAACATTAGATTTAGACGAGCATCACCATCCAAAAAATGCACAACCACTTGATTTATCGATTACTAAAAGTGTTTTAACATTGTTAGTTGTTGCTTTGCTAATGTTTTTATTGTTTAGCAGTTTGGCAAAATCGTTTCCTAAGAATGGCGGAATAGCATCAGGAGCAGGACGATTTTTTGAACCAATTGTATTGTACGTTCGTGATGAAATAGCCATTCCAAACATTGGTGAAAAACACTATAAAAAATACATGAGTCATTTATTAACCGTGTTTTTCTTTATTTGGTTTTTGAATATTTTCGGATTGACACCACTAGGAATCAACGTAACTGGAAACATCGCTATCACTTTCGGATTGGCAATCATTACCTTTTTAATCACCAACCTTTCAGCAAATAAAAATTATTGGGGACACATTTTCTGGATGCCAGGAGTTCCTGTTCCAATGAAAATAGCTTTAATTCCATTAGAATTAATGGGATTAGTTATCAAACCTTTTGCCTTAATGATTCGTTTGTACGCAAACATGTTTGCAGGCCACATCGTATTGATGAGTTTGATCGGATTGATGTTTATCTTCAAAAGCTGGTTGGGAAGTAGTTTGTCATTTGTGTTGTCATTCATGATTTCAATGATTGAGATTTTAGTAGCTTTATTACAAGCCTATATATTTACCGTACTTACTGCTCTTTATTTTGGATCAGCAGTACAAGAGCATCATCACGAAGGAGAAGAAGCTCACCACTAATGGCTAATGGCTTTTGCCTAATGCCTCAAACAAGAATGTTTAATTTTTAATACATATAGTTATGAACATGCCAAGAATTATCGGAGCAGGATTAGTAGTAATCGGAGTTGGAATTGGAGTAGGAAGAATTGGTGGATCAGCAATGGACGCTATTGCTCGTCAACCAGACTCTTACGGAAAAATCCAAACAGCTATGCTTATTGCAGCAGCTCTTGTTGAAGGAATCGGATTTGCAGCTTTATTTGCTGTTTCTGAGTAATTAAAAAACAAATAGCTGTAACGGTTGGTTACAGCTATTGTTTAAAAATTAAAACTAAAAGACTTTAATACCTATACTATGGATAAGTTAATAAATGATTTTGCATTTGGTTTATTTATTTGGCATTCGGTAATTTTCATCGGACTTATTTTCTTATTGAAAAAATTTGCATGGAAACCTATTCTTGATGCTATTAATGAAAGAGAAGAAGGAATTAAACAAGCCTTACTTTCTGCTAAAAATGCAAAACAAGAAATGCAAAATCTAAAATCAGACAATGAGAAACTTATTGCTGAAGCTAGATTAGAGCGTGATGCTATGATGAAAGAAGCTCGTGAAATCAAAGATAAAATGATTAATGACGCTAAAACTGAAGCGCAAGCACAAGGATTAAAAATGATTGAACAAGCTAAAGCAGCAATTCAAAGCGAAAAAAATGCAGCTATGGCCGATTTGAAAAATCAAGTGTCATCATTGTCAATCGAAATTGCTGAAAAAGTATTAAAAAGTGAATTGTCTGACAAAGATTCTCAAACTAAATTAGTTGAGAAAATGTTGGGTGACGCTAAATTAAATTAATCGTTATGACAGGAAACAGAGCAGCGATTCGATATGCAAAAGCCATTCTTGATGTAGCCAATTCAAAAAACGCGGCACAAGAAGTAAATAACGACATGATTTCTATTGCAGCAACAATAAGCGGTAATGAAGAGTTGAGTGGTTTCATTCAAAATCCTACCATTAGTGTTGAGATAAAAGAGAAAGCATTATTGGAAGTTTTTGCAGCTGTTAATCCAGTAACAAAAAGTCTTTTTCACTTACTATTTGTAAACAAAAGATTTGAAATTTTAGCAGCTATCGCCACCAACTACAAACAATTGTTTGATGAAATGAATGGCGTTGAAGTAGCAAAAGTAACAACCGCAATTCCGATGGATGCCGATTTACAAGCAAAAATCATGGCGAAGATTGCTACTTTTTCAAACAAAAAAATAACAATTGAAAATACTGTTGATCCATCAATAATAGGAGGATTTATTCTTCGAATTGGTGACCAACAATACAATGCATCTGTTGCAAACAGATTGCAAGAATTAAAACGCGAGTTTAGTAATTAACATACCATTAAAGATATATCAAAATGGCAGAAATTAAACCAGCTGAAATTTCAGCAATATTAAAAAATCAACTATCTGGTTTTGAATCAGGTGCATCGTTAGAAGAAGTTGGAACAGTACTTCAAGTAGGAGATGGTATTGCTCGTGTTTACGGGTTATCAAATGCACAATACGGAGAGTTAGTACAATTCGACAACGGATTGGAAGCTATCGTATTGAACTTAGAAGAAGACAATGTGGGTGTGGTACTTTTAGGACCATCTACCGGAATCAGAGAAGGTTCAACTGTAAAAAGAACACAACGTATTGCTTCGCTAAAAGTTGGTGAGCAAATCGTTGGTCGTGTTGTGGATACATTAGGAAATCCTATCGATGGTAAAGGACCAATCGGTGGTGAACTATATGAAATGCCATTAGAAAGAAAAGCTCCTGGAGTTATCTTTCGTCAACCAGTTACTGAACCATTACAAACAGGTATCAAAGCAGTAGATGCAATGATTCCAGTTGGTCGTGGACAACGTGAGTTGGTTATTGGTGACCGTCAAACAGGTAAATCTACCGTTTGTATCGACACCATCTTAAATCAAAAAGAATTTTATGATGCAGGGAAACCAGTATTTTGTATCTATGTTGCTATCGGACAAAAAGCGTCGACAGTAGCTGGAATCGCAAAAATGTTGGAAGAAAAAGGAGCAATGGCCTACACAGTAATTGTAGCTGCTAACGCATCTGACCCAGCACCAATGCAAGTATATGCACCAATGGCCGGAGCTGCAATCGGAGAATATTTCCGTGATTCAGGTCGTCCAGCATTAATCGTTTATGATGATTTATCAAAACAAGCAGTAGCTTACCGTGAGGTGTCTCTTTTATTAAGAAGACCACCAGGTCGTGAGGCTTATCCTGGAGACGTTTTCTACCTTCACTCTCGTTTATTAGAAAGAGCATGTAAAGTAATTAACGATGATGATATCGCTAAAAACATGAACGACTTGCCAGATACTTTAAAAGGTATTGTTAAAGGTGGTGGATCATTAACAGCTTTACCAATTATCGAAACACAAGCGGGTGACGTTTCTGCATACATCCCAACGAACGTAATTTCGATTACAGACGGACAGATTTTCTTGGATGGAGATTTGTTTAACTCTGGAGTTCGTCCAGCAATTAACGTAGGTATTTCGGTATCTCGTGTGGGTGGTAACGCTCAGATTAAATCGATGAAAAAAGTAGCAGGTACATTAAAATTAGACCAAGCACAATTCCGTGAATTAGAAGCTTTTGCGAAATTTGGTTCTGACTTAGATGCGGTTACTTTAAACGTTATCGAAAAAGGAAAAAGAAACGTTGAAATCTTGAAACAAG
The DNA here is from genome assembly GCA_040385945.1 of Bacteroidota bacterium. Taxonomy (GTDB): domain Bacteria; phylum Bacteroidota; class Bacteroidia; order Flavobacteriales; family Flavobacteriaceae; genus Flavobacterium. Next base: position 7,951 of record JAZKGN010000036.1, read on the forward strand.
GTTTGAACTCTCCTTATACTGTTGAAGATCAAGTTGCGATTATCTATGCAGGTTCTAAAAACTTGTTGAGAAGTGTTCCTGTAAACAAAGTAAAAGAATTTGAAAAAGATTTCATCCTTTACTTGAACAACAAACACAGAGATACGCTTGATGCTTTAAAAGCAGGTAAACTGGATGACAACATTACCGATGTTATCGAAAGAGCAGCTAAAGAAATTTCAGCAAAATACAACTAAAATTATTTAAGTTTTGGATTACAGATTAGCTGTAATCCAGAATTTATAATTCAAAATATTAAAAATGGCAAACTTAAAGGAAATCCGTAATAGAATTACTTCCGTTTCATCTACGATGCAAATTACATCGGCGATGAAAATGGTTTCTGCAGCAAAGTTGAAAAAAGCGCAAGACGCCATTACAGCGATGCGCCCTTATGCCGAAAAATTAACGGAATTATTACAAAACCTTTCTTCAACTCTTGATGGAGATGCAGGTGGCGAATACACAAAACAACGTGAGATCAACAAAGTATTAATCGTTACCATTACTTCTAATAGAGGTTTGTGTGGTGCTTTCAATACCAATGTAATCAAACAATCAAAGTTAATTGCCGACTCCTACGAAGGAAAGCAAGTTGACATTTTTGCAATTGGTAAAAAAGGAAATGATATTTTGAGAAAAACGCATACTGTTATTGAAAACAGAAGTGATGTTTTTGACAATCTTACCTTTGACAATGTTGCTGAAATCGCTCAAACGTTAACCGATAAGTTTCTTTCTGGAGACTACGACCGAATTGAAATCGTGTATAACGAATTCAAAAATGCTGCGACACAAATTGTTAGAACACAACAATTTTTGCCATTAGCACCAATTAAATCAGACGTTGTAGCTTCTACTGGTGATTATATCTTCGAACCTTCAAAAGAAGAAATCGTATTGACATTAATCCCAAAATCATTAAAAACACAATTGTACAAATCGATTCGTGATTCGTTTGCATCAGAACATGGCGCTCGTATGACCGCAATGCACAAAGCAACGGATAATGCAACCGATTTAAGAGATCAATTAAAATTAACTTACAACAAAGCGCGTCAGGCTGCAATTACTAACGAAATCCTAGAGATTGTTGGTGGAGCAGAAGCTTTAAAAGGATAAGAAAAAATCTTTGATTTTTTCAGATTTTCAAACAAGCGATGCTTTGAAAGGATAATTATCTAATTCAAATAAATTATAAAGAGCCAACATTTGTTGGCTCTTTTTTTATTTTAAACGATAGTATCCTTACATCGAATATTAAGAAATTTCCTTTCTACGATGGAGCTGTTTTTTTATATTTTAATCCACTTAAAAACTTCTGTTTCTTCTTCTGAGAAGACTTTTATGTAATAAATACCAGAGGCTAAATCAGCTACATTGATTTCTTCAATGGTTATTTGAAAATTTTCCTCTTTTATTACTTCTCCTTTGGCATTATACATAACATATTTTGTGATGTTTTTTTCTGAAGCCAAATATAAAAAGGCTGCAGTAGGATTTGGATACAGCTTGAACGTTGAATTTTCGAATTCATTAGTAAACAATCCTGGGGTAATAGTTAATTGAACCAAAGGTCTATTGCCATTAATCAGCATTACTAAAGCATCAAGGCTGGTGCTTCCAACACGAGATGCATTTGTAGTTGCATTGGTTGACCTTCCCCAAGCAATATCTCCAGTTGGTGTACTAGGTCTGTTCCACTCAACAAAAATGATAATGTTAGAGGTGCCATTCCATTGAAAAGGAGTTGTAAAAGGAACATCTTTCCATCCGGTACCTGTTGGGATACTATAAGTAGAAGAGGTGAAAACCTCTGTAGCGCCAGTTATTTCTGTACTCCAAACAGGCACAGGGCTGGTTGGCCAAACGCTATTTGTAGTATGCTTCAGTAGTATTTTGATGTAGGCATTATTAAATGTATATTCCCCAGTACCCGATTTGCTCCAAGCCAATTTACTAATGGCACCAGCCATACCACCAGCGGCAGTAATCTCTTGTGCAGTATAAAGAGACATCGTTCTTGAATATCGGTTGTTAGTCGTACTTGTCGATAATAAAACATTTGTAGAACCTGCACCCGTTGAAGTTCCTAAAGAGACAGTTACTTGTGCAACCATCTGAAAATTAAAAGCAAGAAATCCTGCTAAAAATAAGAGTACTATTTTTCTCATAGTTGTTAGATTTATAGTTGTTGTTTGATAAAGGTAATCAAAAAACAAATTCAAGTAATAAAAACAACCAACATTCATTGGCTTCTTTTTTTTATCTTTATATCAAAAAAGAAAGTGAAAATCGAAGTGTTTACTACAATTGACGTGATGCTAATTCACATAGAGTTGGTGCAACAATTGTATCCTAAAATGACAGCAGAAAAATACCAATCGTATCTTCAAGAAATGATTCCGCATAATTATAAGCAAATTGCCGTTTTTGAGCACGATATTTGCCTGGGACTTACCGGTTTTTGGTTGGGAACAAAATTGTGGTCAGGAAAGTATATCGAAATTGATAATTTCATCGTGCATTCCAACCACAGAAAAAAAGGAGTTGGGCAACTGATGACCGACTATATAGATACACTAGCCAAAGAGAAAGATTGCACGATGATTGTTCTTGATGCGTTTACAGGAAATTTCAAAGCACATCGTTTTTATTACAATCAAGGATTTTCACCAAAAGGATTTCACTTTGTGAAAATCATCAATGAAGAAGGAATAACTTAATGTAATGTTATGAGATATTTTGGCAAAATAACCGTTTTTGTACTTGCAACGATAAGTTTATTTTCTTGCGCATGTAAGAAAGAAATGGCAACAAATACATCAGAAAATATAGAGCAGATCTATTTCCAAAAATGGATTGGCGGACAAGAAATTTCAGGAAGCGGCACCGATTTACATCTAAAATTTAAACAACCTTTAGCAACAGATGTCTATGTTGCTAAAGTTTATTTCCAAAATCAAGAAGCCTTTTTTGATATCGAAAACGAACAAGAAAACAGAACTACTTTTGTAGCACGATTTTACGCGAAACCGATCAATAACGATTTAATTATGGATCGTGATAGCCTCAAAGAATATGGTAATAAATCACCAGAAATAAAAAGAGAAAATCCAAAATTCCCTTTCGATTTAAAGCCTGATGAAGCTATTTTGGAATTCCATATAAAAAATAAAATAACACAAACAAAAGTTACTGGTATCAAAGAAAAAGAAGCTATTGCATATCCGTCAACAAGACCAAAAAATTAGTTATTTTTGCAAGTGACCTTTAGGTCAAACTGTAATGTAAAAAACCGAAAGCACCACCTTGAGCTTATATAAAAACCTTTTCAAACAAACTTTAATTTACGGACTGGCAACAGTTTTACCGAGAATAATTAGCTTTATTCTCAATCCTTTGTTTGTGTATTATTTGAAAGATAAAAGCGAAATGGGTGAAGTGTCGATCATCTTCTCGTATTTGGTTTTTTTCAACGTGATTTTGTCGTACGGAATGGAAACGGCTTTCTTCCGATTTTACAATACAGAAGAAAATAAAAAGCGCGTCATTTCCACAACAACAACAACACTTTTTTGGTCATCCATAGGTTTCTTAGTTATTTCTCTATTGTTCCGAAAAACGCTTTCGGCTTGGTCGGATATCAGTGTAGAATACATCACTTATACCATTTGGATTCTAACGCTCGATGCATTGGCAATAATTCCGTTTTCAAAATTACGAGCCGAAAAAAAACCACTGCATTATGCTTTCATTAAAATTGGAAATGTAACCGTAAATCTTTTGCTTAGCGTTTTCTTTTTGGCCTTTTTACCCAAATTGGCAAATCAAAATCCGGATGGTTTTTTAAATTCTATTTACTTCGAAAACTTTCAAGTAGGCTATATTTTTATTGCGAATCTTATTGCAAGTTTGCTCACATTTATCGTATTGATTCCAAATTACATCAACATCTCTTGGAAATTCGACTATAAATTATGGAAGAAAATGATGCGCTACGGTTTTCCAATCCTCATCGCCGGAATCGCCTTCGCCATTAACGAACATTTTGATAAGATCCTACTCGATTGGCTGCACGTTTCCAAATCAGATATTGGTGCTTATGCTGCTTGTTATAAAATTGGGATGTTCATGGTGTTGTTTCGAACAGCTTATACATTAGGAATCGAACCGTTTTTCTTTAGTCATGCTGCCAATGAAAACGCTCCACAAACCTATGCGACCATCACAAAATATTTTGTAATTTTTGGTTCATTTATCTGCTTGTTTGTAATTGCTTTTATCGATTTGTTAAAACAACCTTTGGTGCCCAACGCAGCCTATTGGGATGCTATAAAAGTGGTGCCGCTTATCGTTTTGGCAAACTTCTTTCTGGGCATTTATACCAACTTATCGGTTTGGTACAAATTGATTGATAAAACCAAAATTGGCGCTTACATATCCATTGTTGGTGCCCTAATCACTTTGGGGTTGAATGTATTATTAATTCCGAAATACAGTTATTACGGTTCGGCAATCGCCACGATAGTCGCTTATGGAAGCATGATGATTATATCATACAAAATGGGACAAAAAAGCTATCCTATTCCGTATGACATCAATAAAATTTTTAGCTATTTGGGATTGACTATCGTTTTTTCGGCAGTCTCGTTTTATATTCCGTACGTTCGTGAAACCTATTTGATAAAAATAATTTTACTATCTGTATTTTTATACTTTATCTATTACAGTGAAAAGGAAATATTATCAAGAATTATTAAAAGAAAATAAAATCCGCGCGAATCCGTTTAATCTGTTTCATCCGCGTTCCAAAAATTATAAAATGAACATCAAAATCATCAACAAATCGCAACACGATTTACCCAACTACGAAACCATAGCTTCTGCTGGAATGGATTTACGAGCGAATTTAACCGAATCCATAACCTTAAAATCACTCGAACGAACCATCGTTAAAACAGGTTTATTTATTGAATTACCGATTGGATACGAAGCGCAAGTTCGTCCTCGTAGCGGATTAGCAGCCAAAAAAGGAATCACCGTTTTAAATTCACCCGGAACAGTTGATGCTGATTACCGAGGAGAAATTGGAGTAATTTTAGTAAATTTATCCAATGAAGATTTTGTCATCGAAAATGGCGAACGAATAGCTCAATTAATCATCGCCAAACACGAACGCGCCGAATGGATTGAAGTAGGGGAATTGTCTGAAACTTCTAGAGGTGAAGGCGGTTTTGGAAGTACAGGAGTAAAATAAGAATTAATTACAACATGAAAATAATAGTACCAATGGCAGGTCGTGGTTCACGCCTTCGCCCACACACATTAACCATTCCAAAACCCTTGATTCCAATTGCTGGAAAACCAATCGTACACCGTTTGGTAGAAGATATTGCTGGCGTGTTAAATCAAGATATTGAAGAAGTAGCTTTTATCATTCATGAAAGTTTTGGTAAAAAAGTAGAAGAAGATTTAATTGCAATAGCCCAAAAATTAGGTGCTAGAGGAACAATATATTATCAAAATGAAGCGTTAGGTACTGGACACGCCATTATGTGTGCCAAAGATTCCTTAAGCGGTTCTGCGGTTATTGCTTATGCCGATACGTTAATTCGCGCCGATTTCGATTTAGACCAAACAGCCGATAGCGTTATTTGGGTAAAGCAGGTCGATCAACCAGAAGCTTTTGGTGTAATAAATCTAAACAGCGACAACGAAATTGTAGAGTTGGTAGAGAAACCAAAAGAATTTGTTTCCGACCTTGCAGTCATTGGAATATATTATTTTAAAGATATTGCCGTTTTAAAAGACGAATTGCAATCGGTTTTGGATAACAACATTATTCACGGTGGCGAATATCAAATTAATGACGGAATTAAACAAATGATGGCAAAGGGCATGAAATTTGTGCCAGGGAAAGTCGACGAATGGATGGATTGCGGAAATAAAGATGTAACGGTCGAAACCAATTCACGAATGTTAGGTTTTCTTCACAATGATGGCGAACATTTGGTTGATTATGGTGTAAAACAAGAGAATGCAACCATCATTCCGCCTTGTTTTATAGGAGAAGATGTGGTTTTAATTAATGCTACTATCGGACCCAATGTTTCTCTAGGAAAAGGATGTCATGTTACTAACAGTACAATTAAAAACAGCTTAATCCAAACGCATGCGCACATTAAAAATGCCAGTTTAGACAATGCCATGATAGGAAATCATGCTAATTTTGATGGGAATTTTACCAGCATAAGCATTGGAGATTATTCGGTTTTAGAATAAAAAAATAAATGAAAAAGAGACTATTATTACTTGTTTTATTTGGATTGTTCAGCTTTCCAGTTTCGCTTTTGGCTCAAATCGAACCCGAAGATGTTGCCTTAGATACCGACGAATTTCAAAATCATTTTTATGAATCTTTGAAACAGAAAGGCATGGAAAACTACGACAAAGCAGTCCAATCATTAGAGCAATGTCTTAAAATTCAACCTAAAAATCCAACGTTGTTTTTCGAATTAGGAAAGAACTATTTATCGCTAAGAAAATACAAAGAGTCGTATGACAATTTCGAAAAGGCCACTCAAATTGACGCTACAAACCGTTGGTATTGGGTAGGAATGTACGATGTGTGTTACGAAACGCGCGACTTCATTCAAGCCATCGTAATTGTTCAAAAACTAATCGAATTCAAAAAAGAGTACAAAGAAGATTTGGTTTCGCTTTACATGAACACACAACAGTTTGATAAAGCCTTGGATTTAATCAACGAGTTAAATCAAACCGTTGGCAAATCGGAAAAAAGAGAATTGTACAAAGCTCAAATTCTGCAAGACGCCAAATACCAAGGTCCAGAAAAGAACAACTTACTCGAACAAATCCAAAAAAATCCAAAAGAAGAATCCAATTATATTGCACTGATTTACATGTATTCGCAGAGCAATCAGGAAGAAAAAGCATTGGAAATCGCTAAAAAATTAGAGACTGAAATTCCAACTTCCGATTGGGCACAAGTGAGTTTGTTCAAATTCCACATCAACAATAATGATGGAGAAAAAGCGGTAAAATCGATGAATACTGTTTTGGCAAGTCCGAAAATAGACAAAAAAATCAAGCATAGAATCTTTAATGAATTCCTTATTTTTAGCAAAACAGATCCAAAGTACGATGCCGATTTAGACAAAGCGATTCGATATTTTGCCGACGATAAAGAAGTAAAAGTCGCCAAAGAATTAGGGAAGTTTTATGCCAATAAAAAAGAATGGGACAAAGCAATTAAGTATTATGAAATGCATTTAAAATCGGTGCCAGATGATTATGAAACTGCTATTATTTTATTACAAGCGTTGACCGAAAAAGCGCAATTTGACAAATTGGTTAAAACGGCCGACGATTGGGCACAGTTGTTTCCATCGCAACCCCAATTTTACTATTTTGCTGGATTGGGTTACAATCAACTAAAAAATTTCAAAAAAGCAAAAGATAATTTGGAACTCGGACTCGATGCTATCGTTGACGATCCTTCTCTCGAAATCAACATGAACATTCAATTGGGTGAAGCCTACAATGGGTTAGGTGATGCAAAAAAGAAAGAATTGTATTTTTCTAAAGCGAATGAATTACTTAAAAAACAAAAAAAATAACAGTTTGAAAAAATACATCAGTTTGGTTTGGGTCATTTGCTTTACCAGTTCGCTAACACTTGTTTCGTGCAAGTCGAAAGCCTCGTTACTAGAAGGAAATGCGAACAAAGCATTGTCTGCAGACAAAATAATTGAAAACCATTACAACAATAAAAATGACTTTTCGACATTATATATTAAGGCAAATGCGAAATACAAAGACGACAAACAATCGCAAAACGTAACTGCTGAAATCAAGATTAAGAAAAACGAAATCATTTTAGTCAGCATTCGTTTCATCGGAATAACCATGGCAAAAGCGCTAATTACTCCAACAGAAGTGAAGTACTATGATAAAATAAATCAAAAGTATTTTGAAGGCGATTACGCTTTGTTGAGTCAGTGGTTGGGCACCGATTTGGATTTTCAAAAAGTGCAAAACATCTTGTTAGGAAAAGCAATGGATGATTTACAAAAATCAAAATTTATGGTTTCTATAGTTGATAAATTATACAAATTAGACAACAATAGAAGCAGTGCTACTTTAAAATCGTTTTATTTTGAAGCCGATAATTTTTTACTAAAACAGCAAGAAATGAATCAGCCTAATGAAGAGCGAGCCTTGCAAATCGCATATCCAGAATACAAAAAATATGATAACATGATTTTGCCTTTGTCTTTTAACATTGACGCGTTTCACAAAGACAAAAAAACCACTATCAATATCGACTACAAAAATGTTACCTTCAACGAAGAACTGTCATTTCCTTATAGCGTTCCCGAAGGATATGAAAGACTATTTATAGAAAAGTTATAACCATGCAAAAACTCCTTTACACCTTTTTATTCGTTTGTATATCATCACTTGCTTTGGGTCAACAAAGTCAAGAAGAGTTAGAGCAAAAGAAAGCCAAACTTCAAGAAGAAATTCGCGAAAAAGAAATGCTGTTGCAAAACGTAAAAAAGCAAGAAAAATCGGTTGGCAAACTGTTGCAAATTCAAAAAGACAAAATAGGATTGAAACAAAAACTGATTTCCACCACCGAAAAGCAAACGAAGTTGTTGAGCAATGACATGTACATCAATCAAATCCAAATCAATCATTTAAAAAAAGATTTAGTTGTGTTAAAAGAAGACTATGCCGAAATGATTGTCAAATCGTATAAAAGCCGTTCGACACAAAGTCGCGCCATGTTTATTTTATCGTCCGAAAATTTCCTTCAAGCCTACAAACGCATGCAATACATGAAGCAATATTCGAGTTATCGAAAAATGCAAGGTGAAGAAATCAAAGGAAAGACGGTGTCCTTATCAGCTCACAATGAAAAATTGAGCGGACAAAAAACCGAAAAGCAAAAACTAATCATCGAGCAAGAAAAGCAAAAGCAAGATTTGGAAAGAGAAAAATTAGAACAAGAAAAAATAGCCAACAGTTTAAAGAAAGACAAAAAACAAATTGCTGCCGAAATAAAAAAGAAGCAACAAGAAACCAAACGTATTGACGGTCAAATTCAGAAATTAATTCGCGACGCGATTGCCGAAGCCAACAGAAAAACAGCGGCAGCAAATGCCAAAGCCAATCCAAAAACAACCACAGCAGCCGAAACCAAAAAAGTCGAATCGGCAACAAAAATTGTACTAACGCCCGAAGGGCAATTGTTAGCCAACAATTTTAAAGCCAACAAAGGGCAATTGCCATGGCCAGTAGAAAAAGGTTTTGTGTCGTTGGGCTACGGAAATCAAGCACATCCGGTGTATAAATCGTTGGTCATCCACAATAGTGGAGTCGAAATAACCACAGACGCTGGCGCAAATGCACGAGCGGTTTATAACGGAGAAGTAACCAAGGTAATCGTAATTTCGCCTTTAAACAAAGCCGTTTGTATTCAACACGGGGATTATTTTACCGTGTACCAAAATTTAAGTAGTGTAAATGTAAGTGCTGGCGATAAAGTGTCTACCAAACAAACTTTAGGTAAAATTCGAACTAATGGCGAAGGCAAAACCATTCTAAAATTCCTAATATCACAAAATACTACCTATGCCAATCCGCAAACATGGATTAGCAGAATGTAAAAAAAATGTCCGCAATTTAGCGGACATTTTTTTTATATAAACAAAGCTTTTAACTCGGTTGCTTCGTGCGGATTCATTTTTCCTGCCAACACCAAACTCAATTGTTTTCTTCGCAAAGCCGCCACATAACGCGATTTTTCCTCGTCGGTTTGTGGTTCAATTTGTGGTACTTCTACCGGATTTCCCGATTCATCTACAGCCACAAAAGTATAAATCGCTTCGTTGGCTTTCGAGCGAATACCCGATTCGCGATCTTCAATCCACACATCCAAAAAAATCTCCATAGAGGTACGAAACGCGCGCGATACTTTGGCTTCTACTGTAACTACGCTTCCCAATGGAATCGAACGGTTAAAAGCCACGTGATTTACTGAAGCCGTCACTGTAATACGTCGCGAATGTCTTCGTGCCGAAATACTCGCTGCACGGTCCATTCGCGCCAACAATTCACCACCAAAAAGGTTGTTCAGCGGATTCGTTTCGCTTGGCAAAACCAAATCGGTCAATATCGTCAGGGAATCAATAGGGTGTTTTGGAGTCATCTTTTTTTTGCAAAGATATTTATTTTAGAAGCTATTCCCGCTATTCGCTCTATCTTTTATTATTTTGTACTTCGCAAGCTCCGTGACAAAACAATAAAAGGATGCTGGCTACACACGAGCGAAGCGAACTGACCGATCACAAAAATCTAAATCATTATTTTGTGAGGTAATCGGGGCTAAAAAAACGCCCTATTTTCATAAGACGTTTTTGTTATTTTATAATTCCTGAATCAGTAACCAGGCTTCTTTATTGTGCGTTTTTTGAATGCTATCCATTTGCTTTTGTGCTACAGCATACGACGAATAACTGCCGTACACCACAGGATACAATCCATTTTTGTTTTGTTCCACTCGTCTCGCAGGATAGCCCAATTGTAGTAATCTATTGTATTCGCGAATCGCATTGTTTTCTGATCGGAATGCACCCGCAACTACATGATATGGCATTTTCCCTTCCGATACCGTCAACGTTACTGTTGGCAAAGGATTCGATATAAAAAAAGTAGCTTCTTGTATTTTTTGATTCACTTGTTTTTGCACCTTAGTCTGAACGGCTAACGTTTCTTGTTGGATTTTGTTTTGGTAATAGGCATTGCCAAAATAACCACTCGTAGCAAGCAAACCAGTTCCTAAAACAAAAATCGCAGCGTATTTCATAAAGGCATTCGAACCTCTTTTTTCAGGTGTAAATTGAATAGGTGCTTTTTCTTCCAAAGCTTCTACTTCTTGTTTGTACACTTCGCGTTTTACCGCAGGCGAAACATAGGATGTTAATCCGAAAGAAGACGTTAAATAATTGAGTTGATCATACGGTGTAAACACCAAATTGTGTTCTGCATTCAATGCAATTTCACCTACATTTTTTAAAGCAATAGCACCAAAATCATGGAGTTTACTTTTCCAAGCAGCTACTTGATTTTCAATTACAGAAACAGCTACTTCGTACGACATTTTCTCTGATTGCGCAATGTGATTCGCCAACAAACCATCGTTGTTTTTTACATAGGCATTGAACGACACCAACTTTTTTGGAGGGTAAAACGAATGCGAATTCTCGTGCAATTGCGCCGATTGGATTTCGGTCAAAAAAGCACCAAATCCAGGCACCGTTACACATTGGTAACGATAGAGCAATTGCGAAATGTAGTAGTCCATCTTCATAAAGACAAATTTAAATATTTAATGTGGACAGCAAAATTTTATGAACAAACTTTGTTAACAATTTTAAAAAATCTGCTTACTTTTGATTTTCACTATTTTATATAAACCATACAGCCTTTTTTTAATGAACGATACCGAATTACTGCATCTTTTAGCCTTGTTAAAGGTGGAAGGAGTTGGCGACATCATCGCTAAAAAACTCATCAATCACTGCGGAAACGCTCAAAATGTCTTTACCTTAAAAGCATCAAAACTGTCCGCGATTGACGGAATTGGTCAAAACCTACTCAAAAAATTAAAGGATAAATCTGTTTTTGAAAAAGCCGAAGCCGAATTAAACTACATCAAAAACAACGACATTAACGTTTGTTTTTATCAAGATGAAATGTATCCTGAACGGTTAAAGCATTGCATCGACGGACCAGTTCTATTGTTCTACACTGGAAACATCAATTGGAATACGCGAAAGATAATCAGTATTGTAGGTACACGACAAATCACTTCGTATGGAAGTGAATTCTGTAAAAAACTGATTGACGATTTGGCACCACTCAATCCAATAATCATCAGCGGATTTGCTTATGGTGTCGATATTGTAGCACATCAAGCAGCGATGGACAATAATTTGCAAACCATAGGCGTTTTGGCACATGGCCTGAATCAAATTTATCCAAAAACACATAAAAAGTACATTGCCAAAATGGAACAAAACGGTGGATTTATGACCGAGTTTTGGAGCGATTCCAATCCAGAAAAGGAAAACTTTGTCAAACGAAATCGCATTGTAGCCGGAATTGCAGAAGCTACTATTGTTATTGAAAGTGCAGAAAAAGGAGGTTCATTAATCACAGCCAACATGGCTAATGAGTACAATCGCGATGTGTTTGCAGTTCCAGGAAGAACGTCTGATAAATTAAGTCAAGGTTGCAACAATCTTATAAAAACGCAAAGAGCACATTTGTTGACTTCGGCTGCCGATGTGTTGTATATTTTGAATTGGGAGATTGAAAAGATGGCTTCGCAAGCTCGCAATGACAGCAAAGTTATCCAAAAACAACTGTTCATTTCGCTAGATGAAGATGAACAAAAAACATACAATTACCTTCAAAAAAACGGAAAGCAATTACTAGATGTAATTGCTCTCGAATGTAATTTTCCTATTTATAAAATTTCGTCGGTGTTATTGAATATGGAATTGAAAGGAGTTGTTCGTCCGTTGCCTGGAAAATTGTTTGAAGCAATTTAATTTATTCAAATCCGAGTTTCTCTCGTACTCTTCCCAAAACTCCATCGGCAATAGATCCTGCTTTTGAAGCACCTTGTTTTAGCAAAGCATCTACTTCCGAAAGGTTGTTGATGTAGTAATTGTACTTTTCTCTTTCGACTTTAAATTTGTCGCAAACGAGTTCAAAAAGTGCTTGTTTGGCGTGACCATAACCATAATTCCCGCCAAGGTAATTTTGTCTCATAACAGTGATTTGCTCGTCATTGGCAAGCAATTTATAGATTCCAAAGGTGTTGCAGGTATCTGGATTTTTTGGTTCCTCCAAAGGAGTGCTATCGCTTTCTATACTCATGATTTGTTTGCGAAGTGCTTTGTCATCTAAAAAAATATTAATGATATTACCACGCGATTTACTCATTTTACTACCATCAGTTCCAGGTACATACATGGTTTCTTTTTGAATAATCGGTTCGGGTAAAACAAAGGTTTCACCCATTTGATGATTAAAACGAGAAGCCACATCACGCGTAATTTCGATATGTTGCAATTGGTCTTTTCCAACCGGAACAAAATTGGCATCGTACAATAAAATATCGGCAGCCATTAACATCGGATACGAAAACAATCCGGCATTAACATCGTCCAATCGGTCGGCTTTGTCTTTGAACGAATGCGATAAAGTCAATCGTTGAAACGGGAAAAAACAACTCAAATACCAAGACAATTCGGCGGTTTGTGGCACATCCGATTGACGGTAAAAAATTACTTTATTTACATCCAATCCACACGCTAACCAAACAGCAGCAGTGCTGTAGGTATTGTTTCGTAATTCGTTTCCGTTTTTTATTTGCGTAATCGAATGCAAATCGGCTATAAAAAGAAACGATTCGTTTTCTACCTTTTCCGATAAGGCTATTGCGGGTATAATGGCACCCAATAAATTGCCTAAATGGGGTGTGCCTGTGCTTTGAATGCCTGTAAGTATTTTCGCCATTTTAATTTTCTTGATGTAAACGCAAAGTTAAACACGAATTTCACAAAACTTCATAAAAATTCAATTATTTTTGACGCTATGAGAGGACTTAAAATTATTTTCTGGGTACTTTGGCGCGTTTGGTTTTATGTGGTAATGGGAGCCATTATTGTCGTGCTATTTCCGCTCTTGTTTATTTCGATACTTTCCGAGAAATTTTATCCTATGTTTTTTATGTTGGCTCGACTATGGGCGAAAGGCGTTTTGTATGGCTCTGGATTTTATTACACGATTGAAAGAGAACAAGAAACAATATCTGGAAAAAGTTACATGTTTGTAGCCAATCACACATCGATGACCGATATCATGCTGATGTTGGTTGTGGTTAAAAATCCGTTTGTGTTTGTTGGGAAAAAAGAACTGGCGAAGATTCCGTTGTTTGGATTTTTTTACAAACGAACTTGTATTTTGGTGGATAGAAAGAGTTCAAAAAGCAGAATGGCTGTTTTTGCCAGAGCTCAAAAACGACTGAATCAAGGGTTGAGTATTTGCATTTTTCCAGAAGGAGGCGTTCCCGACGAGTCGATTTTATTGGATGAATTTAAAGACGGTGCTTTTCGTTTGGCTATTGAACATCAAATACCAATTGTTCCGATTACGTTTCCAGATAATAAAAAAAGAATGTCGTATACTTTTTTGAGTGGAAGTCCCGGAATTATGAGAGCCAAAGTGCATCATTTTGTTGACACATCAGGCAAAAAACCGGAAGACAAAAAAGCGGTGAGTGACGAGGTAAGAGCTATAATTTTGAAGCAACTTGAACTATATAATGCATAAAAAAGAGTGCTCAACTAAAGCACTCTTTTCCGTTATCGCTCTAAAGCAATAACACCACTTAACTAATTTTAAACAATCTAACCTAATTAAAAATGGTAACTTATTCCAGAATAGACACCAAACACATAGGGTTTAAAGTTTCCTGCTCCCGATGAATATGTATTAAATTGGTATTTAAACAGCGGTTCTACTCTTGCATCAAATCGTTTTAAAAAGGAGTATTTCAATCCCAAACCAATGTTGGTGCTAAAATGAATGTCATTTAAATTACTAGCTTCTCCAATTTTCATGTTAAAACCAGTTGTTTTTAAATAAACATCATTTTGACTCAAAAACAATGTACTTATCCCTCCAATTACATCTACACCAAATTTCTTAGCTAGAATTTTATAAGAAACCTCTAAAGGCACTTCTATATATGCCATTCGTTGGTTTAACGTTCCTTCAAATTTTTCTTCAATAATTTTGCCAAAACTATGATTTACGTTGTTTAACGGATCAATTTGGATTAATGATCCTTGTAAATTTGGCGTTACATTTTGCATTTTACTTGCGCTCGTGTTTTGATAAAAAACAATACCGCGTGTATCATAATCTGCTGAAAAGGTGTTAATTCCTGAACGGATTTGTACTTTTTTATTTAATTTATAATTGACTCCCAAACCATAGCTGTAGTTGGTTCCGTATACTTTTTCATTTTCTGTTAATTTCTCATCCAATGGAGAACCAGATGAAATCGAACTAAAGTAAATAGGGGCAATGTTTGGCGTAACTTGCCACCTATTTTCTTTTCGTTCTTTAGCAATTTTCTTTTCTTTTTCAATAAGCAATTCTTCCAACGCATTAGGTTCAACAGCCGCCAATTTTGTTGAATCTATCTTTTTAATTTCTTCTACAATTTTTTCTTTGTTTTCGATTGTTGTAATTGTGTTTTTATCTTTTAAAACAGTTGTTACAGCCACATTTTTATTTGGTTCGCCCGAATTTGTTTGTCCGATATTTTGATTAATAGTTGTGTTTGGTTGTGTATCTTGTGATGTTGTTATTTTGTCTATAGCACTATTTTGTTTTTTATTACTTGCTTTTTGACCCTTTAAATTGGAAGCTACTGCATCATCTGAAACCAATTTATTTGAAGGAATCGTTTCTTTTGAAGCCGTTTGTTTCTTCTTATTCGTTGTTGAAACGGAAGCTACTTTTTGCTCGTTATTTTTATTTGATAAAGAAGTAGTGTTATTGCTTTTAATTGAAGAACCACTTGTTTTATCTTCAGTTGAAACGGAGCTGATAGCGCTTTTTTGTTCCTCTAAAACAGTTTTATTATTTGTTGTTTTAGTCATTTCATTAGAAATAACATCAGTTTGTTTTTGACCAGTTGAAACACTGTTTTCTTGATTTACAATCGGATTATTTTGTTTCGGATTGCTATTAAAATAAGGGGCCAATAACATAAACCCTAATAACAAAATAGCAGCAACACCAGAAAGTTTCCACCAAAACGGAATAACTCTTCTTTTCTTTTCTTTTTCGTTCAATTTGGCTTCGATGTTTTCCCAAGCCATTTCTGGCGGAGTAACTTCAAAATGCTCTAATTGCTCTTGAAAAAAATGGTCTATATTTTTTCTTTCACTCATTTTACAGAAGGGATAATAGTGCTATTCCCAGTATTATGTTCTATTTTTTCTTTTAAAATTAATCGTGCTCTTGACAAGTTCGATTTTGATGTGCCAATGTTAATGTTCAACATTTCGGCTATTTCTTGATGCGAATACCCATCAATGGCAAATAAATTAAAAACCAATCGGTACCGATCTGGTAATTCTTGTATTATTTTCATCAAATACTCTAACGAAACTGTTTCTTCTTCAAGTACAACCTCAACAACATCGGGTATTTCTTCGTTTACCAAACTTAAAAATGTTTCTTTTCTATACAATTGAAGGATGTGGTTAATCATCACTCTTTTAAGCCATCCTTCAAAAGAACCTTTAAACGAATACAGATGAATTTTTTCAAAAATTAATAAAAATCCGTCTTGTAAATTATCTTGTGCATCAGTATAGTTACGAGAATATTTTAAGCATACAGAAAACAATTTTGGAGCATATTGTCTATATAATTGTTCTTGAGCTTTTATGTCATTCTTTTTACAATCATTTATGAGTTGTTCTATACTCAAGTTGCTATTTTTTAATGATCTACTACTACATCGTATTCTAAAAATTGATTAGCACCTAATGAATTTTCACCTGTCCAAAATTTAAAATGATAGGTTCCAAGTTCAGTAGGTTTAAAACGTAACGGAACTTCAATTACAGTTACATTGTCGTTTTGGCAATTATCTAAATTCGCCTTTGCACAATAAATAGCAACAGTTCTTTGAAAATTAATTTTTTCATAATAAAAATCATCAAAAAAATGACAAGATGTTGGACGAATGTACTTTAGGGGAATCTCTGTGATGCTGTCCTTTGCGAAAGCTGTAGGCATTGTAACTTCACTAATAGGAAGTATTTCTAAAGTGTAATTAGGTTCTTCGTCACCAAGGTCGCAGGAAGTAAAAAACAAACCTAAAGCAATAAATAAAATTATTTTTTTCATTATAATTAACGTTTATGTTATACCTAGATACTTATTATATAAAATGGTTGCGTAGTAAAGACAAAAAAATCCGTCAAAGCGGATTTTTTTGTTTTATGCGTTATTTGATTTTATTACGTCTTTAATTTTAAGTTCAAGTTCGTCTGCTAATTCTGGATTGTCTTTTATCAAAACTTTTACAGCATCTCGACCTTGACCTAATTTGGTGTCACCATAACTAAACCAAGAACCTGCTTTTTTGATGATTTCAAATTCAACCGCTAAATCAAGAATTTCACCAGTTTTGGAAACACCTTCACCATACATAATGTCAAATTCAGCTGTTTTAAATGGCGGAGCTACTTTGTTTTTTACCACTTTTACTTTGGTTCGGTTTCCAATAACATTTTCGCCATCTTTAATTTGGGAAGAACGACGAATATCCAATCGAACCGAAGCATAAAACTTCAACGCATTTCCACCTGTTGTCGTTTCTGGATTTCCAAACATAACGCCAATTTTTTCTCTCAATTGGTTAATGAAGAAAACGGTACAATTGGTTTTGCTGATGGTTCCAGTTAATTTTCTTAAGGCTTGTGACATTAATCGAGCGTGCAATCCCATTTTAGAATCACCCATTTCACCTTCAATTTCACTTTTTGGAGTCAACGCTGCCACCGAGTCAATTACCACAATATCAATGGCTCCAGAACGGATTAGATTTTCAGCAATTTCCAAAGCTTGTTCACCGTTATCGGGTTGTGAAATGATTAAGTTTTCAATATCAACACCTAATTTTTCAGCATAATTTCTATCAAATGCATGTTCCGCATCTATAAAAGCAGCAATGCCACCTGCTTTTTGAGCTTCGGCAATTGCGTGTAAGGTTAAGGTTGTTTTTCCCGAAGATTCTGGACCATATATTTCAATTACTCTTCCTCTAGGATATCCGTTTACACCCAAAGCTAAATCAAGACCAAGCGAACCCGAAGAAATAGTTTCTACTTCTTCAACAGCTTTATCTCCCATTTTCATTACGGTTCCTTTTCCGTAAGTTTTGTCTAATTTGTCAAGCGTTAATTGTAATGCTTTTAATTTGGCTTCTTTTTCTGAACTCATCTTTACTGTATTTATTGGCTATTAATTCCGTAAAATTAAATATTTTTTTAATGTAAATGGAGTTTGTAAAAATGAGTTTTAAACAATCAGGACGGAGTCTATAAAATGTCCAGTGGACATTTTTAACGACGGGCCAGGAGGAGTATGGGCAAAGTCTTGATTTTAATTGTTTTTTGTATCAACACAAAAAGCGAATTTTATTTTTATTTACGTAACTTTGCCATCATTTTTTTGCTCCATGGAAAAGCTTATTTCGTATCCAATTTCGGTTGTTTATTATTTTTGTTTTATCGGTTGTTTGATTGTTTTTCATCCAATTCAATGGATTTGTTTCAATGTTTTTGGCTACCAAGCGCATAAAAAGAGTGTCGATTATTTGAATTTTTGTCTTGAAAAATGCACCCTACTTTTAGGAACTTGGTTTCAGTTCAGAAACATCAATTACATTCCGAAAAACGTTCCGATTATTTTTGTAGCCAATCACCAAAGTTTGTATGATATTATTGGAATAATATGGCATTTAAGACGATTTCATGCTAAATTTGTCAGCAAAAAAGAATTAGGAAGAGGAATTCCGAGTGTGTCCTACAATTTAAGACATGGTGGTTCCGTTCTAATAGATAGAAAAGATCCGAAGCAAGCCATTTCAGCCATAAAAGAATTAGGACTATACATCGAAAAACACCAACGGTCAGCCGTTATTTTTCCGGAAGGAACGCGAAGCAAAGATGGAAACCCAAAGAAATTTTCTGAAAACGGAATAAAAATGCTTTGTAAATACGCACCATCAGCGGTGATAGTTCCGATATCTATTAATAATTCTTGGAAATTAGTCAAATTCGGATTATTTCCAATGGGATTGGGAAACAGAGTAGAATTTATCGTTCACGAACCAATAGCCGTAAAAGACTATCCTTTCGATGTTTTGATGGAGAAAGTAGAAAAAGCAGTAGTACAATCAATAAGAAATTAATATGTCACTAAAGAATATTCGTCTAGAAGTAATGCAATATCTAGAGAAAAACGTAGACAGTTTTGTTGACCAATTTTTGATTCCAGTGGAAACAATTTGGCAACCTTCTGATATGCTTCCCAATTCAGAAAAAGAATCTTTTTTGGAAGAGGTGAAAGAATTGCGTGAAATAGCCAAAGATTTACCCTATGATTTTTGGGTGGTTTTGGTTGGCGATACCATTACAGAAGAAGCACTTCCAACCTACGAATCGTGGCTTATGGAAGTTGAAGGCGTCGATAACGAAGGTAGAAATGGTTGGTCAAAATGGGTACGTCATTGGACAGCAGAAGAAAACCGTCACGGCGATTTATTAAATAAGTATTTGTATTTATCGGGACGTGTAAACATGCGTGAAGTTGAAATGACCACACAGCATTTAATTGCCGATGGTTTTGATATTGGTACTGGAAAAGATCCTTACAAAAACTTTGTTTATACTAGTTTTCAAGAATTGGCAACTTATATTTCACACAATAGGGTTTCGCAGCTGGCAAAAAATTATGGCGACAAAAAGTTGTCTAAAATTTGTAAATTAATTGCTGGAGACGAAATGCGTCACCATCATGCCTATAGTGAATTTGTAAGTCAGATTTTTAAAGTAGATCCAAGCGAAATGATGCTTTCATTTCAATACATGATGAAACAAAAAATCACGATGCCGGCTCATTTTTTAAGAGAATCGGGGGAAAAAATCGGAACTGCTTTTGAAGAGTTTTCTAATTCGGCACAAAAAATCGGAGTCTACACAGCAGCCGATTATGTTGATATTCTTCAAAAATTAGTCGAAAGATGGGAAATTGATAAAATTGCAAACCTAACTGACGAAGCCGAAAAAGCACGCGATTATTTGATGAAATTACCCGCAAGAATGGCAAAGATTTCTGAACGATTGGTGTTGCCAGAGGAAACAAAAATTTTCAAATGGGTGGAACCTGCTTTGATTCGATAGAAAAAGAAAATAGATAATAGAGCATAGACAAATCCTTTCTGAGAAGAGAGGATTTTTTAATCATACAAACATGTCATTACTAGAAAATACAATTGCGTTTGTAAAAGCGCAACTTAAAGATGCCGAAGGCGGACACGATTGGTTTCATATGGAACGCGTGTATAAAAACGCGATGTTAATTGCCAAAGAAGAAAATTGCGACATCACTGTTGTGCAACTCGGCGCCTTGCTTCACGATATTGCTGATAGTAAATTTAACGATGGTGATGAAACTGTTGGACCCAAAGTAGCGCGCGAATTTTTACAGTCGCAAAATGTTTCTGAAGCAATCATTACTCATGTGATTGCCATTATCGAAAACATTTCTTTTAAAGGCGGTAATTTCGAAAAAAAATTCACGTCTAGAGAATTAGAAATTGTTCAAGATGCCGATCGACTCGATGCGCTTGGCGCGATTGGAATTGCACGTACGTTTAATTATGGCGGATTTAAAAATCGAACACTTTACAATCCAGACATTCTTCCAAATTTAAACATGACCAAAGAGGAATATAAAAAAAGTGAAGCACCAACGCTAAACCATTTCTATGAAAAGTTATTGCTCTTGCAAGACAAAATGAATACAGATACAGGTAAAAAAATTGCCCAAGAAAGACATCGTTTTATGGAAGTTTTTCTTGAGCAGTTTTATGGGGAATGGAACGGAGAGAAATAGTGTTTAGCTGCAATAATTGCCTGAGCACTAATTTAATTTCCTTTAAAATCGGCTTTTCGTTTTTCTAAAAAGGCAGTTGTTCCTTCTTTAAAATCTTCGGTTCCGAAACATTTTCCAAACGATTTGATTTCGATTTTGTAGCCATCAACACCATCTTTAAAATTAGCGTTGACCGCTTTAATGGCTTGACTAATGGCAACAGGTGAATTTTTTAATATTTTGGAAGCCAATGCTATCGCAAAATCCAACAGTTCGGCTTGTGGTTTAACATGATTCACCAAACCGATTCGTAACGCTTCTTCGGCAGAAATCATTCCGGCAGTCATGATCATTTCCATTGCTCTTCCTTTTCCAACCAATTGTGGCAAACGCTGTGTTCCTCCGTAACCCGGAATCACACCAAGTGACACTTCGGGTAAACCCATTTTAGCATTGTCTGACGCTATTCTGAAATGACACGACATCGCCAATTCCAATCCGCCTCCCAAAGCAAAACCATTCACCGCTGCTATGACAGGCGTTCTTAAATTTTCAACAAAGTCAAACAATAATTCTTGCCCTTGTTGTGCTAGTTGTGCACCTTCTTCTACAGAAAAATGAGCAAATTCTGAAATATCTGCACCAGCAACAAATGCTTTTTCTCCTTCACCAGTTAAGATGATGGCTTTAACTTCTGAATTACTATCGAACTGTTCAAAAGCCGAATGCAATTCGTTTATAGTGGCCACGTTTAACGCATTTAATTTCGATGGACGATTGATGGTAATTTGTCCGATTCCGTTTTCATTTGTAACGATTATGTTTTCAAAAGTCATGTTGTATTATTTTTTTAATATCGGAAGCGAAACGATAAAAGTGGTTCCTTTTCCTAGTTCGGTTTCAAATGTAATAGTTCCTTTGTAATTTTCGATAATATTTTTAATAATTCCCAATCCCAATCCCATTCCGCTATTTTTAGTGGTGAATTTGGGTTCAAAAATGTGTTCTCGGTTGTCAAATTCGATTCCGGTTCCGTTGTCTTTTACAATGATAAACACATCGTCATTGGTTTCTTTCACTGTCACCAAAACTAATTTTTCAGCTTGGTCTTCAGGGATCGATTGAATAGCATTTTTCACCAAATTGGTAATAATCCGAATCAATTGTGTACGATCTAATTTGGCTATTATTTCTTCTCTTTCGCTTTCAAAAATAATAAAATCTTCGTTAAAAATGTCCAACGCCAATTCGACCACATCCACCACATTTAAATTTTCATTTTGTTGCGCTGGCATCGAAGCAAAGTTAGAAAACGCCGAAGCCACTGCGCTCATTGTATCAATTTGTTGGATGAGGGTTTTGGTATAATCGTTGAGTTTTTGATTCAGATTGGGATCATTAGCATCAAATTTTCGTTGAAAACTTTGCACCGTTAAACGCATTGGGGTGAGCGGATTTTTAATTTCATGTGCGACTTGTTTTGCCATTTCACGCCACGCTTGTTCTCTCTCCGATTGTGCTAACATTGTGGCACTTTCCTCCAATTTGTCGACCATTTGATTGTAGGCTGAAATAAGAGAATTGATTTCACGACTGTTGGCTTCAATGACGATTTTTTCGTTCTTCTGATTCAGACTTGTTTCGTTGATTTT
>JAZKGN010000037.1:0-23186 GCA_040385945.1 Bacteroidota bacterium
AGAAAATGGGATCCAAACATGGCTCCTTACATTTATATGGAACGTAATGGTATTCACATTATCAATCTATATAAGACTGCAGCAAAAATCGAAGAAGCTAACGAAGCTTTGAAGAAAATCGCTGCATCAGGTAGAAAAATACTTTTCGTTGCTACCAAAAAACAAGCAAAAGATATCGTAGCTGAAAAAGCTACAGCTGCAAACATGCCGTTCATCACTGAAAGATGGCCTGGTGGAATGCTAACGAATTTCGTAACTATCCGTAAAGCTGTTAAAAAAATGGCTACTATCGATAGAATGAAAAAAGACGGTACTTTCATGACTTTGTCTAAAAAAGAGCGTTTACAAGTAGATCGTTTACGTGCAAAATTAGAGAAGAACTTAGGTTCTATCGCTGACATGTCAAGACTTCCTGCTGCCTTATTCGTAGTAGATATCAAAGCAGAACACATCGCAATAAAAGAAGCTCAAAAATTAAACATTCCAGTTTTTGCAATGGTTGATACAAATTCTGACCCACGTGAGGTTGATTATGTAATTCCATCAAACGATGATGCTTCTAAATCAATTGATAAAATTTTATCTTTAGTAACAGCTGCTGTTATTGACGGATTGGCAAACAGAACTTCTGATAAAGAAGGAGATGATGCTCAAGAAGTAGAAGCAGTTGCTGAAGTGGAAACTCCAGAAGTTGCTGTTGAAGCGGCTCCTGCTGTTGAAGCTGAAGTAGCAACTCCAGAAGTGGAAGCTACTGAAGAAAAAACTGAAGAGTAAAACAAAATAATTACGAATTATGAATTAAGAATTACGGATTATTTTTCTCTCGTAATTTCGAATTCGTAATTCGTAATTTCTTTTTCAAAAAAAATTAATATTAAAAAATAAAAAATTATGTCAACAATCACAATTACTGCTGCAGACGTAAATAAATTAAGAACAATTACTGGTGCAGGAATGATGGACTGTAAAAAAGCTTTAGTAGAAGCGGAAGGCGATTTTGATTTAGCAATCGAAAACCTTCGTAAAAAAGGTCAAAAAGTAGCTGCTAACAGATCGGACAGAGAATCGACTGAAGGTGCTGCAATTGCTATCTTAAACGCTGACAATACTGCTGGTGTAGCCATCACGTTGAATTGCGAAACTGATTTCGTTGGAAAAAACGAAGGTTTCGTAAAATTAGCTACTGATTTAGCAAACCAAGCATTAAACTATACTACTAAAGAAGATTTCTTAGCTTCTGATTTCAACGGAATTTCTGTTGCTGAAAAATTAATCGAGCAAACAGGTGTTATCGGTGAAAAAATCGAAATCAATTCTTTCGAAAGATTAGAAGGTGCTTTCGTTGGATCGTATATTCACTCAGGAAAAATCGCTGTTTTGGTAGCGCTTTCAGCAAATGTTTCAGGAGCTGAAGAGGCTGCTAAAAATGTTGCAATGCAAGCTGCTGCGATGAATCCAATCGCATTGAATGAAGATGGCGTTGACGCTGCAATCATTGAAAAAGAAGTAGAAATAGCTAAAGAACAATTGAGAGCTGAAGGTAAGCCAGAAGCTATGTTGGAAAACATCTCAAAAGGAAAAATCCAACGTTTTTACAAAGACAATACTTTGGTAAACCAAGATTATATTAAAGATAGTTCTATGAACGTAGCTGCTTATGTAAAATCAGTAGATGCTGGTTTGACTGTAACTGGTTTCAAAAGAGTTGCTTTAGGATAATTTGTAACTAAGCATACAATAACAAACCTCGTTTCTTAGGAAGCGAGGTTTTTTTTATTTTCTTAATTCAAATATTTACTAACTTTGAAAAAGTAGGTAAATAAAAACCCCAAATGTTTCAATCGAAAAAAGACACCGTTTATGTAATTCTAGCTGGGATTTTTATCACCAATGCTATCGTTGCCGAACTCATCGGTGGAAAACTCATCAACGTTGGATCGGTGCCCATGAGTATTGGTATTTTACCTTGGCCCATTGTTTTTGTTACGACTGATTTGATTAACGAGTACTTTGGCGAAAAAGGCGTAAAGAAATTATCCTTGATTACTGCTGGCTTAATTGCGTATTGTTTTGTGTTGTTGTATTTAGCTATGCAAATTCCGTCAGCAAGTATTAGCACTGTTTCAAACGGTCAATTTCAGGCGGTTTTTGGTCAGAGTTTGTGGATTATTGTTGGAAGTATTACTGCTTTTTTAGTTTCACAATTAATCGATGTCACGCTATTTCATTATGTCAAAAAAAGGACGGGCAATAAAATGATTTGGTTGCGAAGTACAGGTTCCACAGTTATTTCGCAATTATTTGATAGTTTTATTGTACTCGGAATTGCTTTTTGGGCAACCGGAATTATGACAACCGAACAATATATTATATCTGGATTTACAGGCTATTTTGTCAAATTAATCATCGCCATTTTGATGACACCTGTTATCTATTTGGGACATTATGTTATCGAAAAATACATTGCAAAAAAATAAAGTATGGAAGTTAAAAACCGTTGCGCTTGGTGCGAAAAAGACGATTTGTATAGAGCGTATCATGATACCGAATGGGGAAAACCCGTTTATGAAGACCAATTATTGTTTGAGTTTTTAATCCTCGAAACCTTTCAAGCGGGTTTGAGTTGGTATACTATTTTGAAAAAAAGAGAAAATTTCAGAGTGGCTTTTGATCGTTTCGATTACAAAAAAGTTGCAGAATACAACGAAAATAAAATTCAAGAATTGATGCTTGATGCTGGAATCATTCGCAACCAACTCAAAATAAGAGGCGCTGTTGCTAATGCTATAGCTTTTATGGAAGTACAAAAGGAATTTGGAAGTTTCTCCAACTACATTTGGAAATTTACCAACGGAAAACCTATTGAAAATAACCGAAAATCATTGTCGGAAGTCCCAGCTACAACGCCACTTTCGGATGAAATTAGCAAGGATTTAAAGAAACGCGGATTCAAATTTGTGGGTTCTACTGTGGTGTATGCACACATGCAAGCAACCGGAATGGTGAATGATCATGTGGTAGATTGTTGGACGCAAAATTAGTCCGATTTCAATACCATCATAAACGTATCGCGTGAAATTTCAAACGCACCCAATTTCTCTAAATGATCGTTATGGACTTGACAATCTAAAAGTTTATACTTGTTTTGCTTTAAGTAATCAACCAATTTTACAAAGGCGACTTTACTCGCGTTGGGTACTTTAGAAAACATGCTTTCTCCACAGAAAACATGGCCTAAATCAACACCATACAAACCTCCAACTAACTCATTATTTTGCCATACTTCAAACGATATGGCTTTTCCAATTCGGTGTAATTGTGTATAGGCTTTTATAATATCATTTGTAATCCACGTGCCTTCTTGACCTTTGCGTTCCGACTTTTGACAATGGGTAATGACATCGGTAAAATTTTTATTAATGGTAACTTCAAACGTATTTCTGTTGATGATGTTTCGCAGACTTTTAGCTACTTTATACTCGTTCGGATTGACGACCATTCGTTCTGAAGGCGCCCACCAAAAAATAGGTTCGTCGTCATTAAACCAAGGAAAGATGCCATTTTTATACGCCAATAACAATCGCTCTGCAGACAAATCGCCACCAACAGCCAAAATACCTTCGTAAGAAGCTTCTGATACTGGTGGAAAATAGAGTTCTTTGGTTAGAAAATACATTTGGAAGTACGATATATGAAGTTGGAAGTTAGATGAAATGTAGCAAATAAAAAAGAATTTAGAAAAATGAGAAGTTTCCCAAATTTCTAAATTCTCACTTTATACTTCTAACTTAGACTTCTACTATTAAAAAGGTAAATCGTCGTGCTCTTCTTCTTTAAAATCAGTTGCTGGAGCAAAAGCTTCTGCTGCAGGAACTGGAGGCATTTGTTGTGCCGCTGGAGCTTCTGTTTGGATTTTTTCAATTCTCCATCCTTTAATCGAATTGAAATATTTGGTTTCTCCTTGTGGATTCACCCATTCTCTTCCGCCTAAATTGATAGAAACTTTTACATTTTCACCAACTGCAACGTTATTCAATAAATCACTTTTATCTTGAACGAATTCAATCATGATGCTTTGTGGATACTGCTCATCTGTAGTGACAACCAACTCTCTTTTTTTAAATGTTGGACTTACTTGTTGCTCTAGTCCAACTACTTTTACTCTTCCTGAAACTTCCATACTATTAATTTTATTGTTTTGCTAAAAGCACTTTCCAAGCGGTTAGTACTTCATTTTTATCTAAATATTCTTTGGCTAGTTGGTATTTTTTTACCTCATCATCAGCACTCAAAACACCTTTCACTTCAAAATTTTGTTTTACAAATATAGTAATTTCTTCTTCTGTTGGCAAGGCTTCTACATTTCCTAATTTGCCTAAATCATTTCCGTTAAAAATCGGACTTTCTTTTACAAAATCCGGAATCGCATCTACTCCAATTCCTAACGTTGTAAGTGGTTTTTCGACTTCAAAAAGCCCTTTATTCGCTCTCGAATACCAATTGCCTCCCAAACGGGAAACCAAATCTATTTTTACGGGATCAATAACGCCATGCTCATCCAAAACGGCTTCGTTGATGTGCATTTTCAACACTTCGCAAACAATCATATTTCCGGCGCCGCCTTCTTTACCTAATGCAATAATTTCGATGACTTTGCATTCAAATTGCACTGGACTTTCAGCTACGCGATAGGGCTTTACGATTTCGGACGGAATGGGCGTCAATCCCGATTTTAAAAACTCATTGACTCCTTCGGCATATTCTGTACTCGACAAAGACGTTTGTTGCACCATGTCAAAATTCACCACATTAATCACCACCTGACCTGTTGCTTCACAATTCATCAACGTATGTTTTACCGAATTGTCGCGAACGCGTCGCGCTGGCGAAAAAACCAAAACTGGTGGATTGGCACTAAAAATATTGAAAAAACTAAAAGGTGACAAATTGGGTTTTCCTTTTTTATCTAAAGTGCTAGCAAACGCTATTGGTCGTGGTCCGATGGCACTTTGCAGGTATCCTTGTAATTTGGCTGTGGTGACTTCTTTTGGGTCAATTGTTAACATAAAATCGAATTTAAACAAAGATAGGAAATTCATCAACAATGGCAATTTGAATAATCAATTACCGTTTTGAAAAAAATCCTTACTTTTAAACAAAAATTACTACATGCAATTTTCGGAAAGAAGAAACGTAACGCGTTGGATAATCATTCTGGCTTCTTTTATTATCATTTCCCTTATTTTGTGGAATACGTATACTTTTTTTCAAATTTTTAAAAATGAGGAGCGTGCCAAAATGGAACTTTGGGCCGCCGCTCAAAAGTCACTATTAAAAGCCGATTTAGAAAACGACAATATCGATTTGAATCTGGAAATACTCAGAAGCAACAATACGATTCCGTTGATTTTAACAGAAAACAACGCCATTATCAATTGCACCAATATTGACGATGCTATAAAAAAAGATTCTATTCAATTAAATGCGGTTTGGCAACGATTAAAGAATGAAAACGAACCTATCAAAATAGAATGGGATGAAGGAAAATTTCAATATTTATACTACGGAAATTCCTCTTTAATCAACAAATTAAAATATTACCCAGTTGCTTTATTACTGATTATTTTTCTTTTTGGAGCTGTAGTTTACAATTATTACCGAAGCAACAAAATGGGAACTCAGAACAAACTTTGGGCAGGAATGGCAAAGGAAACAGCGCATCAAATTGGCACGCCTTTGTCGTCATTGATTGGATGGCTCGAAATTATGAAAGCCGATAATGTGGATGAAACTACGATTACTGAAATTGAAAAAGACATTCACCGATTGCAAACCATCACCGATCGTTTTTCTAAAATTGGTTCTGAACCGATATTGGAATCGAAAAATATCATCGATGAAACCCGAGATTCGTTTGACTATTTAAAATCGCGTTTTTCGAATCAAGTAGAATTTAGTTTTACAGCACCAAAAGCACCGCTATTGGTTTCATTAAATCCGGCTTTGTACAGTTGGACGATAGAAAACTTAATGAAAAACGCCATTGATGCCATGAAAGGCAGAGGAAAGCTGAAAATAGTCATTGAAAACGACGGTTTGTTTGTGAAAATAAATGTCTCCGATTCTGGAAAAGGAATTCCGAAAAATCAATTTAGAAGGGTTTTTGAACCTGGATTCACAACCAAAAAACGTGGTTGGGGATTGGGATTATCACTCACCCGACGCATCGTAGAAGAATACCACAAAGGGAAAATTAAAGTCTTAAAATCGGAAATCGGAAAAGGAACAACGATGCAAATGAGTTTCAAGAAAACGACTTAATTAGCGTCTTTTTATTGTGGTTTTGACGAACATTTTTTCTCTTTCCACTTTATCTTTTGAGAGGTATTCATTGACAAAATTCAAATGTATTTCGTAATTTTTTTTTGAATCAGCAATGGCATTTTTCAACGAATTAAAATTGGCAAGATTCTCTCTTTGTACGTCTTTTATTTCACTGATATCGATCTGGCATTGCGACACAGCATCATAAGGAACTTGAATTTTACTTTTTATTTCTTCGTCCGAAACCAAAGGAATAAATCGGGCGTTTCTATACTTTATAAATTGAGTAAAAAGCACATTGGCTTCATTGAATTTCGCTACAATATCTTGAATTTTAGCATAACTATCCTTTTGGCTTTCATAGTTAATTCGCAGCTTTTCATAAGCCAGTCGTTCGGAAATTAATTTGTTTTTTAAACCGTTTTTTTCAATTCTGACAGCACTTGCTTTGGCTTTATCGGAAACAGATAAACCTTGATACGATTCGATTTCATTTACAAAATCAAATTTCACTCTTTTATTTGCAGCTTCCGTTTTTCCATCATAAAACTCTTGATTGGTAATTGGATATTCTGAAAATTGCCATAAATAATCAAATGGCATATGCGATGAAAGGAAACTTTTTGGTTCAGCTTTGAAGTAGTTATTGTTTAGTCTTTTGACATATTTTTGATTATCAACGTATCCTGCTCCCCAAGTTGGATCAAACACATACCAAACACCATCCATTTTAGAAGCACACCAAACATGTGAAACCGGCGCGATTTTCCCTTTGACATCCTTGTTATAACCACTTATGAGTAGCACTTCGATTCCCATTTTAGAAGCAATATCCTTAAACACTTCAGCATAATGCATGCAAACACCTTTTCTTGTTTTTAAGGTATTTGTAATTTTTTCTTGCGTGGTTTGATTCGGATTTTGATTATTCATGTTGGCCACATCGTAGCTTATATTGGCAGCTGTCCAATAAAATGCAGCACGGATTTTTTCTTCGTTGGTAGAAAAGTTTTTTACAATGTAGTCTGCAATTGATTCCGTTGAAGTTGCCATGGAAGCAGGAATTACATCCATTTTTTTATCAATGGCTTCATACGAGTTGGTATTTTGGGCAAAACCAAAACCACAAACAAATAAGACAATAAGCTGGATATAATGTTTCATTTATAAATTAGGTTTGAAATTTCTAAACGCTAAACTACTTGAAATAAGTATGCCAGTTTATTACCTTTAAGATAAGTTTATAGGGTTTTTTGTATGGCAACTACTAAGGCTTCAAACTCGACTTTGGTTAACGAAACCTTGTTTTGAAAACGCATTTCGTCCATTTCGTTTAACGGAATGAGATGTACGTGAGCATGAGGAACTTCCAGTCCGATAACGGCCATTCCGATTCTTTTACACGGAATTGTTTTTTCGAGTGCAACAGCTATCTTTTTAGAAAACGCCATCAACCCCATATACAACGCATCATCCATATCAAAAATCTTATTGATTTCTTGTTTGGGAATGCACAATGTATGTCCGATTGCATTGGGATTTACATCTAAAAAGGCCAAGTAATTTTCGTCCTCAGCTATTTTATAACAAGGAATTTCTCCGTTTACTATTTTGGTGAAGATGCTAGACATAATTAATCACGTGAAATTTCTAAGACTTCAAATTTTAACGTTCCGTTTGGCACTGTAATTTCTGCTACTTCTCCCACCGATTTACCTAATAATCCTTTACCAATTGGTGAGGTTACAGATATTTTTCCGGTTTTCAAGTCGGCTTCACTTTCAGCTACCAAAGTATATTTCATTTCCATGCCATTGCCTTGATTTTTAATCTTAACATTCGACAACACTAATACTTTTGAGGTGTCTAAATGACTTTCATCAATCAAGCGAGCATTAGAATGCACTTCTTCCAATTTAGCAATACGCATTTCTAACATGCCTTGTGCTTCTTTGGCTGCGTCATATTCGGCATTTTCAGACAAATCGCCTTTATCTCTTGCATCTGCTATATCTTGAGATGCTTTTGGACGCATCACGCTTTTTAAATAATCGAGTTCTTCTCTTAATTTTTTTAATCCTTCTACTGTGTAATACGATACGTTACTCATAATTTCATTTCCTTTTTTGCTGCTATTTTCAACATTTTTTTTATGAAAAAGCAGCTATTATTCTAAATAGTGTATATCAAAAAAAACAAATTCGCCGTTATTATAAAATAGAAAAAATCCCATCGGAACGGGATTTCTTTTTTCAAAGATATGTTCTTGTTTATAAAATGCTTAATTTTGTTCGATAATGTTTCACAAAGTTAATCAATTTAATTTTGCACAACACTTATTTTAATAAAAAATCAAATGAAAAAGATTTTACTAATTGCTTTTATCCTAGTTCTTACTATTAGTTGCAATAAAGATGGTGCCAATAACGATAATCCGTATTTGCCTAATTATGCTTTTAATGTCGAAATAAACAGAAATTTACCTTTGTACAGTGATTTGAATTTTGCTGGAATGCCTGTTATGGTAAACATAACCGGAGCAGGAATTAGAGGTTTGATTGTTATGTATACTGGTAGTGGAGTTGTAGCTTTTGACGCTGCTTGCCCCAACCAAGATTTGTCAGCCTGTTCTACTTTAACATTAGACGGAATAGAAGCTGAATGTCCTTGTGATGGCAACCACCGCTATAATTTATTTACTGGCCAAAGCACTACGGGTTTGCCTTATCCTTTAAAGCAATACCGCACAGAATTAAACGGAAATATTATCCGCGTTTATAATTAAAAAAAGAGCCAAGTTGAATTGTAAACTTGGCTCTTTTTAATTAGAATTTTAAAGTAACTCCTGCTAAAAAATTGGTTCCAGCTTGCGGATAATAGTACGGATAAATATCATACATATATCCGTTGGAAACATACTCTTTATTAAAAATATTGTTTACCAATCCAGAGAAAACAATTGCTTTGAAAATTGCTTTCGGATTGATTTCATAAGTAACATTCAAGTCGTTTATAAAGTAATCAGGTAATCTTGCATCAGGCAATTCGATGTTGTTCATGAATTGTTCTCCAACAAATTTAGACAATAATGAAAGTTGTAATTTTTCAATCGGTTGATAAACAAATGCGTTCGCTGCAATAATGCTTGGTGAATACGAAATTTCTTTGTTTCCGAAATCGGCTCCATTTATATTCAAGTCTACATTTTTATTGTCACTTATGGTAAAATTTGGACGGACAATTACCTTTTTAGAAAGCGCAATCGTAGCATCGACTTCCAATCCCAATCGGTAGCTTTTTTCGCTGTTTGAACGAATTGGATTTCCAACATCATCCAAATTTCCGGTAAGAATTAATTGATCTTTATACGCCATATAATACACATTGGCATTCCATTGTATTTTTTCAGCACTATAACGCCATCCCAATTCAAAATCGTTTAACTTTTCAGGTTTTGCATTTCCACCTTCATAATCGGTTCGATTCGGTTCGCGATTGGCTCTTGCATACGATACATACAAGTTGTTTTTAGCATTCATAGTATAATTCAAACCCGCTTTCGGATTGACGAAATTAAACGTATCATCTACCAAATTCGGTTGCACGCCATTGGCTTTATAATTGACACTTCGCAATTGCAAATCGCCGAAAAGACTTAGTTTTGAAGTGATTTGAAAGTTGGCTTTTGCAAAGACATTCGCGTCGGTTTTTATTCCGTAATCATCATAATACCGATCGCCCAATTCACTTGTAGATGCAAATCGTGCCCAGATAACTTTTCCAAAATGCTCGCCTTCGTACTTATTCCAACCACCACCAAAAATAAAATCAAGCTTCTCGTTTTTGTAATTTACAGAAAATGTAGTGCCGTAAAAATCATTGTCCAACCATTTTTGACGAATCAAATCGGTGGTCGTTTCACTTCCAACAGGTGTTAATCCATAATCAGCAAAATCGGCGTCTTCTTTGTAATTTTCATAATAGCCTTCTCCTTTGGTATAATGAAAAGCCAAATTCATATTCCATTGTTGTGAAAACTTTTCATTCCAATGCAGTTGGTAATGATCTTGTTGGTAATTGTCGGTTTCATTGTCATAATAACGGGTATTGCCAAATTCATCCGTATAAATTCCGATTGGGTTTAATGTTCGGTCAATAGCCAAAGTTTCGGCATCGATGCCATAATACGATTGATACGTTTTTTCGGTTCCACCAAACACTAAAGCTTTAAGTAAGGTTGTTTTTCCAACATACGTTCCTTGTAAAAAATACGATTTTAAATCGGATGAAGCCCTGTCGACATAACCATCCGACTTCAACACAGACAATCGTCCAGCCAATTCAAAACCTTGTGCTGGATTCATTCCGGTAGCATTCATCAATCCCGAACTGAATTTCACCGTATGTTTTCGTGAGTTGAAACTTCCAAACGAATTGGCTATTTCACCTGTTGCTTTTTTAGCATACGAATCGGTAAGCAGGTTTAAGCTCGCACCAAAAGCGCCAGCACCATTGGTTGAAGTTCCAACTCCGCGTTGCAATTGCAGACTTTCTACCGACGAAGCGAAATCGGGCATGTTTACCCAATAGGTTCCGGTGCTTTCCGAATCGTTGTAAGGAATACCGTTGATGGTCACATTGACACGCGTGGCATCGCTTCCTCGGACGCGAATTCCGGTGTAACCAAATCCGTTTCCAGCATCAGAAGTCGTAACAACTGAAGGCAAATAATTCATCAAAATAGGAATGTCCTGACCTAAGTTTCGAGAGGCGATTTCCTTTTTGTTTAGATTACTAAAAGTAACTGGTGTTTTTTTGCTCACACGAACTGCTGCTACCAAAACCTCATCGAGTTGGTTGATGGTGTCATTAGTTTTTTCTTGTGAGAAAGAGGTAATAGGCAATAGGCAATAGGCAATAGCCGTTAGTAACCTTTTGGCTTTTGGCTTTTGGCTTTTGGCTTTGCTTTTGAATAAAATTTCCATTCGTAAAATGATTTACAAATAAAAAGAGGTAATTATTCTTTGTTAAAATTAATTGATTTGTTTCCTGTGGCAATAACTAGCGTGCACTCTAGTAGTTGTCACTTTTCCCTTAGCAGCATTACCCGCCCAGGTTCATTGGGTATAATCTCAGCTCGTTATTTAGAGCACCCCTTTTGAGACGAGGCAAAGGTAAAAAAGATTTTTAGAATATTGGATTTTTAAATTGCAAGATTTTACAACTTTGGCTTTTTACGGTTTTGTTTGATTTCGGCAACAGACGATTTGTCTTTTAATCGCTTTTCGATAACACTTCTTGGAATTTTTGTGGCTTTTCGTTCTTTGGGAATGACTATCGCTTTTTCTATTAGTTCTAAAAATCGTTTGGTAACAATTTCTTTGTTTTTGAGTTGACTTCGATCTTCATCGCAGTTTAAAATAAGAATGCCTTCTAACGTTAATTTGGATTTTAATTTCTTTTGAGCACGTTCTTTTTCTTCTTCCGAAAGGGCTTGTGAATTGAGCAAATCAAAAGTCAGCACCACTTTTGAAGACACTTTATTTACGTTTTGTCCACCCGGACCAGAACTTCGAACTGCCTTATATTGAAGTTCGGTCAATACAACATCAGTTTTCATATTGAGGTTGGTGTGCTGGTTTGAGTAAATCGTTTACTGTTTTCACTGGATTGAAAGTCACCAACGGCACTTCTACAAAAACCGTTATCCATTTCGCCATAGCACCGTTCCATAAACCAGGTAATTCATAGCCTTTAATGTCGCTGACTTTATTGCTTTTATGAACAATAAAACCCGTATTTGTATCGATGAATTGCATCAAATCAAACTTATCTCCTTTGTGATTTTTTATGGCACAAACCAAATCAACTGGATTAAAATGGGACGCTTTGTTTAAAACTTCTGCTTGCTCTGGATTGTGTGTATCGACCTGTGAACTTTCTACAATTTGTAACGATACATTGCCTTGTTGACTTCGCACCCAAAACGGTCCACCGCCAGGTTCGCCTTCATTTTTTACCATTCCACAAATGCGAATGGGTCTGTTGAGTTTGTTTTTTATGAAATCGATTTTATTGTCTAACGTATATTTATGAAAATCGTCCAAAACAGAGATGTTGAGCTTTTCTGACATGAAATTGATAATGCTTGGAATATCCTTTTCGAATACCTTTTGATTTTCAATAGCATCCAAAATTTGAAAAACTTGTTCCTGCAAATCCAACATAATCCCAGCCAAACCTTTCTTATACAAAGTAATTTCGTCTATATGGTTTTGGATAACATTGTCAATATTTTTGATGAAAATCACATCGGCATCTAAAGCATTCAAGTTGTTGATTAATGCGCCATGTCCACCTGGACGAAAAACCAATTGACCATCTTCTTTCCGACAAGGTTTGTTTTGCATATCCACAGCAATGGTATCGGTACTGTTGTGTTGGTACGAAAAGCTAACGTGTGTAGTTGTACCAGATCTTTTTTCGACTTTGTCTTTGACTTGCGCGATGATGTTTCTGAATAATGGCTCGTGATTTTCTGAGACCGTTAAATGCAAATGCGACACCGAGTTGGAGCTGGCGTAAAACGCACATTCGTTTAAATGTTCTTCAACTGGCGTGGCTATATGTGAATCGTATTTGTGAAAAGCCAATGTTCCTTTGGGTTTGTTGGCAAAATCAAATTGGTCTGACGAAAGCATTGATTGGATAAAAAGATAACTTTTTTCGTTTCTTTCAAGGGAATAATAATCGGAACGCGATTCTTTTAACTTCGCTTTTACCTCATCATAAAACGGAAACTTTTCAATTCCGGCTAAAAAAATAGGTAGGTTTTTATCTTTTTTTCGATTGATGTAGGCGTTGATGGTTTCTTCTTGATGATTGTATTCATTCAGAAATTCATTCAGAAACTTGAACATTCGACTGGCAGCACCCGAAGCGGGAACAAACTTTTTTAATTTTAAATTTGATTTTTTACTGTCAAATTTTGCAGCAAACGAATGAAATTCTTCTGGAGTCAATTTTACAATTCCGTCATCAATAGTAGCTGGTTTTTCTAAATAAATTTTAGGAATCCCCAATTCAAACAATGCCAATTCTGTTTCGATTTTGTCCAAAGCAATCCCATACGTTTTGATTTGCTCAAAATCGGCTTCAGTAAAACCATACTTCCTGGTTAAATTGTCTTTTTCTGTACTATTTTCCTCCATTCGATTAGGGCTAAAATGGCTAAAATTGTAAAAATCAGATATTGCAATGCCAACATTCCTAAGCCTCTGTAGGCGAATAACGGAACGGCGATGCAATCACCAATAATCCAAAGTGTCCAATTTTCTATTTTTTTAAGGGCCATGTACCACATTGCTGTGAAAAATAATCCCGACGTAAAAATATCAATATAATTAGGAATTTCAAGTTTATAGTCGAAAAAAACATAGACTAAATACGTTACTACAACCGTCAAAAAGAACATTCCGACGCCAATTATTTTTTCATTAAACGTAGTTCGAGTAATTTTCAACTCGGGTTCGTTTGTTGCTGAACTCCATTTGTACCAACCATAAATACTCATTATTGAATAGTAAAAATTCATCGTCATATCGCCAAAATACTCCGCTTGATAAAGCAAATAAACCGTAATTACAGTAGCTATTAATCCGGTTGGATACACCCAAATACTTTCCTTTTTTGCGCAAAAAACACTTACAATTCCGAATACAAAAGCGATTGCTTCTAAAACAATTTGTAGTGTTGATGCGTTTTTATATTGCGAAAGTAGGAAATCGAGCATGTGATTTAAGAATCAAAAAAGTGAATGTCATTTTCAAAAGCTGTACCAATAACCACCAAATCGGCTCCGGCTTTGTAGGCATTTTGTATTTCTTGTTGTGAACGAATGCCACCACCAACAATAAGCGGAACAGTTGTATTTTGCGCTACCAAAGTAATCATTTCTGTCGGAACTGGTAATTGTGCTCCACTTCCCGCTTCTAGATAAATTAGTTTGTTGCCGATGAATTCGCCGGCTTGTGCGGTTTGCAACACATATTCAGGATTATTTCTGTCTAACGGTTTTGTTTTACTGACTTTTTCAACAGCCGTTGTGGTGCCGCTTTCGATTAAAATGTATCCTGTTGAAATGATTTCCAAGTCGGTTTTTTTTAATATTGGAACCGCATTTACTTGATGTTCGATTAAATAATCGGGATTTCTACCTGAAAGCAAGGTTAAAAATAAAATGCCATCGGCTTTACCTGAAATTTGCGATGGATTACCAGGAAATAATAAAAAAGGCAAGTTTATTTTGGCTTTTAATTCAACAATTAATTCGTCTAAATGATTTCCGTTGAAAGAACTTCCGCCAATAAAAATGTGTGATGCTGGCGACTGGTTGATTTTCCGAATCAAATCGGAAAGGGTTGAAAGTGACAACTTATCGGGATCGAGAAGAATTGCCAACAGTTTTTCCCCTTGGGCTTTTGAATTTATTATTTGCTGGTAAATTGTCATTATTCTTTCTGGAATGCGCAAACATATACATAATCTTCAACCGAATCAAATACGACTTCAAAGAATTCTATTTTATTATTGAAATGCAACTCGACTGTCGCTTTTTTATCGTCAAATGCAAAATCATTTTCAAAAATATGGTCGATAAAGCTGATTCCTACTTCGTTTTTTACTTTGAAAATCGTTTCTTTTATTCCCCAAATAACGGTGGCTTTTTTAATTTGTTCGGTTTCGGATAAATTTTCTAGATGTGAAATATCCATAAAACGGGAAGCAATTCTGAGCGTTTTTTCTTTGAGTTGTTCAATATCAAGTCCAACATTTTTATCACTGACGACAATTCCGGAATACCCATTCGAGTGCGAAATCGAAAGATGTTTACCATCTTTTAAATGGGGTTTCCCATACTCATCGTAGTACAAATCAAAATCGCTATAACCCAAATGTTGCAACAACATTCGCACTGCTATGAATCCTTTTTGGTGACTCTCTGATTTCATGGCTTCTAGTCGTGCCAAGGAAACGTCTTTCAGTTTCACTTCACGAAAAAGCGTGTTGAAATCTTCGGTGATTTTCCACAGATACAAATTTGTTTTCGGTTTAATTTCTATTGATTGGTAAAATGCCATACTGTTTTTTATGTTCCTAGCCCTGATGGAAGCGGCATCCTTTTATTATTTTTTTATCCGATTTTGATTGCTTCCTTATTGTATGTAAAAATAATAAAAGATATAGCGTACAGCAGGAAATAGCTTCAAATTAAAATAGTTAATTGTTTATCAAAAGGTTATCGCAGTGAACAATTCACAAAATAACAGAATTGTTTGAATAAATGAAAAGTTATTTTGTAATTTTGCACCGTATTTATAAAAAACAAATATACATAATAGATGAGCACAAACACATTGCCTTACGTGGCTTACAAAGTAAAAGACATTTCCTTAGCAAGTTGGGGAAGAAAAGAAATTGAATTAGCAGAAGCTGAAATGCCAGGTTTAATGGCGTTGAGAGCTGAATATGGAGCAAGTCAGCCTTTAAAAGGAGCTAGAATTGCAGGATGTTTACACATGACAATTCAAACTGCGGTTTTGATTGAAACGTTGAAAGCACTTGGAGCGGAAGTAACTTGGAGTTCTTGTAACATTTTCTCTACACAAGATCACGCTGCTGCTGCAATTGCTGCTGCCGGAACTGCTGTGTACGCTTGGAAAGGTTTGAACGAAGAAGATTTTGACTGGTGTATTGAGCAAACGTTATTTTTTGGTGAAGACAGACAACCATTGAACATGATTTTGGATGATGGTGGTGATTTGACAAATATGGTTTTTGACCGTTACCCAGAATTGATTGATGGTATCAAAGGTTTATCAGAAGAAACTACAACTGGTGTTCACCGTTTGTACGAAAGAATGAAAAACGGAACGTTGCACATGCCAGCTATTAACGTAAACGATTCTGTTACGAAATCGAAATTCGACAACAAATACGGTTGTAAAGAAAGTGCAGTTGATGCAGTTCGTAGAGCAACTGACGTAATGTTGGCTGGAAAAAGAGTAATCGTTTGTGGCTACGGTGACGTAGGTAAAGGAACGGCTGCTTCGTTTAGAGGTGCTGGTTCTATTGTTACGGTTACTGAAATCGACCCGATTTGTGCGTTACAAGCAGCGATGGACGGATTTGAAGTAAAAAAATTAAACACTGTTATTGAAACAGCTGATATTGTTATCACAACTACTGGAAATAAAGACATCGTTATGGGTTCTCATTTCGAGAAAATGAAAGACAAAACGATTGTATGTAACATCGGTCACTTTGATAACGAAATTGATATGGCTTGGTTGAACAAAAACCACGGTGCGTCTAAAATCGAAATCAAACCACAAGTTGATAAATATACGATTGCTGGAAAAGACATTCTTATTTTAGCTGAAGGTCGTTTGGTAAACTTAGGTTGTGCTACAGGTCACCCAAGTTTTGTAATGAGTAACTCATTCACCAACCAAACATTGGCGCAATTGGAATTGTGGAATAACAGTTCGGCATACAAAAACGAAGTGTACATGTTACCAAAACATTTAGATGAAAAAGTAGCGGCATTACACTTGGCGAAATTAGGCGTTGAATTGGAAACGTTGAGAGACGACCAAGCGTCTTATATTGGTGTTGCTGTTGAAGGACCATACAAACCTGAGTATTACAGATACTAGTAAGTTCGAAGTAATAAGAAACCCCGATTTCAGTTGAAGTCGGGGTTTTTGTTTGTGCTTTTTAAACGTTGAACTGCCTCAAGTGATGGTCGGCATGCTTGTAGGCAAAAATTCCGATTTGTTCCTTTGTCATTTTGCCAAAAAAGTCGTGAATGAAATTAGGGTTAGAATAATTTTCATATTGCCCAATCCGTTGTATCCAAAGTTGTTTTTGAAGCGTCACATCACCGTTGGTTTCTTTAACGGCCAATTTTCCTGCTGGCATGTTTTTCTGTATTGGACGGTCATCTTTTACATTGCTCTTCAAGGCTATTTTTCCGAAAATAAAACCCATAAAATCTTGTTTATATCTTGGATTGTAGGTTCCTAAAACCCATTCGTCCCATCTTGTGCAATGTTTCAGCATTTGAAAAATTGTCATTTTACCCCATTGCGGCGTACTGCTTTCATTCAATTTATTGATTCTTGCAATCAATTCTTCCCTTGTCGATTGATCGAATATACTTTTCATAATCTTTAAACCAGTTTTGTTTCTATGGATTCTTTTGGCTGCAATGAAAAATAATTTCCGGAGTCGTCCTTGAACAGAGCTTCGGTGCCATAAAATTCTTTCGTAGGTGGTTTCATGAAGTGGACGCCTTTTGCTTTCAATTCTTCATAGGTAGCGAAAATGTCGTTGCATTGTAACACGCCACATCCAAAAGTACCTTTTCGGATAAGATTGATCATGATTTCGGCAGTTTCCTTCGGGAACATTTTACTGATGGTAATCGGGAACAATACTATTTGAAGATCGGGCTGTTCGGGTGGCGAAACGGTCAGCCAACGGGTTCCTGGTCCCATCGGAATATCATCCACCAATTTGAATCCAAGTTTGTTGATATAGAAGTCATAAGCACTGTCCTGGTTTATGACGTAAATGTTTGTAATTGCCATTTTTGTGATCATCTTTTTCTTTTTTAAGAGTTATTGATGAAACAAATTTCGGCAACTAACTACAAATCAACATCTTCAAAATTGCTATTTTCAAGCCAACCATTTTGGTGCGCATAACAACCTGGTACAAATGCCATTGGTTTTTTACTGATTTGTAATTGCAATTGTTGCTGTTGTCCCAGATAAGTCGATGGGGACATCCCTGTAATCCGCTTGAAAAGTCCGCTGAACGAGCTGACACTATCAAAGCCAACGGCAAAACAAACTTCTGAAACAGAAATGCCTGTCCGTAAAAGTTGCATGGCTTTTTCAATCCGCACCGAAGTAAGATATTGGTGCGGGGTTTTATCATAAATGCTTTTGAAAAGTCGGGTGAAATGGAATTTTGAAAAATAGGCTTCGTCAGAAATATTGTTGAGATCAATTTTATCAGCAAAATTGTTGTCGATGAAAAGTTTTGCCTGAACAATTCGTCGGTATAAATAGACTTTTGGGTACTGTTCTGCTGACATAATTGTAGTTTTTGACTAAATTACAATTCTGGTTGTTGGTACAACGTTTCACTTCTTAAAACCATATCGATGGTTTTATTGATTCTGTTGGCAATGGTTTCTTCTTTCTTAGCCGCATAAATCCAATTGACGAATTCCTTTTGGTGTTTTTCCTTCAGTTTCATGAACTTTTGATAAGCCATTTCGTCGAATTGCAGACAGTCAATCAGTTCTTGAGGAATGACGAAAACCGAATGATCTGCGAATAGTATAATCCTAACATAATCTCCTGCTTGCTTTCCAATCTTCTTTCGGATTTCGGCTCTTACTGCCATGAACAGCTTGCCGCTTTTCATTGGAGCCAGATTGAAATTGTCGAATTCATAGCTGTCAATACTGCCTTTTACCTTTACCCAACCAAATGATTTGCTTTTGTCTTGTATAATCTGTGGGATTTCGGCATACGTCCAACCCCCTTTTCCTGGGAATTTTTGCAACAGAAATTCATCATTAACCAATGGCTTTTGCATTACTAATCTATAGTGACTCTTTGGATTTGCTTACTCCTTTATGAATTTCACTTGATGACTGCTACCGTCACTAAAAAATTGCAGTACATATATTCCTTTTTGGAGGTCCTGAATATTTATGTCTGGCGTGTGTATTTCTTTCCTGACTATTTTTCCTAAAACATCTATAATTAAAATAGTGTCAATTGATTGAACTGTTTGAATGTGAATGACATCTTTTGCCGGATTTGGATAAATTGAAAAAAGCGGGTCATCGAAAGTTTCGTTTCCTAAAGCACAACCAATTTGAGTAGGAACGTATCGATTGGTACTTGTCCCATCCCCTAATTCACCTGCGCCGTTATGACCCCAAGCAAATAATAAATTCCCAGATTGTAATGCTACAGAACCATTCCCTTTTGATGTAACACTTTGCCAATTCGTTGCTGTTCCTATTTGTATGGGAGCGAATGTATAATTGGTTGTTCCGTCTCCCAATTGACCGTAAGGATTATTGCCCCAAGACCATAACGTTCCATTTGATCGTATCCCGGCTGTATGCGTGTCTCCAGCCGCAATCGTTTGCCAATTGACAGCTGTCCCGATTTGTGTTGGCACATGCCTGTTTATAGTCGTTCCGTCTCCTAGTTGACCCGCTCCGTTATAACCCCAACTCCATAAAGTTCCATTCGTTTTTATGGCATGTGAAGTGTGTGTAGAGCCATCAACACACTGCCAGTTAGCCTCGGTTCCTATTTGTAGGGGACTCAATTTGTCGATTATAGTTCCATCTCCTAACTGTCCTTGGGCATTCCAACCCCAGGCCCATAATGTACCGTCTGTTTTTACGGCAATTGTATGAAGATTTCCTGTTTTAACAGAAGACCAATTTGTAGCGGTTCCGATTTGCGTTGGTGTCGTTTTATTCATTGTAGACCCAATCCCCAATTGTCCATATCCATTAAATCCCCATGCCCACAATGTCCCATTGGTTTTTACAGCCATCATATGGCCGGTTCCAATAGCAATCGATTGCCAATCCGTTACTGTGCCAATCTGGGTTGGGATTAGTTTTTCAACAAAGGTTCCGTCGCCTAGTTGCCCCCATCCATTCCATCCCCATGTCCAAAGGGTTCCATTTGTTTTAATCCCGGCAGAAAAAACAGTACCCCCTGCAATCAATTGCCAGTCAGTTGCGGTTCCAATTTGAGTGGGAATATTTTTGTTGACAGTAGTCCCGTCACCTAATGCTCCGTACTGATTTTGGCCCCATGCCCATAAACTCCCATCGGTTTTTATGGCCATTGTATGGGAATATCCTACAGCGATTTTTTGCCAACACTGGGCGTTTAACTGAATAGCAATCAATAAAAATAGTAGTCCAATAATTTTTTTCATGGTTTATGGTTTTATGATTAGATAGGGGCGGATTTATTTACAATGTCTCCTTCAACCATTTATAAAACTCACGTTGCCACACCATCGCATTTTGTGGTTTTAGCACCCAGTGGTTTTCTTCTGGGAAATATAGAAATCGACTTTTTATACCACGCAATTGAGCCGCTTGAAATGCTTCTTGTGATTGTCCGATCGGCACTCTAAAATCAATGCCGCCTTGTATGATAAGAATAGGTGTGTTCCATTTGTCTACTAATTTAATCGGGTTGAATTTGGTAAACGTTTTTTGAGCAACTGCATTGTTTTTGTCCCAATACGGTCCGCCGTGATCCCAATTGTTAAAGAACACTTCTTCGGTGGTTCCGTACATGCTTTCAAGGTTAAAAACACCGTCATGCGATATAAAAGTCTTGAAACGATTGTTGTGAATTCCGGCTAAATAAAACACCGAATAGCCTCCGTAACTTGCACCCACACATCCCAATTTAGATTTGTCTACATAACTTTCTTTCGACACATCGTCAATCGCAGATAGGTAATCGTCCATTACTTGTCCGCCCCAATCTTTTGAAATTTGTTCATTCCAAGCTACACCATGTCCGTTCATTCCTCTTCGGTTTGGTGCTACAATAACATAACCTTGTGACGCCATCAAAGAAAAATTCCAACGAAACGAATAGCTTTGCGTTAGTGGCGATTGCGGTCCACCTTGACAATATAAAAGTGTTGGGTATTTTTTGGTTTTATCGAAGTTAGGCGGAAGAATTACCCAAACTAGCATTTTCTTTCCGTCGGTTGTGGTTACGTAACGTCTTTCGTATTTTGGTAACGAAAGTTTGTTGTAGGTTTCCTCATTAATTTTGGTCAATTGCAACCACGTTTTTTTCTTAAGATTGTACGAATAAATATCGGCAGCATGATTCATATCGGTTCGCGTAACAATGGCTAAATCGCCCGAAAATCCAATAATATCTGCCACATCAAAATCGCCATTGGTGACTTGTTTTACCGTTACCGCAATTTTGGTTAAACCCGGAAAATTGACTTCGAAAATTTGTTTTGTTCCATCAATGGCAGCTACAAAATACACCGTTTTTCCGTCGGCACTCCAATTAAAACTGTCAACACTTCCGTCCCAATTGGCAGTCAAATTCATGTCCATGCCTTTGAAATTAACAATGATGTCGTTTTTATCGGCTTCATAACCGTCACGTTTCATTTGCAACCACGTTAAATTTCCTGTTGGAGAAAAAGCTGGATTGGTATCATAACCCAAATTGCTTTCTGTTAGGTTTTTTGTCGTTTTGGTTTCGATGTTGTATTCGTACAAATCGGTGTTAGTAGAAATGGCATACTCGGTGCCGAATTTCTTTTTACAAACATAAATGATCTTTTTACTGTCGGGCGACCAAATGTAATCTTCATCACCACCAAAAGGTTTTTGAGGCGAATCATAAGGATCGTTAGGCATAATATCTATTGGCGTTGCTTTTTCTTTGTTCTCTGCATAGAAAACATGATTTACCGTTCCATTGTTCCATGCATCCCAATGACGAAAATCCAAACCATTGTATACTTGTGCATTTGATTTTGTCAATTCAGGATAAAAATCCTTCCCCAAAACTTTATTGATTTTTATTTCTTGTGATGATAAAATATACTTTCCATCGGCAGATTTATTTTTATCGCTAAGCAACGCTTTTGTATCTTTTACTTCTGTTGGATTTCCTCCTGTTACTGGAATCGTGTACGTTTTTGAACTGGATTTGTTTTCATCCATATTGGGTGTTGCTACTTTATAGACAATCGATTTTCCATCTGTAGAAATTCCTAAAACAGAAACTCTGCCTAACTTCCAAAGTGTTTCTGGAGATAAAACCTGTTGCGCCGATGCTGCTAAACTCATAGTGCTGATGATTA
Organism: Bacteroidota bacterium; assembly: GCA_040385945.1. GTDB lineage: Bacteria > Bacteroidota > Bacteroidia > Flavobacteriales > Flavobacteriaceae > Flavobacterium. The sequence goes on from JAZKGN010000037.1 coordinate 22,297, forward strand.
TAAAAACTAACTTCTTCATTGTATAACTAATTTTATTGATTGGTTAAAAGTAGCAAATTATTTTAATAAAAAAGCCACACTTTTTAGTATGGCTTTTTAAAATAATTAATTGGGTTTTATTGTTTGATAAATCGTTTTGAAGTAGTTCCATTAGCATTAGAAACTTCAATTAAGTACGTTCCTGCTGTTAAAGAACCTACATTGATACTTTCGTTTTCAATAGTTCCTTTTCCTAGTTCTTGTCCCATCATGTTGAAAATTCTGTAGGTTGAAGCTGCTTCAAGATTAGAAATATTCAAGATCTCGCCCTTTAGCGGATTTGGATATAAATTAAACGCGATTAGGTTATTTGATGCTTCTTCGCTTCTAGCTGCAGAAGTAATATTCACTGTATAATCTTCTACTTGACCATAAGCAAACACTTCACAAGCTGTCGGAATTGCATTGTATTTCATAGACACTCTCATTCTTGTAGATCCCAAAGTAGCCGAAGCCGGAATGGTAATAGATCCCGATACTGGAGTCGTTTTCGTTTTAGCTCTTGTGTAAACCGTTTCACCAGCATCTGAAAAATCGCCATCTTGATTATAATCAATAAATACGGCATATCCTTCATTAAATGAAGTACTTGTCCAAGAAGGTGTAATTGTTATTGTATTCGCTGTACCTCTAACTACATTTGTAGAAATAGCTGTAAAGTTTTCGTAACCAGCAGTTCCTGTAGAAACATTATTGATAGTTCCGAATTGTACACGTCCAATTTTTTCATCGGCGGTACTATTTCCTTGAGAAGCGCAATAGTTCAACGTTACAGTTAGTGTCGTTACGTTAACTGTATTACTTGCAGGAGAAACATTTGTAGCAGCATCTTTAGCAATTACATAAAATGT
>JAZKGN010000038.1:0-7613 GCA_040385945.1 Bacteroidota bacterium
TTCCTGCAAAACACGATAGTTTTAAAAGTTTGAATCCGAACGATATCGAATCGATAAATATTTTAAAAGCTAAAGATGCAACCTCTCTTTATGGAAATAGCGCTTCCAACGGCGTTATTGTATTAAAAACAAAAAATGGTGTTTATCAAAATCTTACCAAAAAACAGCTAAAAAGTAAATTGAAAGAAATTGAAAAAGGAAATGACACTTTACACATTACTCCTCAACCAATAGAACCAGAGCAAGAAACTTACGAATCATTTGTTGAAAATGCTTTCGAAAGTCCGAAAACGAGTCCGCTTTCTACTTTTTCCATCGATGTAGATAACGCTTCATATACCAATGTGCGCCGTTTTATCAACAACGGACAAACCGTTCCAAAAGATGCTGTTCGCGTAGAAGAAATGATGAATTTCTTCAAATACCAATATCCACAACCACAAAACGAACATCCGTTTTCTATCAACAGCGAATACAGTACTTGTCCGTGGAATACTAATAACAAATTGGTTCGTATCGGTTTACAAGGAAAAAACATTGCTACAGAAAATTTACCTGCTTCCAATTTGGTTTTCTTAATTGATGTGTCAGGCTCGATGAGTTCGATTAATAAATTGCCTTTGGTAAAAGAATCACTAAAAGCATTAGTAGCACAATTACGAGACGATGACAAAATTGCCATTGTGGTATATGCTGGAGCAGCTGGATTGGTGTTACCTCCAACGTCTGGTGATAAAAAAATGACCATCATAGAAGCGTTGGACAAATTAAACTCTGGCGGAAGTACTGCAGGTGGAGCCGGAATCCAATTGGCGTACAAGACTGCGGAAGAAAATTTTATCAAAGGAGGAAACAACCGAGTGATTTTAGCTACAGATGGCGATTTTAATGTGGGAGTTTCTTCTGATTCAGATATGCAAACATTGATAGAAGAAAAAAGAAAATCGGGCGTTTTCTTAACGTGTTTGGGTTACGGAATGGGGAATTACAAAGACAGTAAATTAGAAACTTTAGCTGATAAAGGCAACGGGAATTATGCTTATATCGATTCTATTCAGGAAGCCAATCGCTTTTTAGTAAAGGAATTCAAAGGCTCGATGTATGCCATTGCTAAAGATGTGAAAATCCAAATTGAATTCAATCCAGCTCATGTTCAAGCGTACCGATTAATAGGGTATGAAAATAGAAAATTGCGTCCTGAAGATTTCAAAAATGACACTATAGATGCAGGCGAATTGGGAAGTGGTCATACCGTAACGGCTTTGTATGAAGTAATTACAACCGATACCAAAAGCGATTTCTATCAAGAGCCATCCGATTTAAAATACACCAAAGTAGAACCAACTGGAACACAGTTTTCAGGAGAATTGGCTACTATAAAATTCCGATACAAAAAGCCAGATGGCGATAAAAGTATTGAAATGGTAAACGTTATTACCAACCAATCAAACGCTATTCAAAATGCATCTAGTGATTTCAAATTCTGTTCGGCTGTAGCTTGGTTCGGATTAAAATTGAGAGGTTCAAAATTAATTACCAACACCTCAACGGAAGATATTAAAAAACTAGCCAAAGAAGGACTCGCCAATGATACAGAAGGCTATAAAGCAGAATTCATCCGATTGATAGAAGGTTCGAAAGCGATCGCAAAATTGTAAAAAATTTGTTAGGTTAAATAGTGAATGTAAAAAACCGACAGCTTCAATTGAATTTGTCGGTTTTTTTATTGTTTAAAACAAAGACTAATTAATGATTAATCGTTTTACTTGAGTTTGTTTTTCTTTCTCTACTTTAACCAAATAAACTCCCGAACTCAATTGAGTTTGATCAAATGACACCAAACTTCCGGTTGCCATTTTTTCTACAACTAGATTTCCTAAAATAGTATAGACTGAAATTTTTGAACCTTCAAGAGCATCGCTCTCTACAGAAAATTGTCCGTTGGATGGATTTGGATATACTTTTAAATCATCTTCAACAGCGAAAATTTCATTAGCTAGTAACGAATTTACTGAAAAACTATAATCAAAACCTCCACCAAAATCAGGTGTAAATGTTTTTATTATAGCATCGGATTGGTTTAAAAATCGAACATAACCAGCACCTTGAGCCGTATTTGCCCACCATTGCAAACCATCGTTACCAGTGTCATTCACTCGTAATCGGTAGCAACCATCAGTAATTTGAGGTGTTTGATAGGTGTACGTATACGTTGTATTTGCTGTAGTGAATGTTTTGGCATCAACAACATTCCCACTCGAATCGTATAATGTAAAATTATTTTGAGAAGGAGCATTATTTGTTCTCAACTGAATTTTAAACACCGATGGCATAACATCTGGTAAAGTAAAACTAGACACTGCATGATTATTATTTGGATACATATCGGCACTACTGTTCATTGTCATAATTTGGACATGAAATTTATTATTCGAACTTGCAACACCTTGACTCCATAACGTATTTACTGGTAGTAAAATTTCAGTTGTACTCATTGAAGGTAATGACCCCGTCCATGTATAGGTTTGATGAGTACTTGCATTATTTATCCAATACGTAAAATCAATCGTAGTAATTGTTGTAGCACCTGTATTTCTAACCACAACTCTCGGTCTCTCACACATTGGATTAATTCTTAAATACTCTGCATTTGCATTATTAGGCGCTTTTATTTGTTCGATGGCAGCATCTAAAGAAAAGTTTGGAGCACCATATCCTACTACTTGGTGTGCCGAAATGTATCGGTAATCTCCCGTTGGCACAGCCGGATTTGAAGTTCTATAATCCAATGCCATAGTAGTTCCTGCTGTTACGTGCGGAGTTAAATCTTGCTCTTTCAACAATGTTCTTTGTCCCGGACACCAACCTTGTCTGTTATATACCCATGTTCCTCCTTGAGGGAATATTGGATTCTCTGAACAGGCTTGTGTAATTGCCCAATTGAATTTCATAACATTATTAACTAAAATACGATGTCCGACAACGCCACCATTTTGAGAAAATTCCCCTTGTGCACCATGTCCAGTAATAGACGATTTTAATTTGAATGAAGTAGCTGCAGCATTAAAAGCATAATTGTTGGTAGGCATTTTTGTACCAGCTATAATTTCATTAATATTCGGACTTCCCAATCGGTATTCTCCTTGCCAAAGTTGATCGTATTGCACAACATTTCTTGGAGGTGTTCCAACGATGAATAAAAATTCTAGGTCTAACTCTTCTTGCCAAACGCCTCCAGACATCACTAATCTTTTATTTCCTTTCAGTAAAGTAACATAATCTGACATGTCAAAATACCACGATTTTCCGTTTTGTCCCAAATCCAATCCAATACCATAAGGTGTTACAAAAGAAACCAATTCGTTATAAAAAGGGAATCGTTTGAAATAATCTAACTCAACTATATTAATGGTTCCTTCAGTTGTTACTGGAAGTGTAGAAATAACAGTTCCTGTGTCTCCATCGTAAACATTTTCTGCAATTGCATCAAATAAATTAGTGGTAGATAATAAATTTATCCCATCGTGTAACATAGGAAGTACACCCTCATTTGAAGTTATAGAATAATTAGAAACTATTCGTGCATTTTTTGGATATGAATAACGAACCACAACATCAGAAACAGTTTGACTATAAGTTCCTCTGTAAAAAGTAATGTTTGGCAAAGTGGTCGATTCTGTGAAAGTAGTAGTTAATTGATCACCTCTTTCATAGTTCCATAAAAGATTTATTCCTGTAGAAGTCAATCCGTTTTTAGTATCTGTAACCAGTTGACCAGTTTCTTCATCCAATTTATAATAAGCAACTAAATTGGCATAATCAGGATGGGATGCATCAATGGTTTTATTTTTCCAATTTAAAATTGTTCCTGCTGTAAGCTCTTTATCCCAAACGGTTAATTCTCTAATTTGCCCTTTATAATAACGTGCTCCAGCACCTTCATCAAACTTTCCTAAGAAAAAATTCATGATACTCATCACTCTGGTTTTATTAGTACCAGTGTGCCATAAAGCGCCATTCAAATAAATATTCATTACACCCGAAGTTGTGTTTTTTGTAAAAGTCCAGTGGTTCCAAACCCCTTCAATAACGTTATCAGTTCCATACGGTTTTACAATCCGATCAAAATCATTATCTACATACCCACAATCAAAATATACTTGACCTCCCCAAGGCATGTGCAAGTTCAATTGTCTTTGTGCAATAGAAGACGAATAAGCATAAATAATACTACAATCAACAGGTAGCAAATCGGCATCTCCTTTTGTCCAAAAACTCACGGAAAGTTGGGTGTTGATTGAGTTGAAAAATTGGGTATTGATGTTTACATAACCCGAAGCCGAAACATCAATAGAAGCAATATTACTAGCGCTTAATGTTCTTATTTCTGGATTCGAATATCCTGAAAATTCAATTGGAGTTCCGTTGCTTGAATTTGAAAATGACATTTCAAGAATAATATTACTGGTTCCATCCCAATTGAATGGTGTGTGAAATTGAATTCTATTTGCGCCATTTACAAAGGTATAATCTCTAAAATACACCTCGGTAAAACCATTAAAGTCGATGGCTTGTGCTTGCAAACTTGTCAAACTAGAACTCTTAATTTTTAATTTCAAGAATTTTGCTAGTCCACCAGCATTGGCTACATTTAAATTTATAGCATTTATAGCACCCGCCGAAAATCCAGAAGAAATCAATTGCGAAGCACGAATCAAGATTTGAGTTCTTCCGCTTTTTAAATTTGTTTTAACCAGATTGTTCACTACAACACTTCCGCTTCCAACAGCATACGGATTTTCAGAAATAATAGTGTTTAAAGCTACATTTTTCTGAGTAAAATCATAGTGATTGTAAGTCTGCTGTGAAGTATAAGCATACGAATTACCAGTAAAATTGGAAACTACGTAATTGGGTTGTTTAAAAATTACTTTTTCTATTTTGGAACTATCCGCAACAAAAGTATTGCACGAATAATCCCACTCTCCACATCCTAAATTTCTATCTGTTGCATTAGAAACCAAAGCGTTTTTACAACGCATGTTGTATTTAAGAAGTATCTTCTCAAAAGTCAAACTCGCATTATTAGGGAAACTAATTAAAGTATCTCTTGTAGCACTGTTATAATTAAACGCTTGAACCCTTATGGTATCTCCAACGTTTTGGGCAAACGAAGCATTTATTTGAAATAAAATGAATAGGAAAAGTAATGCTTTTTTCATAGCTAAAATGGTTTAGTTGTGTTAGTTGTACAAGCTCCAAATTTAACTATAAAACATGTATTAAAAAACTATTTTTCTATTTCCTTTAAAGAATCCATTTTTTTGTGTGCTAAGAAACCTTTGATATCTTCAAAATGTTCTTTCACACGTTTGTTTCCAAATTCAAAAACCTTAGTTGCCAATCCGTCAAGGAAATCCCTGTCGTGTGAAACTAAGATTAAAGTCCCGTCAAAATCACGTAATGCATCTTTGATGATGTCTTTTGTTTTCATGTCTAAGTGATTGGAAGGCTCATCCAAAATCAACAAATTAACAGGTTCTAACAACAATTTTATCATCGCCAAACGTGTTTTTTCACCACCTGAAAGTACTTTTACTTTTTTCGTTACATCGTCGCCGTGAAACATAAAAGCACCCAATATATCTTTAATTTTGGTACGTACATCACCAACAGCAATATCATCAATAGTCGAAAAAATTGTGGCATTTTCGTCTAATAACGACGCTTGATTTTGAGCAAAATAACCAATTTGAGCGTTGTGACCGATATCGACACTTCCGCCGTTGATTTCAATTTCTTTCATGATGGCTTTGATCATGGTCGATTTTCCTTCCCCGTTTTTTCCAACAAAAGCCACTTTATCGCCACGTTCGATAACAATATTGGCATCTTTAAAAATCAAATGATCACCATAGGATTTTTCTAAATCTTTCACGATTACAGGATATTGTCCCGAACGAATCGATGGTGGAAACTTTAATTTTAATGCCGATGTATCGATTTCATCGATTTCAACAGGTACAATTTTTTCCAACATTTTTACACGCGATTGCACCGACAAGGTTTTTGAGAATGTTCCTTTAAAACGATCGATAAATTCTTGGTTTTCAGCAATCATTTTTTGTTGCTCATCGTAGGCTTTTTGTTGGTGAATACGACGGTCTTTTCGCAATTCTAAATAGTGTGAGTACTTGGCTTTGTAATCATAAATACGTCCCATAGTTACCTCAATCGTGCGATTGGTAATATTATCTACAAACGCTCTATCGTGCGAAATCACTACAACTGCTTTGGCCGAATTGATTAAAAAATCTTCCAACCATTGAATACTTTCGATATCCATGTGATTGGTTGGCTCATCGAGTAAAATTAAATCGGTTTTTTTTAGAAGGATTTTTGCCAATTCAATTCGCATTCTCCAACCTCCGGAAAACTCTGAAGTTTGACGCGTAAAATCTTCTCTTTCGAAACCCAATCCGACTAATATTTTTTCGACTTCGGCTTCGTAATTGATTTCTTCAATCGCATAAAACTTCTCGCTTAAATCAGAAACACGCTCAATCAATTTCATATACTCATCGCTTTCATAATCGGTACGAATGGTGAGTTGCTCATTGATTTCGTCGATTTCGGCTTTCATTGTAAAGATTTCACCGAAGGCTTTCGACGCTTCTTCCATTACTGTAGCGTCATCAGAAGTTAGCAAATGCTGTGGTAAATAAGCAATTACTGCTTCTTTTGGGGCCGAAATATTTCCGCCTGACGGTTTTGCTTCGCCCGCAATAATCTTTAAAAGTGTCGATTTTCCAGCACCATTTTTACCCATTAAGGCAATTTTGTCGTTTTCATTGATAGCAAACGAAACGTCGCTAAATAAAGTTGTTCCGCCAAAATGCACGGAGATATCGTTGACTGTAATCATTTAGATTATTAGATTGTTAGAATTTTAGACTTCTTAGATTTTTGAAGGTGCAAAGATAGAATTTAGTTGTAAAGTTTTAGAGTAACAACGTTTAATTTACAAAATATTTTGTCGCTTTTACGACCAAAAGGTCAATCAATTCTTGTTGAAAATATCTGTATTTGTCTTCAATAGATAGAATCACAATTTTGCTTGCACACTTATTTGAAGAAAATTCTTTTATCAGCTTGGAATGATTACTCTCCATAACAATAATCGTATCAGCCCATGTTAATAATTCTTGTGTTATAGGATTTGTTCCTTCTTTTTGGCAAATTTTTAAATTAGTACCTGCAGATTGAAAGTTCAAATTGGGATAATGAATACTAAAATAATCTTCAGCTGTTTTCGATCGCTGCTTATTTGCAGAGCAAACAAATAGTATATTTTTATTCATTATCACTATTAAATACTCAGCCTAAATTCTTCAATAATTGGATTTGCTTTGCCGAAATCGGTTTCTTGAATAAAAAGCTCTACCGCTTTCTCGGTTTGAATACTCGGAATAACATTGGCTTGGTTGTTATTTCTAATTACTGTTGCGATACCAATAGCTTCGATTTTTTCTTGTAAGGATAACGCTAAGATTTCGTTTCCTGAAAATATTTTGATTAAACCCATTTGAAGAATTATGAATTAAAAATTATGA
>JAZKGN010000039.1:0-9293 GCA_040385945.1 Bacteroidota bacterium
GATTTTCCAATCCAGTTTCTTTGTGATTCTTTAATCGATTCACTCCAATCGATAGTTTCCAATCCTTGCAAAAGTCGTTCTGCATACGCCGAAATTCGCATCGACCATTGTGTCATTTTTTTACGAATAACTGGATGACCGCCACGTTCGGAAACGCCATTTACAATTTCGTCATTTGCCAAAACGGTTCCCAAGGCAGGACACCAATTGACTTCGGTTTCAGCTAAGTAAGTAAGTCGGTACTGTAAAAGTATTTTTTGTTGTTCGTCGGAAGAAAAACCATTCCAATCTGCAGCTGAAAATGAAGCGATGTTATCATCACAAACTGCATTGACATTGGCATTTCCTGCTGTTGAAAAAATCGAAATCAAAGTCGAAATGTCTTCCGCTTTATCCGAATCGATATTGTACCACGAATTGAAAAGTTGGATAAAAATCCACTGCGTGTGTTTGTAATAATCGGCGTTGGAGGTACGCACTTCGCGACTCCAATCGAATGAAAACCCGATTTTATCCAATTGCTCGCGATAACGAGCAATATTTTCACGTGTCGTTTTTTCTGGATGCTGTCCTGTTTGAATCGCATACTGCTCGGCTGGCAATCCGAACGAATCATAACCTTGCGGATGCAACACGTTAAATCCTTTGTGACGTTTGAATCGTGCCACAATATCCGACGCAATGTAACCCAATGGATGACCTACGTGCAAACCTGCTCCAGACGGATACGGAAACATGTCCAAAACATAATATTTTGGCTTATCGGAAGTATTGCTTGCAGCAAAAGTTTGGTTTTCTGCCCAAAATTTCTGCCATTTTTCTTCAACTTTTTCGTGAAAATATTTCATTTCTTATTTCTTTGAGTGACTGAGTTGCTGAATTGCTGAGCTACTGAGTCCTTTTTTTAGTTACTATCAAACTTTTTTTAATTCGTATTCTCAAAAACGACGATTATTCTGCTTTAGTATTTGTAAGAAATTACATGGATTAAAAATACCTAAATTCCCACCAAAGTTAATCGAAAGTTAATGTTTATGCTAATTGGTGGCAAATTTACGTTTCATTACACTAAAGTCAAAACTTTAGGCGTTATAATCTGTGAGAACCAAATTTCTTTTTTATTTTTACGGCTTAAATTACATTTTTATGGCTTCAAATTTTGATAAGTTTCAAAAACGTAGAGTAATCACTTCTTATTTTTCGGTAGTATTAAGCGTCTTTCTAGTCTTATTTTTATTGGGATTACTCGGACTTTTTGTTATCAACTCGAAACGATTATCGGATAATTTCAAAGAAGATATTGCCATGACGGTTTTCTTTAAAAGCGATGCAACCGATAGTGTTTTCAAAGCTTTCGACGCTGAAATGAAAGTCGCAAAATTTGCCAAAGATTATAAATTTGTATCCAAAGACGATGCTGCAAAAGAACACGAAAAAGTGTTTGGTGAAAACTTCATGCAATTCTTAGGTACGAATCCGTTACAGAATTCGTATGACATTCATTTGAAAGCCGATTATGTAACCAATCCAGGTTTTTCTAGAGTGGAAAATAAAATCCGTCAAAATCCGATGGTTGCCGATATTGTGTACGACAAGCAATTAATTACGTTGGTGAACGACAATGTGAAGCGAATTAGCATGTGGATTTTAATTATCAGCGGAGTATTTGCCTTTATTTCGGTATTACTCATCAACAGTTCGATGCGATTGTCAATATATGCCAACCGTTTTATCATCAAAACGATGCAAATGGTAGGTGCGACCAAATCATTTATCCGAAAACCATTCATCAAACAAAGTATTGTTTTGGGCTTGATTGGATCGGTTTTGGCGATTTTCGCACTCATTGGTTTGTTGTTTTACATCAACACCAATTATCCAACATTGGCGATTTTTAAAGATATCGAACTTACCGTTGGCGTACTTGTTATGGTGCTTTTGGTGGGCGTTTTGATTACGTGGATTAGCACTTATTTTGCTACACAACGATTTTTGAATTTAAGAACAGACGATTTATATTAAAAAAGAAAATAAACTAAAAAATGAAAGCAAACGAAAACAAAAACGGTTTCCTATTTGAAGGTGTAAATTATAAATTTCTACTTATCGGATTGGCAGTAATTACGCTCGGTTTTATACTAATGACTGGTGGCGGAAGCGACAATCCAAACGTTTTTAACGAAGCCGAATTGTTTAGTTTTAGAAGAATTAGATTGGCACCAACGATGGTTTTAATTGGATTTGGAATTACGATTTACTCGATTTTCAAAAATCCTAAGAAATAAAAATGGATTTTCTTCAGGCGATTCTTATTGCGATAGTAGAAGGTTTGACCGAATATCTTCCTGTTTCTTCTACAGCTCACATGATTTTTACCAGTTCATTTTTTGGCATCCAAAATGATGATTTCGTGAAACTGTTTCAAGTCGCCATTCAATTCGGAGCCATATTGGCGGTTGTCGTTTTGTATTGGAAGAAATTCTTCGATTTTAGTAAAATCAATTTCTACATTAAATTATTTTGCGCTGTTATTCCAGCTTTGATTTTAGGTAAAATTTTTGATGATAAAATAGACGCTGTACTCGGAAATCCTATTCCGATTGCGATTGTACTCATCATTGGCGGCGTTGTTTTACTTTTTGTTGACGGTCGTTTTAACACGCCAACTGTTGCCAAAGAAGAAGACATCAGCATCAAAAAAGCCATTACTATTGGATTTTGGCAATGTTTGGCGATGATGCCTGGAACCAGTCGTTCAGCCGCATCGATTATTGGCGGCATGCAACAAGGATTGACACGAGAAACAGCAGCCGAATTTTCTTTCTTTTTAGCAGTTCCTACGATGTTGGCAGTTGCTACTTATTCGCTTTTTTTAAAAACCTACGAAGTCTCACAATTGAAAGGGTATGAATTGTTGACCCAATCGGGCGACAATATGAAACTATTTATTGTAGGGAATATTGTGGCTTTTGTTGTAGCGATTATTGCTATAAAATTCTTTATTGGCATTATCAAAAAATACGGTTTTAAGCCTTGGGGTTATTACCGAATTGTAGCTGGAATAGTTTTATTGACTTATTTTTCTCTAAACAAATAAAATTTGAAAACAGCTGAAGATTTTCTAAACGGTCAAATCATTTTAATTGATAAACCTCTGAAATGGAGTTCGTTTCAAGCGGTCAATAAATTAAAATACGTTTTAAAAAACCATTACAATTTACCAAAGAAATTTAAAATTGGTCACGCCGGAACCTTAGATCCGTTAGCGACAGGTTTATTGATTATCTGCACAGGAAAATTCACCAAAACCATTTCTGAAATTCAAAGTCAAACCAAAGAATATACCGGAACTATTACCGTTGGCGCTACAACTCCATCGTATGATTTGGAAACGGAAGTCGACGCTACTTTTCCGACCAATCACATTTCGGAAAGTTTAATTTTAGAAACAACCCAACAGTTTTTAGGCGAAATCGATCAGAAACCACCTGTTTTTTCTGCTATAAAAAAAGATGGAAAACGTTTGTACGAACACGCACGAGCTGGCGAAGAAGTAGAAATTGCTTCTCGAAAAACTACTATTTACGAATTTGAAATCACGCGAATTGCATTACCTGAAATTGATTTCAGAGTGCAATGCAGCAAAGGGACTTACATACGCTCATTGGCTTTTGATTTCGGAAAAGCATTGCAATCTGGAGGTTATTTATCGGCTTTGCGTCGCACCAAAATTGGCAACTATCACGTTGAAAACGGAGCAACTCCTGAAGATTTTGAAAAACAAATTACAGCATCAAATTCATAATTTCTTTTTGAGTGCTGATGCCTTTATCGGTTAAATACCATTTTTGCAAAGCTATTTTTGCCGTTTCATCTACCACGCCGTGTTCTTTTTTATAATCTAAAATAAGTTGTTTCGCTTCTTGTGGTCGCGGTCCGAAATGCGAAATCACTTCCCACGATGCTGCATCAATGATAATTAAAATCGGAATCGATTTGGTTCCGTTGGTCAAAAACAAATCCATTACGTCTGGATTGTCATCACGAAGTACAATTCGAAAATCAATTTTGTTCGACACTTCTGCCATCTTATTAATAACCGGTAAAATTTGCGCTGCATCGCCACACCAACCTTCTGAAATGACCAACCAAACATAGTCTTTCTTCAAACTTTCAAGAGCTTGTTTTACCTCATCAACAACTTGAATGGTTTTATCCAATCGATTTGATCTGGCTTCATTCAATTCGGTGTAATGCACCAAGGCTTCTGTTTGTTCGTGTCCGGTTACTTTGCCAGCTTTTACTAACGAAGTAACTAAATTTCTGTATTCCGAATACGAGTAGCTATTTGCTATGCTTTTTTTAAGAAGAGCTTCCATTTTTACATTTTAAAATGCAAAGTTACCTATCTTAAAACAAAAACATACTGACAAATATCATCCAACTTCATTTTTGATAAAAATAAAATAAGATAATGTTTATATTTGCAATGCAAAAACACAACTCTAATAAAAATAATATACACGACGAATGAAATACAAGAGAATTCTTCTAAAATTAAGCGGCGAAGCTTTAATGGGCGACAGACAATACGGAATTGATCCGAAAGTTTTGGCGGAATATGCAGATGAGATCAAACAAATCCACGATAAAGGTATTGAGATTGCCATTGTAATTGGAGGTGGAAATATTTTTAGAGGTGTTGCTGGCGCTGGCGCTGGAATGGACAGAGTGCAAGGCGATTACATGGGAATGTTAGCTACGGTAATCAATGGAATGGCATTGCAAGGCGCTTTAGAAGACAAAGGAATGTTAACCCGTTTGCAAACGGCCTTAAAAATTGAAGCGATTGCTGAACCGTATATCAAAAGAAGAGCTGTTCGTCATTTAGAAAAAGGAAGAATTGTTATTTTTGGAGCTGGAACTGGAAATCCGTATTTCACAACTGATACAGCTGCTGTTTTACGTGGTGTTGAAGTCCATGCTGACGTTATTTTAAAAGGAACTCGTGTTGACGGCGTGTACAATGCCGATCCCGAAAAAGATGCCAACGCGGTCAAATTTGATTACATCTCGTTTGAAGACGTGTTGAAAAAAGGACTGAACGTAATGGACACAACAGCTTTTACATTGAGTCAAGAAAACAAATTGCCAATAGTCGTTTTTGATATGAACAAAAAAGGTAATTTATTGAAAATCTGCGAAGGCGAAAAAATTGGAACTGTAGTTAATATATAAGTGATTGTTCGATTGTTCGAAAAATCTAATCATCTAAAAATCCAAAAATAAAAATGGAAGAAATTGAATTTATTTTAGATAGCGCAAAAGAATCGATGAACGGTTCTGTTGATCACTTGGAGAAATCTTTTTTAAACATTCGTGCCGGAAAAGCCTCTCCGCAAATGTTGGGAAGTGTTTTTGTAGATTATTATGGATCACAAACACCATTATCGCAAATTGCCAACGTAAATGTTCCGGATGCGCGAACCATTACGATTCAACCGTACGAAAAAAGCATGTTGCAACCCATTGAAAAAGCCATCATGATTGCCAATCTTGGTTTCAATCCGATGAACAATGGTGACAACATTATCATTAGTGTGCCACCACTGACTGAGGAAAGACGTCGCGACTTGGTAAAACAAGCCAAATCAGAAACAGAAGACGCTAAAATCGGAATCAGAAATGCGCGTAAAGATGCCAATACGGAAATAAAAAAATTGGAAAAAGAAGGCACTTCTGAAGATGTTTGTAAAACGGCAGAAGAGGAAATCCAAAAACTAACCGATGCCTTTATCAAAAAAGCAGAAGAACATTTAGTACACAAAGAAGCCGAAATAATGAAAGTGTAATTCACTTCGTTAAAACTATATTAAAAATCTGTCGTTCAGGTATTTTTTTTGAAAAAGTACAACGCGACAGGTTTTTTTATACCTATTTTTGTCAGGCAATTAAAAAGCTCACATGCGAAATTTTTGGATTTTTTTCTTTCTTATTTATTGTAGCTGCACTTTCTCGCAAAAAATTATGCAAGGTCAAATTATCGATTTTGACACCACAGTTCCCATCGCATTTGCTAAAATTTCGTACAACAACAAAACCATCACTTCCAATTGGGAGGGAAAATTTACTATTCAAATTGTAAGCGACAACAAACCACTTGTGTGTTCGTACAAAGGCTATTATGACAAAAATTATTATCTAACAGAAGGCGTTAAGTTTTTACTGATAAAAATGGTAACGAATGACACCTTGAAAGAGCAGGAAATTTATTCGGAAAACCAAGTCAATCTTCTCGTTAAAAAAGTCATCGACAGCAAGCATAAAAACCAACCCGAAAAAGTACTGAAATCGTTTCAATACAAAAACTACGAACAGCTTTTGGTTTCTGCAAACCCTGATTCGATTACTAGTAAAATAGATACCATTGTAAAAAAACGCCTTTTTGGTGGAAAAAAAATAAAGCTCGACTCATCCAATTATCGGTATAAAAAATTCATAGAAAAACAGCATTTGTACCAAATTGAAAAGGTAAATATCATCCAACACAATGAAAAAGGCACGAAAGAAACAGTTGTCGCCACGCGAATGTCGGGATTAAAACAACTGGTGTATGACTATCTCGGATTGAAATTAATTTCCTATTCGGTTTATGACAATCCGATACAAATTATTGAAATTCCGATCATCAATCCGCTTTCGAATGTGGGACGAAAAATGTACGTTTTCAAATTGATTGACACCTTGAAAATTCAAAACCGAACGGTGTATCGCGTCTACTTCCAACCCAAAAAATTAAACTCCAATCGCCTTAGAGGTTTGTTGTATATCGACGCCGAATCGCATGCGGTGGCAAAGGCGTTTTACCGAATTTACGGCGTGGTCAACATCAATGCGACGTACTCTTTTAACTATATGAAAGAACACGGAATTTGGTTTCCTGAAAAGCGAAGTTTTAATGTAGTTAAAGGAAATAATTCGGAAGACATAAAAATTTTAGGAGGAACAATAAAGTTCAATTCGACTTCCAAAGAGCGATTAAAAGTCGATGCTTCCGACCAAACCTATATCAAAATCGAATCGGTTCCGTACGACATCGAAATCAATAAACCTGTCACTTTTACTGATCCTAAAATAAAAATGGAAGTAGTGGAAGACATTATGAACAAACCCGAATCGTATTGGAAATTCTTTAAAAAAGATACGGTTGATGTACGTAAAATTCCAACTTACGCTAAGTTAGATAGTATTTCGAGAGTTGAAAATATTGAGCAAAAATTGGTGTTCGGAAAAAAAATAATCAACGGTTATGCTCCTTTTAAAATTTTTGATATCGATTTAAGAAGCGTTGTCAAATACAATAATTACGAAGGATTCCGATTGGGAATTGGTGGCGTTACCAATGCAAAACTTTCATCACAATACCGAATTGGCTTTTTTGGTGCGTACGGATTAAAAGACAACGGATTCAAATTTGGCGTCACACCTGCGTATTTACTCGATAAAAAAACCAATTCGTGGGTGAGTGTTTCCTACACCGACGACCTGAGTGAAATTGGTCAGATTCAATTTGCCACGCAGCAAAAACGTTTCAAAATTTACGATCCAAGACCGATTAATATTTCGACTTTTTATAATTTTAAAACGTATTCTTCTTTTATTGAAAGTAAAATAATTCCGAAATTGGATGTCTATTTTGCAATTTCGAAAAGTCAAATCCAACCACTTTTTGATTATACTTTTGTGGTGGATGACGAAATGTACACGAAGTTCGACATGACAACGGCGCAACTTTCGTTGCAATGGAATCCGTTTAGTGGTTATATGCAAACGGCCTCAGGACGAATTGAATTTGAAAAACGGTTTCCGAAATTTTCGTTACAATACACCAAATCGATTCCGAAATTTCTAGGAAATGATTTTGGTTTTTCTAAAATTGATTTTAAAATCGCGCATGAAATTCCGTATTTATCAGGTCAAAACACTTCGTTTATTTTTCAAGCCGGAATTGCCACTGGTGATATTCCGATTACGCATTTGTACAGTATTGCACCAAACAATTTGAATCGCGATGCGTTGTTGCAACGAATTACATTTGCTGGTAAAAACAGTTTTGAAACAATGTATTTTAACGAATTCTTCTCGAACAACTACGTTTCTTTTCAAGCCAGACATACGTTTAACAGAGTGAAAGTAGCGTATAAAGTGAAGCCCGAATTTTCTGTGGTAACTCGCATGGCTTGGGGAAATATGGACAAACCCGAACAACATTTTGGATTTGAATACAAAACACTCGACAAAGGTTTTTTTGAAAGTGGTGTTGAAATCAACCAAATTTACAAAGGTTTGGGATTTACCTTTTTTTACCGATATGGTCCTAACGGATTGTCTAGATTTGAAGACAATTTAGCATTGAAAATCTCCTATGTACTTAACTTAGGAATTTAAATCGGCTTTGGGTTTAATGATTAATGTTGAAGGCACATTGCTCAACCAAGTCGGTTGCGAATCGACTAAATTTTTCCAACTTTCCAGACTAATCACCATTAAATCTTGCTTGGCAAAAAAGCCTGCTTTTAATTCGTTTTCGCTTTCTATAGCCACATTTTCTGTGTACTTACTTTGGAAAATACTCAGTGCTTCAGCAATAATTTGAACACTATTTTTTTGTTTGATGAACGGAATAAGCGTCACTTTTGAATTGTTATTGTACACCAATTTCTCAGCATAATCAATCAAAAACAAATCGTCTTTACCAAAAATCGGAATGTATACTTCGTTCACATCATGCAAATCCTTATCGATTAAAATCCCTAATGGGTTTTTACATTTAGAAATAATCAATCGGGTTCTGTCATCAAAAGGCGAATTTTCAAACAATCCTTCTTTCCCAGTAAATTTGTCTAATAAACGATCTGGATTGATAATTCGTGTGGTGAAACCGAGTACTTTTCCCAACAACGAACCTTCAAAAATAGATTTCCCAAGACCCACCAAAACCAAATCATAATCGCCACGAGTAGCAATGTCGGCGATGTCGGTCTCAATATCAACGGCAGCTTTAAAAATGGTTGTAATTTCTTGATTTAAAAGTTTCGACTCTTGGTAAATAGGTTCAAACGTTTCCGTTTCGTATTCTTCCATATTGTACGAATGGATTTCATCACTTATGATTAAATGCATCGCAGTGATGTTGGTATTTTCTTCTTGCTTTTTCACAAAACTGTTTGCCAATCGTAGCAACGATTTTCCTTTTTCATTGTTTCCGAAAGAAATCAGAATTTTAAATTTAG
>JAZKGN010000039.1:9393-22165 GCA_040385945.1 Bacteroidota bacterium
AACTTTCCAATAACCGCTACTAAGATAATTACGCCAGTTACTTTCCATAAATACAAATCGTTTATCAAACCGATTTCGGTTCGCAATCCTGTAAAAACAAAAAACAACGGCAGCAATAAAATAACGGCGACGTCTTCTACTTTTTCTATAAATATGTTTCTGATTTTAGCGATATCTGGCATAATTGCTCCTGTCATAAAAGCGCCAAATAACGCATGAATCCCGATAATTTCTGTCAAATACGACGAAATAATCAAGGTCAATAAAAATATCGCAACGACAGGTTTACTAATACTATCTCTGTTGGAATACAAATCACCGACCTTTTTTAAGAACGGTTTTACCAAAAACAACATGGCTACAACATAGAGCAATGCCATCGCCATAATGTAAAGCGAACTGGCAAAAGTACCTGCTTTTACTATCGCTATAACTGCTGCTAAGATACACCAAGCGGTGATATCATCGGCGGCGGCACACGTAATTACGATGGTTCCCAAACGTGTTTTGTGAATGCCTCGCTCTTGAACAATTCGGGCTAAAACCGGAAATGCTGTGATACTCATAGCAATTCCCATGAACAAACTGAATGACAAAAATTCAACGCCTTCTGGAGCAAATTTGTGGTAAATAAAATACGACAATCCCATTCCTAAAGCAAACGGAATTACGATACTGGCGTGACTGATAACTACGGCTTCTTTGGCTTTGTTTTTTAGGACTTTCAAATCGAGTTCCATCCCAATTACAAACATAAAAAGGATTAACCCAATTTGACTAAGAAACTGTAAATTTCCTAACGATTCTTTAGGGAATAACAACGAAGAATATTCGGGTAAATACATTCCGACCAATGAAGGTCCGAGGAAAATACCTGCGATAATCTCACCAATTACAGAAGGCTGTCCGATTTTTCTAAAAATCCAACCGAAAAATCGCGCAACAATAATGATGGTGATTATCTGTAATAAAAGTATGGCTAAAGGATGCTGAATATTGTGTTTTAATGCTGTTAAAAACTGACCTTGGAAATCGTCATTTGCAATTGGTGTAACTATTTTTCTTCCTACTTCTAAAACTTTTCCTTTAGTAACAATCCAATACATTAAGGCAGTAAACCCACCTGTTATAACCAAATAGAAAATTGAATTTTTGAAATTCTTCATACCGAATTACACCTTTTTAAAAACAGATACAAATATGAGAAAAACTTACTCAAAAAATATAAAATGTGTATTTTTTTAATGTAAAATTTACACTACAAACAATTGCGCTATTTTGCTATCAAAAGTTAACGTTAAGTTCAAGAGTTTTAAGTGGTTTTCATTACCTTTGCACTCGTTTTATATTTTATAATGAGAAAGAAATTAAATGTCGGTTTCTGGGAATTTCTAGCAGGAATCGTACTTCGAAATAGAATCACCATTTTAGTAGTTATTGGATTGATTACGATTTTCCTTGCCATGCAATGGAAATACATCCGATTTACCTATACCGAAGCCAATCTTTTACCTGATAATGAAGTTGCCAATATCGAATACAATTCCTTTTTAAACACTTTTGGCGAAGAAGGAAATTTAATTGTAATTGGCGTTGAAGGCGATGCTTTTTTTACTCCAAAAGCTTTTAAAGCTTGGGATAAATTAATGGCTGATTTGAAAGACGACAAGGAAATTGATTTGGTCGTTTCGATTAGTGATTTGAAAAAACTACAGAAAAGCGATTCGCTACAAACCTTCGAATTGGTGCCTTTTGTAAATAAAGACAAACCGTTGAGCAAGGCTTATCTTTCGGAATTGAAAACCGATTTATTCCAAAAAATGCCCTTTTACGAAGGATTGCTTTTCAATAAAAAAAATGGCACCATTCGTTCTGCCATTTACATGGATAAAAAAATTGTAAACACGCCAGCACGTAAAGATTATATTCTGAATCATTTTATCGAGAAGGTAAATGCTTTTGAAAAAGAAACCAAAATTGATTTGAAAGTTTCGGGCATGCCTTACATCCGAACATTAAATGCTAAAGCCATTGTAGACGAAATTAGTTTGTTTATTGGGGCGACACTTTTGATTTGCTCGTTGATTTTTTACTTTTTCTTTCGATCGTTTCGAACGACATTAATTTCCATTTGTATTGTTATTGTGGGTGTGATGTGGTCGTTCGGTTTCCTGGGATTGTTGGGTTATGAAATTACGGTTTTGACCGCTTTGGTTCCATCTTTAATTATAATTATTGGAGTTCCGAATTGTATTTTCTTGACCAATAAATACCATCAAGAATGTCGAATTCACGGCAATCAAGCGAAAGCTTTGGTAAGAGTAATTACCAAAGTGGGAACTCCGACTTTCATTACCAACCTCACTACTTCATTTGGTTTTGCCACTTTTATTGTCACCGACAACGAACTTTTGAAGGAATTCGGAATCGTGACATCCGTCAACATCATGGCGCTTTTTGCTTTGTGCCTGATTGTGATTCCGGTTTTTTACAGTTATATGTCGATTCCTAAAGAACGTCATTTGGAACACATGGAACGAAACTATGTAGTCAATTTCATGGAATGGATTCAAAGAATGGTCAAATTCAATCGAAGCAAAGTCTATTTTGTTGCCATTACCTTAGTTGTAATCAGTCTTTTTGGCGTTTCAAAAATGCGGATTTCGGGAAGTTTGATTGAAGACATGCCTAAAAACGCTGGATTTTACGGCGATATTGTTTTCTTCGAGGAAGAGTTTGATGGTGTGATGCCATTGGAAATCATGATTGACACCAAACGAAAAAAAGGGGTAATGAAATCGTCTACGTTGCAAAAAATGGACGAACTTCAAAAAACCATTGAGGAAATTCCAGAACTTTCAAAACCAGTTTCCATTTTAAATTTGGTCAAATATTCGAAACAAGCGTATTATAACGGAAACCCCGAATTTTATGACTTGCCGAACTCACAAGAGCAAGGATTTATTTACAGTTACGCTAAAAATGTAACCCGAAATTCTAAAGACAATCCGCTAAAAAGTTACATCGACAGCACAGGTCAATACGCACGAATCACAACGTTCATCAAAGACAAAGGCATCGATAATTTTGACAATGTAGAAGCGCAATTGAATAAAAAAATCGCCGAGCTTTTTCCTGAAAAACGCTATAAAGTTTCGTTGACGGGCAAAGCCTACGTTTTCCAAAAAGGAACAAAATACTTGCTCGACAATTTGATTTCATCCTTATTTTTAGCGGTATTTATAACAGCATTATTAATTGCTTTTATGTTCCGTTCGTTCAAGATGATTTTGGTGGCTTTGATTCCGAATTTATTGCCTTTATTCGTCACAGCAGGTTTGATGGGATTCTTGAATATTCCGTTAAAACCGTCTACGATTTTGGTATTCGGAATTGCTTTCGGTTTGTCAGTCGATGATTCGCTTCGCTTTTTATCAGAATACCGACAAGAGCTAGTGAAGAACAATTGGAAGATAAAAAAATCGGTTTTTGCTACCTTGAAAGATTCGGGATTGAGTATGTTTTATACTTCGGTGGTGTTGTTTTTCGGATTCTCGGTATTCATGCTTTCGAGCTTTGGTGGTACTATTGCTCTGGGCGGATTGGTTTCTATTACGTTGCTTTTCGGAATGCTATCGAACTTGGTTTTATTGCCGTCGTTAGTGTTAACTTTGAACAAACGATTGGCAAACGAACAAGAATTTATTGCTCCAAAAATTGATGTTCTCGATCATCTCGATGAAGAAGATTCGAACGAAAACGAACAAACAAAAACGGAGTCATTAGAAAAATAAAAAGCATCATGAAGAACTATATTTTACTCTTACTATTGCTAACTCAGCTTGGTTTTTCTCAAAACAAGACTACGACCATTTACTTGATTCGTCATGCAGAAAAAGCCGATGCTAGCAAAAATCCTGATTTGTCAGAAGCTGGTTTAGTACGTGCCAATCATTGGAACGACGTGTTTTCTGCTGTGCCTTTTGATGCCATTTACAGCACCAATTACAATCGAACGCTACAAACAGCGAAGCCGACAGCTACTGCTCAAAAAATTACCGTTGTTACGTACGATCCAAAAGAGATGACCCTCGATAAAATCAAAGCAGCTCATTTAGGACAAACCATCTTAATTGTTGGTCATAGCAATACCACACCCGATTTGGTGAATAAACTTATCGGACAAAATGTATATTCAATGATGGAAGAAACAACTTTCGGTAATCTGTACATCGTAACAATCAACGGAGACATTGTAAATCACCAATTATTAAAATCACTTTAGTCAAATAAACCAAACAGTTTTTTGTGAGGTTAGCCCTTATTTTAGTGGCAATTACAAACAAATCGTTTATATTTGCATTACATTTTTAGACTATCAATCCATAATTAAAATGAAACATTCAAAAGTTAAAGACTTACTAAACAGTACAAAAACACTGCACGAAGTAAATGCAAAAGGTTGGGTAAGAACTTTTAGAAACAATCAATTTATCGCGTTGAACGATGGTTCGACGATTAATAATATTCAGTGTGTTGTCGATTTTGAAAACACTCCAGAAGAAACCTTAAAACGAATTACAACAGGAGCAGCTGTTTCGGTTACTGGTGCTTTGGTAGAAAGCAAAGGTGCTGGACAGAAATATGAAATTCAAGTTTCGGCTTTAGAAATTTTAGGCGATTCGGATGCAGAGAAATTTCCAATGCAACCTAAGAAACATTCCCTAGAATTTTTACGTGAAAATGCGCATTTACGTGTGCGTACCAATGCTTTTGGAGCGATTATGCGTGTGCGTTCGGTATTGTCATTTGCCGTGCATCAGTATTTTCAAGAAAAGGGATTTGTGTATGTAAACACGCCAATCATTACAGGATCAGATGCCGAAGGTGCTGGCGAAATGTTTAAAGTTACCGCTTTGCCATTTGACAATACACCAAGAACGGAAGACGGAAAAGTGAATTATAAAGAAGATTTCTTCGGAAAAGAAACCAATTTAACGGTTTCTGGACAATTGGAAGGCGAAACCTTTGCGATGGCATTGGGTCAGATTTATACGTTCGGACCGACATTTCGTGCCGAAAATTCCAATACATCTCGCCATTTAGCTGAGTTTTGGATGATTGAACCCGAAGTGGCTTTCAACGATTTGAACGACAATATGGATTTGGCGGAAGATTTTATCCAATACGTCATCAAGTATACGATGGAAAAATGCCAAGATGATTTGAAGTTTTTAGAAAACCGTTTGATTGAAGAAGAAAAAGTAAAACCTCAGGCGGAACGTAGCGAAATGAACTTGTTGGACAAATTAAACTTTGTTTTAGAAAACAATTTCAAACGTGTTTCGTATACAGAAGCTATTGATATTTTACGCAATTCTAAACCAAATAAAAACAAGAAATTTAATTATATTATTGAAGAATGGGGCGCCGATTTACAAAGCGAGCACGAGCGTTTCTTGGTGGAAAAACACTTTAAATGTCCGGTGATTTTATTTGATTATCCAGCCAACATCAAAGCGTTTTATATGCGTTTGAACGAAGACGGAAAAACCGTTCGTGCGATGGACATCCTTTTCCCAGGAATTGGCGAAATCGTTGGTGGTTCTCAAAGAGAAGAACGTTACGATGTGTTAGTTGAAAAAATGAAAGCACTCGGTATCGACGAAGAAGAATTATGGTGGTATTTAGATACACGACGATTCGGAAGTGCAGTGCATTCAGGTTTCGGATTGGGATTTGAAAGATTGGTATTGTTCGTTACCGGAATGACAAATATTAGAGATGTAATTCCGTTTCCACGAACACCGCAAAACGCAGAATTTTAGAGTCAATTTGTTGATTCGGTAATTTGGTTATTTGTATTGTCAGACACAAATAACCAAATCCACACCCGAGCAATAGCGAATAGACGAAGTAAATAACCAAACAAACATGCTTAAGCAAAACTTACAGTTCAAATTATCACAGAAATTATCTCCACAACAAATACAGTTGATGAAGTTAATTCAGTTGCCTACGCAAGCATTTGAACAGCGTTTGTTGGAAGAAATGAATGAAAATCCGGCCCTCGAAACCGGAAAAGACGAAGAAGAAGTCTTTGAAAAAGATGAGTTTGACAACAATGACGAATACGATGATTATGAAGGAAGCGAAAACATCGACGCTGAAGACATCAACATCGACGAATATTTAAGCAACGACGAAACACCAGAATATAAAACGCAAACCAACAATTACAGCGACGATGACGACGATAGAGAATCGCCTTTGTCGGCACCTGTAAGTTTTCATCAGGATTTAATCAATCAGTTAAATACGTTTATTCTTAACGATTCCGACAGGGAAATTGCCGAATTTTTGGTAGGAAGTATTGACGATATGGGTTATATCCGACGAACGATTCAGGACATTGTTGATGATATGGCGTTTACGCAAGGCATTTATACTGATGAAAAATCGGTAGAAAAAGTCCTTCATATCATCCACGAATTGGAACCATCTGGTGTTGGTGCACGCGATTTACAAGAATGTTTGTTGTTGCAATTAAAACACAAAACCCCAACCGAATCGGTTGATTTGGCCATCAATATTCTTGAAAATCAATTTGATGCCTTTACCAAAAAGCATTACGAAAAACTGCTTCAAAAATATGCTGTTTCGCAAGAGCAACTCAAAAAAGGCATTGAAGAAATCGAAAAACTCAATCCGAAACCAGGTGGCGCTTTTACTGGAAACAATAAAATGACCGAGCATATCATTCCGGATTTTGCGATTCGGATTATAGATGGCGAACTCGAATTGACGCTTAACGGCAGAAATGCTCCTTCGTTACACGTTTCCAAAGATTATCAAGAAATGCTGCAAACCTATAAGGTTTCGAGAGATAAATCGCATTCGCAAAAAGACGCTGTACAGTTCATCAAACAAAAATTAGATTCGGCAAAATGGTTTATTGATGCGATAAAACAACGTCAGGAAACGCTTTTTGTGACGATGAATGCCATTATGCATTTTCAGCAAGAGTTCTTCTTGGATGGCGAAGAAACGTCGATGAAACCAATGATTTTAAAAGACATCGCCGACATGGTTGGTTTGGATATTTCGACCGTTTCCCGAGTAGCAAACAGCAAATATGTTGACACACCTTATGGCACAAAACTGATTAAGGAATTTTTCTCGGAAGCGATGAAAAACGATCAAGGAGAAGATGTTTCGACACTCGAAATCAAAAAAATACTTCAAAATGTCATTGAAGCCGAAGACAAACACAAACCACTTCCCGACGATCAATTGGCAGACATGTTAAAAGAAAAAGGCTATCCAATTGCCCGACGCACCATTGCTAAATACAGAGAACAGCTCGATATTCCTGTGGCAAGAATGCGAAAAAAAATGTAAGTTATTCTTTATTTCTCAAAAATAATAGTTCTTATTTTGCGTTTCAAATACAATCATTTTCATCAAAATGAATTGAATTATGACGTTTCCATCATTGAGTAATTATCAAAAAACAAAGTATTTAGCAGCTTCCTATTTTATTATAATTGGGTTATTCAATTTGGCAGATACCTTATATAATAGTCGTGAATTTGCTTTTCGCGATGGTCTTATTTTACTGGTTTTGAGTCTACCCTTACTCATTAACAAACGACTATTTTATCTTAGTTATGGTTTTTTGGCTTCGTTGATTTCGTTAGTTATTCTTATTGCTTATATCGTTACTTATCTTCAAAGTCCGATTAAAACTCCGGAATCTATTTGGTTTTTTCTTTTAGGATGCATCTTGTTTTCCGCTGGCTTGTTCGCTTCTTTAGCGTTGATTTATATCGGAACCTATTCCAACGAAAAAAACAGGTTTACATTGCTATAAATCCTGTTTTTGATATTTCTATTAAGTTGCAAAGTTGCTATTCTTTCACAAACTTTTGAGTTGCCTTAGCACCGTCTTCTACAAAAAAATTAATAAGATAAACTCCTTTTGTCAATTGGCTTACATCAATGCTATTATTGGCACTTTGTAGTTTAGTGTCCATAACTAATTGACCCGATATGGTATAAATTTCGGCTGAAAGTACATTTACATCGGATTCAAAAAACAACGTATTGGTTACTGGATTAGGAGAAATTCCAACCAAGCTTTTTACGTTTTCTGCCACACCTAAAGCGGTTATTCCTTGTAAAGTTATAATTGGCCGCGTCGTTTTTGCCTGAACAGATGAAGCTGTAAATGTGTTTGTATAATTTAATGGTGGATTAAGCGGATTGGCATTATCACCTGCAATATCAGCTCTAATCATCAAAGACATTTTATTGACTGATGCTGCCGTTTGAAGGAATAATATGCCGCTCCCGTCATTTCCAAGTTCATTTGCATCAACGGTGATGACCAAATTATCGGTACCATTATATGCAAAAGGCGTTGTAAATGTAAACGTTACTATGCTTCCTGCTTGGACCAAACTCCCATTGGTAATGACATGAGAATGGGTTGCCACCGGAATCCAATCGGCTCCCGTTGCGCTTATCACTGGATTATAAAGTGTTCGTGTGGTATGGCCTATCCACACATCAATCATATCATTTGAATTGGTTAGTGATGTGGTTCCGTTTAATCTAAATTGTATACCTGTGATATTTCCAGAGGCGTTTATTTCAGACGACAAATAAATAAATTGAGACAATGAGGAAGCATACCAATTTGAAATCGGCGTTGACAATCCAGCATTACTATCAACGCTCGTTCCTGTACCAATTGTCACTTGACTGAAGGCGAATGTTCCGAAAAGCATAACTAAAAGAAGTACTGTTTTTTTCATAATCTTACTTTTTTAATGAATAGTAAATATACCACTATATTCTTTTATGGGTAAAAATTTAACGTTACTCGAAAATGTACAGAAAAACTGTAATTTACATTCCAATTAAGATGTTACTTTTACTTTAAATAATCTCAAAAAAATACAATACGGTTCAAACTGGGTTTACCTCCCAACAGTGACACAAAACAAAAAATGCTTTTCTAATTTTTTGTAAGGAATTCATTAGAAACGTTTTATTACTTTTATATGTGTAGGTTATGTATTAAAATGTAAGATCAAACCCACCAAAAAAAGCAGTCCGCCTCTACAAAATGTTTTCGACGACACAAGGTACGATTGTAAATAATTAAAAATTATAACCCATTATGAAAAAATTATTATTCGGCTTAATCGCCACCGTTTTATTTTCGTTTAGTGCTAATGCGCAAAAATTAACTTCAACACAAAACAAGGTTGTTAGCTCTCAAATGGTTCTTTTGGTAGAATATGCTAAATCTACAGGAGCTGATAGATTATCGCTTCCTGATTGGATAAAAACAACAGGAGATTTTGATCCTACACAAAGTCAAAAATTGCTTTTAGCAAAAGTTCACAGTTATGCATCCAACGGAACTTCAACTTGTGATATAATGAATGCCGACAACTCTATACTATATCAAGTGGCCGTTGAAGGTGGAGATTTAATGCGAGTATCTGAAGAGCCGAAGTGCAATTTTTGGTGTTGGTTGAAAAGAATTGCAGATATTCTTGTTTCTGTTGTTCAAATAATTAACCCTCAATAATAAATCAATTATGCCAAGTGATACTTATAAAATCACTTGGCATTAAATATAAAGTATATGAAAACCAGATTCTTTTTTTTCTTTCTAATCTTCATTTTAGTTGGCTGTAAAACATTAAAACAAAGTGCCGATGAAATCGTCACAGATAAAAAAGGATGTGAACCAATTGAATTTGTTAATGGCATTCCACATATTGAAACGATAATTGATGGAAAACCCAATAAACTTATTTTTGATACGGGTTCTAATATTAGTATCATAATGGATTCAACGATAATTTCATCTTTTGAAAATAAAGATTTTGGATCTTTAGGAAGCGTTAAAGGCGCTGATGGCAAAAAAACAAAAAACAGAACTTTTACCACTAACATAAAAACAAACTTATTTGAAAGTGAAAATATGGTCATGATTTATGTAAATCAACCAAAAGCAAAATGCAACAATAACCCAATGAAAGGACTGATCGGATTGTTTAATATTTTAAGCAGTACGTATTCGATACATATGAATTTTGGCGAAAGTTCTCTTTGCAATCTTGATGAAAATGAAAAAAATGAAATGATAACAAAGAATGGTTTTGAAGAATTAAAATGTGAATATAAGAATTCGATAATCTACGTTTTTTTAGAAATTGAAAATAAAGAATATAAGTTCAAATTAGACACCGGATTTACAGAAAACATAGTTGTTCCTTATTCAAAAGAAATTAAGTTTGAAAATCGTAATTACTCAAAATTTGAAGGAAGCTTTTTTAAATCTTTAAGTAGTGAAACTAAAGGAAACGAGTCAATATATGCAGATATGCCAATTAAAATAGGCAACCAAGTTGTATATTCTAACTTAAATTCTTCATCTAGTATAAAATCACAAAACATTGGAATTGGATTTATTAAAGGCTTTGATTGGATAATCGATTATAAGAACAAAAAGTTATTTTACAAGAAAAATAAAAATCGTATCGAAACAAGTATCAAATACAAGAATCCTTTATACTCAAATGTTGTGAACGATAAACTTGTTGTTATAATAAAGAATAGCAATTCAAATTCAGCTTTCAATTTAGGTGACGAAATCACCTCCATAAACTCTAAAAAAGTGACTCCCGAAAACATTTGTGAAATGCAAAATTTGCTCAATAGCACAACTAATTGGGAAACTTTAAACCTTGAAGTAATTCCTTCAAAAACAAAATAGCATCATGAAAAATCCACTATACACAGCAATGCTCCTCTCATTGCCTTTACTTTCTATTGCCCAAACCGAACTCAGAATCAACGCCGATGTTAGAGGACGCAATTGTGCAGGAGGTTACGGTTTATGCAGTGTTTCGACTACAACCGAAATAGAACATGGCAATCAAGTCATCAAAACAACAGCGTTCAAACTAGACGAAACCACTCTAGTGATAGAATTCAACAAAACCTTACTTTCTGAAGAAGAACAAAAAAGTTTGCTCAACACGACTTTAACAAAAATCAACCCTTCACAAACCACCGAATTTGTTCAAGAAGATGATTTGGTCATCGACTCGCAAACATTACTATTCTTAGGAATTGCATCCAAATACAACACCATAAAAAAAGGAAATTATCCTTTGGTTATTTCCGACGACACGATTAAAGTCACACTAAAATTATGGGAACAATAGCCAAACATATCGCACCTTTTCTTTTTTTATTAAGCTTACCTTGTTTTGCAATCCCTTCCGATGGAAAAGATCCTAATAAAGTCTGGGAAGAAATGTGGATTGAAATAGCAACGCTTCACAAACACTACCTACTAGAATACACAACAGTAAGCCAAACGATTACACTCATCAATCAAAAAATTTCAACAGAAAAATCGGTTGAATTAAAACTGAATCTGCTCATTGAAAAAGACCAATTAAAAGATTATCTCGAAATCCTAAAAACAAATTTTGAGACCGACGTCACTAAAATTCGCTACCTAAAAGGAATGTATATTATCCGATTGCTCTACGATAAGTCATTAAGTTTAGATCATCATTTTTCGAGTGTGCGAACGTTTTCGGAAATTAATAAAATGGCAAATCCGAATCAATATCCAGAATTTGACAAATTAAAAGAATTAGTTTCCACTAAAAAAGACAAAAAAAACGGATTCGATTTGACTGCTATTTTAGGAACCAATACGCTGGTTTCTGTAATAAATACCTTTAGTAATTTATTGGTTGCCAATCTTTCAAAAGAAGAAAAAGAAAAAGAGCTCACCAACATCGAATGTATTTTAGACTTCACGCTTCGCATGCAAAACGACTTAAATACCATTTATTTTGAAACGTCTTTTCTTCAAAAAAGCAATGAAAAAATAAAAGAAGATATCGAAATCCTATTCAAAGAATACACCAAACCTATTGGATACACCAACACATTAGACAATTGCAGAGCCAACGATGAATGGGATATTTTAACCCAAAAAATGAATGAGTATCTACTCAGCCAAAAAAAAATTCAAGGGCCTATGTTGCAAAAAATGATTGTGAATATGGAATTCCCTGTCGATCGATTGATTCAATTTATTGGTCAGTACAACAACTTTATTGACCTTGGTGGAAAATTTTATGAGAAGTTTAAAATCATTCTCAACAGTTACGAAAATGAAAAACAATGCGAAACCAAATTGCCTCTTGAATATAAAAAACTAAAAGCCGACATTGATGTTGCTATCGAAAAATTCAACAAAGCTTACAAACCTGTTGAAATTAATGGCTCTAAAATGAAAGAACTTTTGTACGGATTAAATGAATTTGAATAATAAAGCGGCAACATATTTCTTATATTTGTTATTCAAATTAGTGCCCTTTGAAAAAAATCCTGCCCTTTTTTTCCTATCTCTTCCATCCTATTTTTATTCCGCTTATCGGAACGCTTTTGTATTTGCTTTTTAACGACACCTATTTTACAAAAGGACAATCGTATTTATTGGTTTTTCAGATTCTAATCATCACTTTTTTTCTGCCGCTTTCCTTTTTTTATTTGTTACGGACTTTTGGAAAAGTAGACAACATCATGCTTTCCGACATGAACCAAAGAAAAATTCCACTAATAATGCAAATGGCATTGACTGTAGTTTTACTAACAGAAAGCATCACTATCGATAGGTTTCCGGAATTGTTTTTTTTCTTTTTAGGTGGATTGATAAGTACGT
>JAZKGN010000039.1:22265-42927 GCA_040385945.1 Bacteroidota bacterium
ATCGATAGGTTTCCGGAATTGTTTTTTTTCTTTTTAGGTGGATTGATAAGTACGTTCCTAGCATTCGTCTTACTATTTGCAAAACTAAAATCGAGCATTCATATGATTGGAAGTAGTGCCGTTACTTTCTTTTTAATAGCATTGAGCATCCACAATCAAATCAATATTAGCTATTTGATTGCTTCGTTTTTTCTTATAACTGGAGTCATTGCTTCTTCCCGATTGGAAATGAACGCACACACACTAAAAGAATTGACTGTTGGCTATGCCATCGGAATGTTGCCACAACTGGGTTTGTGGTATTTTTGGCTATAAAATATAAAACATCAAGCCAATATTCAACGCATTCATTTTTAACGGTTCCGAATTGATGGTAGCCGATTTAAAAATGGGATTCAACCCATAATACACATAGGCGTTCCAAGTGTTCCAACCTGCAGCAATATAGGTACCGTATTGCAATTTATTCAAATCGGGATTTCCGTTTTGTTTGATTGTAACATCCGATCCTTCAAATTTATATTGGTCAGAAAAGAGATAGCTGACTTTAAATCCGGTGTAAATTCGCCAAAATTTATGACTTTGTGGTGTAGAGGTTCTCCATCGTATTTCGATTGGCAAATCGACATAATGAAAAATCAATTTGTTTTTGCTAAACCCAGTAGTGATAATCGAATACTCGTTTTTTCCATTGACTTCAGTAATGCCTAAATTCTGATTCAAGCCATTATAACTATAACCCAAACCAGCGGCAATAGCCCAAGTTCGACTTTTATTTATCGGAAAATCTCGAAGAAAACCAAGACTTACTCCAGCAGAAATTTTATTTTGATTGAAACCAGGATACGGATTTTGAAGATTGCTGTACGTCATACTCAAATAAAACTGATCTTCCCTGTAAAGAGAATCCACAGCCGTAAAATCGATTCCTTCTTTTTGAGCAATACCACTCAAACTCAAGAAAAAGAACAGTATCGATAGGGAAAATCGCATATTTTTATTTTTGGAATGTATTGCAATTGCTTTAAGCGAAAGTACAGCTTTTAGGTGAGTATACAAAATGAACTTTTTGGAGTTTGGTTTGGAAGTAAGGATTAACTCCGTTGATCCCTGTTGGGGGAATTCAGTCGATGCAACCTTGCCTTTTGCAAAGGCTGTTTTTCTTTTCCCAAAAAACCTTTGAAAGTAAACTTTCATGCTTTTTTGGGAAAAGAAAAACCAAAGCTTTGCTTCGGTTTTATCGCAGAGAGGAAGGGATTCGAACCCTCGATACAGTCACCCATATACACGCTTTCCAAGCGTGCGCCTTCAGCCACTCGGCCACCTCTCTAATTGGATTGCAAAGAACAATAAAATTTAGCAATAAACAAAGCCCAAACTAAACCATTTCACCTCGCAATGAGGTTTCGAAAATAGTTTTGAAAACATTGGGTGCTACATTTTGCCCTAATAAATACATGAGTTTGGTAATGGCAGCTTCTGTAGTAATGTCTTTTCCAGAAATGACACCAATTTTTTTCAGCTGTGTGCTGGTTTCATACTGTCCCATGCTCACACTTCCGCCCGAGCATTGCGTTACATTGATAATGTGAAGTCCCGATTTAATTGCTTTTTTCAAAATCTGAATCAACCAATCTTCGGTCGGCGCATTTCCAGAACCGTACGTTTCTAAAACTATTCCTTTTAGGTTTGGAATCGCCATGATGGACGACAACACCACTTCATTCAACCCAGGAAATATTTTTACAATAACTACATTATCTTCCATCTGTTTGTGTACGAGGAATTTCTTTATAGTTTTTTTTGCCCAAAGTGCATTTTGATTCACGTTCAAATGCACACCCGATTCTACCAAAGCTGGATAATTGGGAGATGTAAACGCATTAAAATGTTCGGCATTTATTTTGGTAGTGCGGTTGCCTCGGTACAATTTGTATTCAAAATACAAACACACTTCGTGCAAAACTGGTTTTCCTTTGTGTTGCAATGAGGCAATTTGTATCGCCGTAATTAAGTTTTCTTTGGCATCGGTTCTCAAATCACCAATAGGCAATTGCGAGCCTGTAAAAATTACTGGTTTTGCCAAGTTTTCCAGCATAAAACTCATAGCAGATGCCGAATACGACATTGTATCCGAACCATGAAGCACAACAAAACCATCAAAATTGGCGTAATTTTCTTCGATGATATTGGCCATTTGCACCCAACGCTCCGGATTCATATTAGACGAATCGATCGGTTTTTCGAAAGAAATGGTTTCGATAACACAATCCAATTGCTTGAGCTCCGGAATTTTTTGAAGTAGTTTTTTAAAATTAAACGCCTTCAAAGCTCCCGTTTCAAAATCTTTCATCATACCAATGGTGCCACCAGTATAAATTAGCAATATGTTGGGTTTAGATTGCATTATTGTATTTGAATTTATTCACTACTGGATTCGCATACATTGACAAGAAACTTTCTCTCAACGTTTCATTCGAACTGTCAATTTTCATTTCCAATCGTCTTTCGAAAAGCGACTTTTCATTCTCGGTGTACAAATGAGTGAATCGGTCTGTTTTGTTCAATAAATCGTACGCAATATAATTGGTTGGCCACAACTTATACGATTGCAAAATCGAATCATCGATGACTTGTGCCAAGGCTTGTACTTGCTTGTTAGTGTTGTCGTTTTCGGCTTCAATACCATCGAGTTCTTTGTCTAAAACTTCACCTACGTGGATGTGAATTCGCTTTTTCTGACCGATAATTCCACTTAACAACGTGATGAAATCTTCGTTTTTATCTTTAATGTAAATCTCATCATTGGCTTCTGCCATTATTTGTGGCATTTTTAAAGCATCCGTCGGATCGTATTCGTAGGAAATAGAAACAGGAACAATTTTAATCTTCTTAAAATAATCCATTAAATTTTTCTCATCCGAACCCATTCCGAGCATTTTTAAAACACCCGAATGTGTTGCGTCATTGCCATCTTTGGTTCTTCCTTCGCGCTGTGCAATCCAAACCGAACGATTTTCACGCAACAATAATTGCGCTATGTATTCTGACATTAGCTTAGAACTTTGCAATAATTCTCTTGGTGGCAAACCACGTTGGACTAAAAAATTCCGATTCAATTTAGACAATTTTAAAAGAAAATCTTTCTTCACTAAATTATCGCCAATGGCCGACGCTGTCATCACCAAACCGTGATCAAACAAGCAAACGTTCAACAAAGAGGTGTCTAAAATAATATCTCGGTGATTGGAAATAAAAAGATACGAAGTGTTTTTTTCTAATTTTTCAAAGCCTGAAGTCGTCAATCCTTCCGACGATTTTTCTAGTACTTTTTGCACCGATGCATAAATAAAATTGCATTGAAAATCACGAATCGAATGGGTTTTTCGCAATTGATTTTTCCACTCCTCATCGTCAACGTCGGGAAATGTAAAACTCATAATGGCCTTCATCATAGGATGATTCAAGGAATCGCAAATGGCGGCATTTACTTCGGCATCGTAATAGGGACGAATGGAATCGAATTTTGACATTCTTTGAATTAAAATTTAGCAGAACAAAAGAACAAAAATTTTCTCAATTAACCTTTAAATTATCATTAAATCCCAAAAATAGCTTTGGAGTTTTCGGTCGTGATTTTGGCAATTTCGGCTATAGGAAGTTGGTATATTTCGGCTAATTTCTGAGCCACCAATTGTACATAACTGCTTTCGTTTCTTTTTCCGCGATGTGGTGCCGGAGCCAAATAAGGCGAATCGGTTTCTAATACAATATGTTTCAAGTCGATAGCATTTAAAAACTGATCGATTTTTCCGTTTTTAAATGTCGCCACACCGCCAATTCCGAGTTTCATATTCAAATCGATGGCTCTTTTGGCTTGGTCGAAATCGCCCGTAAAGCAATGAAAAATACCAAACAAATCGTCGCTTTTCTCACTTTCTAAGACTTCGAAAATTTCGTCAAAAGCATCACGACAATGAATATTAATCGCCAATTGGTATTTTTTAGCCAATTGAATTTGACGTTTGAAAGCTGTTTTCTGAATGTCTAACGTGGTTTTATCCCAATACAAATCAATTCCGATTTCGCCAATGGCATAAAATTTTCGCTTTGCCAATTCGGTTTCAACATGACGGAGCTCTTCCTCAAAAGTGTCTGGCTTTACATAACACGGATGCAATCCCATCATCAGGAAAACTGATGAAGGAAACTGGTTCTCCAAATCGTACATTTTTTGCGTGTAATTGGAATCTATAGATGGCACAAAAAACCGTGAAACGCCAACATTTATAGCACGTTGTATCATTTCGGTTCGGTCTTGGTCAAACTCTTCAGAATATAAATGGGTGTGCGTATCGGTAAGAATCATTGTTGTTTTTTGAACTACAAAAGTACAAAAGAAAACAAAGACACATAAGAAAATTACTTATATGCCTTTTGAAAACTTTGTGCCTTTTGTGGTTAATCTAATCCAAATCGTTCAACAATTGCTGTCCTTTATCAAAGTCTTCAGCGTCTTGTGGAATTTGTTGCAACAATACTTTGCATTCGGCAATCTTTTTCTGTTTTAAATTTGACAATGCCAAATACCAAACTGCTTTGTCTTTGTAAACCGAAGTTCCGTCTTTTAGATTGTTCAAGAAGATTTCCGCTTTTTGATAATTATTGGTTTCGATTAAAGCAATGGCATAATAAAACTGTATTTCTGGGTTGGTAGTATCTTGAATTTTCTCAAAAGAAGCGACTGCTTTTTTGTATTCATGATTATTAAAGTAATCTTGTGCAGCTTTCAAGTTAACATCGTCATCACCTCTTTCTACAAATTGTGCCATCTCGTGTTGGTTGTAATCGCCATATTGTGGGTCACTTTGGTTAAAAACCAACATTCCAAATACAATAGCCATCGAAGCAGCGACTGCATAATACCACGGTTTTAGGTTGATTACTCTTGTTTTCTCTTCCGTTTGCGAAAAATGCTCGTTAGAAATAGCATCTAGATTCATCTTAAACGCCAAAGTTTCTGGTGAAAATGTGGTGTTTAAAAACTGCGTTGTTTCTTTATATAATGCAAAACTTTCTCTGAATTGCGCATCGTTTTGCAGCTTCTCTTCAAAGATTATCTTTTCGTCGGCAGGCATTTCGTTATTGAGGTAACTTTCAAAGCCCATGTACATTTCTTCGTTCATGTCGTTTAATTTATAGATCGAAATCTAGGTGATTGTTGTATCATTTCTGTCAATTGGCCAGTGCAGAGCGATTTTTTCTTGCGCACATAACCATACGTCACGTTCAGTTTTTCGGCAACTTCTTCCATGGTTTTGGTGACAAAACTCAGTTGAAGTACTTCGCGACATTTCTCACCAAGTTTCTGAAACATTTCATCGAATAGCGATTGCTTTTCGTCAAAGACTTCGGTTTGAGATGTCATTTCCTGAACGGATTCTTCTATAGATACATTATCATCCTTTAATGTTACCTCTTTATTGGATGATTTTTTTAATTCATTGAGCCAGCGTCTTTTACAAAGTAGAAAAAAATAGGCGTCAAACGGACAGGTGAGTTGGAGTCCGTTTGTTTTGGCTTGATTGTAAATGGTGATGAGTACTTCCTGAATTACATCTTGCGCTTCATCGTCATCGCCACTATTAGTTCGGATGTAGTTTTTGACTTTGGGAACAAACTTTTTGTAAATCGATTGAATGACAGCAGAATTATTTTGGACTAATCCATCAATATACATTTGATCGGGATGTAATTTTTTTTCGGTCATAACCACCTTGTTTTTACTTTGTACAGTTCGGCCTGATGGCCTCGTGTGATGCTAATATAAAAAAAATAAAACGATTGGGGTAACAAAGTTTTCATTGAATTGATATAGTGATATAAAGTTCATCAATATACTGTTTAGATTTATTTCATCCGTTCGCTATCGCTCGGGTCTCCTTCGTCGAAATGACAAATAGGAAAGGGTAACAAATTAAAACAGCAATTGATATAACAATAACAAACAAAATTAAAAACAATTAAAACTTAGAAATCATGAAAACAAGAATCGTAACATTGGCCATCGTAGCATTATCATTCGGAACTATAAACGCTACAGAAGTAACAACAACTTCAAACACAATCGAAGCAACTACTCTTACCAGAGATCAAATTACAGAAGTATACGATTGGGTTGTAAAAACAAATTCTGGAAATTATTCAGGATCTGCAAACTCTCTTGAGGAAGCACAAAAAATGATGGAATTAGTAACTGTTGGTGAAGTCGTTTTAGACCGAAAAATAGAAAGCTACTATCAAGTAAAACAAGACATAACCTCTAACACACAACGATTGTACTTCTGGGAAGTAACCACCAACTCAGGATCTGCAAAAGGATTTTCAAACTCTGAATCTCAAGCCAAAAAAATGATCGAATTAGTAAGCACTGGAGCCATTTTGAACTTTAAAATTGTACAAAGTGCCGATTTTGAAAAATAATCTTAAAAACTGGGTAACAAATTCGTTACCCAGTTGATATATCCATATAAAAACAAAAAACAACATTATTAAATCTTAGAAATTATGAAAAATCAAATTAAAAAAATCGGACTTTTATTAGTAGCTGCATTGGTTGTAACAAGTTGTACTAACGACGACGGAACACAAAACGAAATATTCCGACCAAGCAGTGGCGAATGGTTTGCCTTAAGAAATCAAGCTTTAGACAACATCACACAATCATTTACCCTTACAGCTGGAACTGGCGCTGTTACATTCACAACAGTAAAAGGGGTACAATTTACAATCAATGGAAATTGTTTGACTCTAAACGGAAATCCAGTTACTTCTGGACAAATAGACATTGAATATGCCGAAGTTTTTGACAGAGGAACCATGTTGGTAACCGACAAAACTACCATGGGAAAATTACCCAACGGCGATATGGCTTTGATTATTTCTGGTGGTGAATTTTACATCAATGCCACTAAAAACGGACAACAATTGGACATCACTTGTAGCATGCAATTAATCATTCCTGCTAATTTAACCGGTGGACTTGAAACCGGAATGTCACTTTGGGACGGAACTATTGATGAAAACGGAAACCTTGATTGGGATGAACAAGATACAGCTGGCGCTCCGCAAGGTGGCGTATTTGGAGAAGGACAAGGTGCAAATGCTGCCTATTATGCCTTCTTAAATGATTTTGGATGGACCAATGTAGATCGTTTTTATAGTGATCCAAGACCAAAAACTACCATCTTAGCCGAAGTTCCAAGTGGTTATAATTTTCAAAATAGTGCTGTGTATTTGCATTATGATGGTGAAGGAAGTGCTTTAGCAAAATTAGACACCTTCAATTCAACAACCAATCAATTTTCTGAACATTACGGTCAAGTGCCAATTGGATTACAAGCGCATGTGATTTTTGTTACAGAAGATAATGGAAACTATAAATATGCTATCAAATCAGTAACAGTTGCCGCAGCCGATGTGTATATTTTTACCGATGGAGAAACCGCTATTGGAACCGAAGCACAAGTAATAGCCGCAATAAATGCTTTGCCCTAAATTTAATTGTTAACCTAATTGTTTGGGAAAAGTGGTGACGAGTTCACCGCTTTTTCCTATTTTTATAATTCCTAAACAAAACCTTTTGATTATGAAGAAATTAAACATACTACTCATCGTTTTACTTTTCTTTCATCCCAAATT
Source organism: Bacteroidota bacterium (assembly GCA_040385945.1). Classification (GTDB taxonomy): domain Bacteria; phylum Bacteroidota; class Bacteroidia; order Flavobacteriales; family Flavobacteriaceae; genus Flavobacterium. The sequence goes on from JAZKGN010000039.1 coordinate 29,967, forward strand.
TGTTGAAGGGCAAACAAAAGTAAAAGACACCATAACCCGAAAAGCATCCATTGGTTATGATAAAAAAGGAAATCTCGTTTCTTTTAAACCCGAAACACCGCCTTTAATTCAGGTCGCTGGAGCACCAAAAGCGAGTTACAGTTTTTTTTGGGAAATGGGCGACGGTAGTTTTAGTAAAGACCCTACACCAAAAAAAGTATATAAAAAGAAAGGCGAATACAAAGTCAATTTGTCGGTAACCAATAATTACGACAATGGAAAACCTCCTAAAACACGTCCAAAACTAGTTGCCATAAACGACATTGAAGATCAAAATTTTCAAGACATTGCTTCGCTTGGCGATACCATTAATTTGAAATTGTTTAACAATCGCGAACCTGTTCCCGACGAAGAAATGGTCGTGGTAATGAGCTACCAAAATCTTTTGGAGTATACCGCCAATGGTAAATTGTATCTTTTTTACAACGACAAGGAATTCAAAAATAAAAACTTTGAGTTACTCGAAACCCGCACCCATTTTGGGGAAATAGAAATTGTCGAAAACGGCATCGCTTGTGTTGAAGACAAGAATAATTCGAATGCTACTATCGCTTCCGCAGATGGATATCCAGTGACAGGAAATACATTTTTTAAAGAAGATGTCGATTTAGAAAAGACTTTAGCCGAAAGCAAATCTCTTTTTTCTGATGTAAAAGTTTTCGAATTTGACGCCATGGATGCCAAAGAAACCCGCAACTTATTTTTTACTTTTAAAACCACTCCCGAAATGATAAAAGACACCAGCGCCACAGTAAAAATGCGCGGTGTTTATGTGCCTGACAGAAGCTACAAAAACCACAAAAAGAAAACCCTTGAAATGGAAATTGTGACTTCACACGATCCGAATAAAATGTCGAGCAACGGCACATTGATGAATTATCGTTTGGTGCGTGCCAAAACCTTGCATTTCAAAACCCGTTTTCAAAATGATGGTGAAGGTCCAGCGAGAATGATTCGGCTAGAAACCGATATCCCAGATATGTTTGACAAAAAAACATTGCAAATTGTCGATTCCTATCCCAAATGTCCTATTTGTCCAAAAGGAGAAGAAATCACTTACAGTTGTTTGGATACCATTATCAAGCAAAAGCAAATTCATTTTACGTTTAAAAATATTTACATTCCGGGAAGTCAACAAAAAAATGTTACCGAAAAAGACTCCACCAAAGGCTATGTAAAATACACGATGAAGTTTGCCAAAGATTTTCACAAGCAAACCACTCGAAGTCGAACCGCCATTATATTCGACAAAAACGAACCCGTAATTACTAATTATGCTGTAACCCGTTTCAAACCAGGACTTTCAGTTGGTGCCAAAGCTGGATACAATATATTTCCAAGTTTAGAAAATTCGAAAAGTTATTTTGTGTCGGCAACCTTGTCACCTTATAAATCGTACCGTTGGTATTGGCAAGTAGAATTGCAAAACAGTTTTCATTCGTATGATGCAGAAAAAAGGATTACCGATGAAATTGTAGAAAATAACAACGGAACGATACCGCAATTGCATCGCAGGTATTATGAAAGCAATTTTGAAAATTACAATATAGAAGTGCCTATTTTAATGCGTTACAATCTTAATAATTATATCGGAATTGGTGCCGGAATTCAAGCCAACATCAACATTACACAAAAAGAAAATACGTTTGAAAGAGAAGAAGTGTATGAAGGACCTAATGACAATTTTCTGGTAGCTTCAAGAGAACGGGCCGATAGCATCAAGGAAACCTTTCGCGGATTTAAATCGGGTGTTTTGTTTGATTTGACAGCTGGTTTTGCCCGAATTGGTCCAAGTGCCGGAATACGATATGTTGTAAATTTTGAAAAGGATTTTAATTATTTACAGTTGTATGCTATTTGGAAGTTTTAGATTATGCGAAAAATAATCCTGCTGTTGCTGTTCACTTCATTGGTGTTTTCTCAAAGTAAAACAAGTACTTTAGAAAACAAAATCTACCATGCTGTGGATGTTTTTGTAGCCAATCCAACTGCTGAAAATTTAGAACAATTAGAAACTTCTGAAAAAACATTTCATCCCAAATCAAAACCCGAATGGCTTGCTTTTGTCATTTTAAAATGCAACAAAGCCTATTACGAAAACCAGCTTGGATCGACTAATAATGCTATTGCGAGTTATGAAAAAGCGTGGCAGTTGTTCCAAAAAAACCAACTGAACAATTACGATATTGTCGAATCGTGTTTGCAACCTTTAGGCAATTTATACACTTTAATCGGCGATTATGACAATGCCGAAAACACCATAAAACAGTATTTTTACATTGCCAATGTAGACAAAAATCAATCTCAAAAATACGCTGCCATTTTGAATTTGTCCAATGTGTATCAAAACACAGGACGAATCAATGAAGCGATTGATTTGCTGGAAAAAACCATACAAACTGAAAAATTAACTTCCATTCAAAAAGGGATTTTATACACCAATTTAGGGAATAATTACTTCCTCTCGAATACTAGTAATAAAGCAAAAGCTGCCTTTGAAAATTCGATTCGTTTGTTACAATCCGACAAATCGCAATCGGAAACCTTATCGAATGCCTATCGAAATCTGGCGAAGATTTATACGCAACAGCTCGATTATAATTTGGCAAATTACAATATGGAAAAGGCGTATGGTGCCTTTTATACATCCAAAAAATGGGAGCCTAGAAAAGAAGCAATGCTGTATTATGATTGTGCTTTTATATTATTTGAACAGGGAAGATACGACGCTGCAAAAAATTTCTTAGTTGACATTTTTACGCTTTTGATTCCGAATTACAACCGTTCTAATCTACTAGCAAACAAAAAATCGTTGTATGCTGAAACCGTTTTATTGGATGCCTTTGATTTACAAGCCGCCATTTATTTGGCAGAAAATCAACCTGAAAGAGCCATAGAAAATTACCAATTGTCTTTTTATATGGAAGAACTATTTCAGGCGCTTTTGGTGTACGAAAATTCTAAAATCATCTCTCAAGTCAGAAACCGAAACCGCACCGAAAAGTGTCTTACCATTTACTATTCGCTCTATCAAAAAGAAAAGAAAAACAGTTATTTAGAAAGTGCCTTTTTATTGTCGGAACAAACCAAATCGGCTGTTTTGAAACAAGTGCTTTCGAATGCTAAAAATCGTTCAAGAGATGAAAAACGAATGTTAGAGCAACTTCAAAATTGGAACACTTTGATTGTAAAAGAGCAGCAAAAATTAGACAAAGCCGATATTTCAAAAATCAACGAAGCCATAAAAAAACAAAACGAGTTGATGTTGTTATTGAAATCAAAAGAAACAAAAACGGCAAGCGAATCCAAAAAAGAATTCGATATAAAAGCATTATTTTCCAAATTAAAAAAAGACAATGCAGTGCTTGTTGCGTATTTTGTTGGTGCAACAACTATGTATTCGTTTACACTTCAAAACAATACGATACAAATGCTACGCATCTCTGAAAAAGAAGGTGAAAATTTGACACTTCGCAAGTATCTTTCCTTTTTTTCAGCTGCCAATGTCATTTCAGACAATCCAACCGAATTCAATCGGAAGTCAAATTTGGCTTATAAAACATTAAAACTGCCAAAAAAAGCATCTTATAAAAACCTTATCATAATTCCGGATGGCATTTTAAATTTTCTACCCTTTGAAGCATTAATAACCAAAGCATCGGCTACGACAAGCTTTGAGAAAATGCATTATTTAGTATATGATTTTAAAATTGGATATAACAATTCGGCCGATTTTTATCTGAATTCGATTCCGTTTCAACATAAAAAAGAACGTGTTTTAGGCGTTTTTCCCATCTTTCAAAATACCAATCTAGAATTGGCTTTTTCTAAAAAAGAACTTGCCAATTTAAAAGCCACTTACGACGGAAAATACCTCGACAACCAAACCGCAACTTTTGAAAATTTCAAACACAACGCTGCTAATTTTTCAATACTACACCTTTCCACACATGCTTCCTCTGGTGATCTTTTTGAACCAGCAAGTATTGCTTTTTATGATCAAAAGGTATTGTATTCTGAATTGTACCATTTGGATATGCATCCCGATTTGGTGGTGTTGAGTGCGTGTGAAACGGGTTTGGGAAAACTGTACAAAGCTGAAGGTGCAATGAGTGTGTCACGCGGATTTCAATTTGCTGGAGCTCAAAATTTGTTGTTTTCGTTGTGGAAGGTAAACGATTATACCACATCGATTTTGATGGAAAAGTTTTATAAGAATGTGAAAAAAGGCGATTCGTATTTCGATGCCAATCACCAAGCGAAATTGGATTTTCTGGCAGACAAATCGATTTCTAATACTAAAAAATCACCGTATTATTGGAGTTCTTTTGTGTATTACGGCACATTGGAAGAGAAAGAATCCAATAATTATTTTCTTTGGATTTCAATTGTTATTGGAATTATTCTTATTTTCTTTATATTGTCATTTCGACGAAACACGATAATAAAATGGAAGACTTTCAAAAAACCCTAAAGAAAAACAACTACAAAAAAATCAACTTCAAGGTTTCTAAAACCCAGCATTTGTTGATTAAGGCAAGTATTAACGGAGTGAAAGGCAATTTCATTCTCGACACTGGAGCGAGCAACAGTTGTGTAGGTTTTGAAAGTATCGAATTGTTTCAACTCAAAGCGGGAAAATCGAAGACAAAAGCAGCTGGAGCTGGTGCCACTGGAATGTTTACGCAAATTGCAAAAAACAATACCTTACAATTGGGGCGATGGAAGAGTGCCGAATTTCATTTGGTTATTTTCGATTTATCGCACGTGAATGAAGCCTTAACACAACACAAAGCCAAACCAGTTCAAGGGATTATTGGTGCGGATGTTTTATTGGAAGGAAAAGGTATTATTGATTATTACAATCATTGTTTGTATTTAAAATAGCCTTTACATAAATTTTTATTATTTCTGACAATAATTAATTATATTTGAGTTGCTAAATAGCTGATTATGAGAAAATTTTACACAACTGGACTTTTTTTATTGATTTTTGGATTATTATCAAACCATACCATATCGGGACAAATTATAGCCAATGATGATGTTTTTAATGATTTGGAAGGAATTATGGGAGATAATTCTATAGCATTTTTTGCACCTCCAATTACTGTTCTTCAAAATGACGCTCTAAATGGAACGTTACTTTATGGCAATCCAACTACAGTGAATTTGACGCAAGTTTCAACTACAAATACAAATGTAAATCTTGTGGTAACTAACGGAGGATATGTAACTGTAGGAGCAGGAACTCCTGCAGGAACTTATTTTATTACTTATCAAATATGTGAAATTGCAAATCCAAGTAATTGCGATACCGCTGTTATTACCGTGAATGTTTGTAATCTGGCGGCGCCTATTGTTGCAACAATCACAAAGCCTACATGTACAACTTCGACAGGAAGTGTATTGTTGACTGGTTTGCCTGCAACAGGAACTTGGTGGATACATGATGAAGATATCTTTTATGCCAGCGGAACAGGGACTTCTAAATGGATAACGAATTTATCTCAAAACAATTATATTTTTACCGTGACATCAGGACAGTGCACATCGCCACCAGTTACGGTAGAGTTGGGTTATGTTCACCTTGAATTAAATGGATTGTATGTTGATTTTAATTCGGATGGAATTGTAAATGTTGGAGATAAAATCAATTATCAAATCACCGTTAAAAACATTAGTGCTTGCACATTGAACAATGTCAATGTTGCTAGTTCGGGATTGACAATTCTTGGCGGACCAATAAGTACGTTGTTTACTAATGTGACCGATTCAACCCATTTTTCGGCAAGTTATACTATTTCACAAAGTGATATTACTCTCGGATATGTAGAAAAAAACATTACGGCAACAGCTACAGCTGGCTCCATAACTACTACTCGATTTGCTTTCTCTAGAACACCTTTAAATGTTCAGAATGGTATTAAATTAAATGCTTTTTTGGATAGCAATTCCAACGGAATACAAGACCCTTCTGAGCAAAATTTTACTCATGGAAGTTTTCATTATCAAATAAATTCAGGTACGGTTCACAATGTTATTTCATCAACTGGGACATTAAATCTTTATGAAACTAATCCAAGTAATTCTTATAATCTAAGTTATACAGTATACACTAATGCTAATTGTGCCTACACATCAGCTTCGTCGTATACTAATATAACGGTAGCAATGAATTCCGGAATAACAACTTATAATTTCCCTATAACTACTCCTCCATGTACTGATTTATCAGTTCTTTTATTCAATAGTACAGCACCCCCAAGACCTGGCTTTATTTATACTAATACAATCCGATATAAAAATAATGGCAATCAAACTATTGCCAATGGCACCATTACATTTACAAAAGACGCAGCAGTGAGCATTACGTCTATTTCACAAACAGGCACAACGCCAACAGCCAATGGCTTTACCTGTAATTTTGTCAATCTAGCGCCTAATGAAACCAGACAAATTCAAGTCAATATGCAGGTTCCAGTACTTCCAATAGTCAGTTTGGGACAGTTTGTATACAATTGGGTTGCTATTACACCAACGGATGGTTTCCCATTAAACAACACTTCTAATTTAACACAAACTATTGTGGGTGCCTACGATCCAAATGATAAAACCGAAAATCATGGTGGCGTAATTGAACATGCTTCCTTTACATCCAATGATTATCTGACTTATACCATTCAGTTTGAAAATACCGGAACGGCTAATGCGATTAACGTTAGGGTTGACGATGTTTTGGATGCACAGTTGGATGAAACATCGATTCGAATGGTTGCTGCTTCTCATAATTACATTTTAGATCGAATTGGGAGTAATCTCAGCTGGAAATTTGATGGCATTAATTTACCGCCTTCTGTTCCAAATACCACAACTGGACACGGCTATATTACGTTTCAAATCAAACCTAAAACAGGGTATGCTGTAGATGATGTTATTCCGAATTCGGCAAACATCTATTTCGATTTTAATCCGGCTATTGTCACCAATACCGTTACTACAGTATTTGCACCGACGTTATCAAATGCTACTCTTGTTTTCGAAAATTTTAATTATTTTCCAAATCCTGTAAAAAACACTTTGACTATTTCCAATGCATCAATAATAAATGCTATTGAAATCACCTCTGTTTTAGGTCAGAAAATAATACATAAAACGGTTAACGATTTGCAAACGGATATCGATTTAAGTCAACTTTCTAACGGAATTTATTTAGTGAAAGTTACTAGTGAAGACCAAGAAAAAACGGTAAAAGTGATTAAGGAATAAAACTATTTTTTCTTATACGAAACATACGCAATCACCGTACTCACTATCATCAAAATTCCCCCTAAGACAAAAGGTGCTCCTGCAAATTGAAACGGTGCTTCTTTATGGGTGAAAAAGTAAAAAACGGTACTCATCATTGGCGGTCCGATAATTGCCGACGCACTCATCAAACTCGATAAAGTCCCTTGAATTTCTCCTTGTTCGTTGGCTGGCACTTGAGCCGAAATTACTGCTTGCATCGCTGGGCCGGCAATTCCGCCAAGGCAATACGGAATCAAAAACACAAACAACATCCAACTTTCGGTGGCAGCGGCAAACAAAAACATACCAATAGAATACAATGCCATTCCGACATAGATGCTTTTTTCATTTCCTAATTTTGGATTGATCCAACGTATTAATCCACCTTGTACAATACCTACTAAAAGTCCGACTACACCAAGAGAAATTCCCACCATTTTTTCATCCCAATGAAATTGGTACATTGTAAAATAACTCCAATTGCTATGCACAGCATGCGACGCCACATAGAGCAAAAAAATGGAAATCACCAATCCGATTAACTGAGGGTATTTTTTAAGGTTTAAAAAAGCACCTATTGGATTCGCTCGTTTCAAACTAAAGTTTCTGCGATTGTCCTTTGACAAGGATTCGGGTAAGATAAAATAGCCATAAAGAAAATTCAACAAACACAAAATAGCAGCGGCATAAAAAGGAACTCTTGAGCCGTATTGTCCAAGCAAACCTCCAATTACGGGTCCGATTATGAATCCGAGACCAAACGCTGCGCCAATCATTCCGAAATTTTTAGCACGGTTTTCAGGCGTGCTCACATCGGCAATATACGCCGAAGCTGTAGTGATACTGGCTCCAGTTATTCCAGCGATGATTCTTCCAACAAAAAGCCACGTTATCGTAGGAGCAAAAGCCAACAATAAATAATCCATAGAAAAGGCAAAAAGCGAAATCAAAATAATTGGTCGTCGTCCGAATTTATCACTCAAATTTCCCACCAATGGTGCACAAACAAACTGTGTAATCGCATACGCAAAAGTCAACCAACCGCCAATTTTTGCTGCTTCACTAATATCGCCCTGAATCAATTCGGAGATTAATTTTGGAATTACCGGAATGATGATTCCCCAACCCGTAATATCAATCAGCATGGTTATGAAGATGAAACCTATGGCTGCTTGCTTTTTGTTTTGTGACATGTTTAATAAAATGATATACAAATAAACAAAAAATAATCCATCAAAAAACTATCGTTAATTTAATGAATTTGAATGTCTTAGCTAAAAAACATTTTTAATTTTTGTGGCAATTCTGCAAAAAAATCAATACATTTGAGAGACTGTTAACAATCTAAATCTCTTGTTATGAAGAAAAACTACTCTCAAAAATTATTTTTTGCGTCCTTAAGAAAACAGTTTTTTTTGACACTTGTTCTTTTCGTTTTTACTGTTGGAACTAATGCTCAAATTTCAACTTTTCCTTGGACAGAAACCTTTGAAGACAGTTCGCCTACTAGAGCTTCTTGGACTCAAATTTATGAAGTAAATGCTATGGCATGGACTTATGTAGGCGCACCATCTACAGGTGGATGGGTCGGAACATCAACTCCTTATGAAGGTGCTAAATTTGCAAATTACCCTGCAACTTCACACGCCTTTGACAAAACAAAATTGGTTAGCCCAGTATTAAACTTAACAGGTATGACCAATGCAACTGTTAGTTTTTATTACCGAAATCCGTTTTGGGATCCAGATCAAAATTGGTTGCGCGTTTTCTATCGTACTTCTGCTGTAGCTGCTTGGATTCAAGTTGCCGAATTTCATACCAATATTGTTAGTTGGACTTCTTCTGGAAACATTGGCATTCCTTCTACTGCTTATCAAATAGCAATTGAATGCGAAACCGATTATGGCTATTCGACAACAGTAGATGCTTTGGTTGTAAATGCCGCTCCACTTGCAGTTAATGAATTTACAAAAGCGACCATTAGTTATTTTCCAAACCCAACAGCAAACCTCTTGCATTTTTCAAGCAACAATATGATTTATGATGTAAGTGTGTTTACACTTTTAGGTCAGAAAGTGATGGAAACAAAAGTGAATTCTAATGAAGGACAAATTGATATTTCTAATTTAACCCCTGGGACATATATTGTTCGTGGAAATACCGAAGCTGGAACTGAAATCTTCAAAGCGATAAAAAAATAGATGAATACAAAATTGCTCTATCGGAATAAGTAGACATAAAAAAAGCCCTTTATTAGAAGGGCTTTTTTTGTTATTATATATAAGGATTACAATTCCAATGCTCTTTTCACATTGCCATCCATTAATAATTCTTCTGGTTTTTCTAAGGCTTCTTTTACTGCCACTAAGAACCCAACCGACTCGCGTCCGTCGATGATTCTGTGATCATAAGACAATGCCACAAACATTACTGGAGCGATAACGATTTGACCGTTTTTCACAATAGCTCTTTCTACTACATTGTGCATTCCGAGAATTCCAGATTGTGGTGGATTGATAATTGGTGTAGACAACATACTTCCGAAAACACCCCCGTTAGAAATGGTAAACGTTCCACCTGTCATTTCATCCACGGTGATTTGTCCGTCACGAGCACGAATCGCCAAACGTTTGATTTCGGCTTCAACACCTCTAAAAGATAGTGTTTCTGCACTTCGCATTACCGGAACCATTAAACCTTTCGGACCTGAAACGGCTACTGATATATCACAGAAATTGTATGAGATTTTCTCTTGTCCGTCAATCATAGAATTCACGTCTGGGTACAATTGCAATGCTCTTGTTACCGCTTTGGTGAAGAACGACATAAACCCTAAACCTAATCCGTGTTTGGTTTTAAACTCTTCTTTGTATTGTTCGCGCAACGCGTAAATTGCCGTCATGTCTACTTCGTTGAACGTTGTCAACATCGCCGTTTCATTTTTAGCTGAAACCAATCGCTCTGCTACTTTACGACGCAACATTGATAATTTGGTGCGTTCTGAACCACGGTTGCCACCAGTTGGTGTTCCCATTGAAGGTACAGCATTTGCCGCATCGTCTTTGGTGATTCTTCCATCTCTTCCTGTTCCGACAACGTCAGCAGGTTGGATATTTTTTTCGTCTAATATTTTTTTAGCTGCTGGTGAAGGCGTTTGAGAAGCGTATGTCTTTTCGGCAACTGGAGCTGCTTTTACTTCTTCTTTTTTAGGTGCTTCTGCTTTTGGAGCATCTGCCTTAGCTTCTTCTTTTGCTGGAGCAGCACCGCTTGGTTTTGCAGCAGATGTGTCAATCAAACACACCACAGCACCAACGGCAACAGCGTCGCCTTCTTCTGCTTTTAGTGTGATGATTCCGCTTGCTTCTGCTGGTAATTCCAAAGTAGCTTTATCAGAATCTACCTCAGCAATGGCTTGGTCTTTTTCTACATAATCGCCGTCTTTTACCAACCAGGTTGCGATTTCTACTTCTTTAATCGATTCTCCCGGTGAAGGGACTTTCATCTCTAAAATCATCCTTTTATAATTTTATATGTGTTGTTTTATGTTTTGTTTCTAGCCCCGATTGGAAGCGGTATCCTTTTTATTTTTTCTTTAAAAATAAAAAGATATAGCGGAAAGCGGGAATTAGCTCCTGAATAAATCCTTGTCAAAAACCATTCTGATTGCATCGGCGTGACGTCTTCTATCTCTAGTATGACTTCCTGCTGCTGGAGCCGCATACGCTTTTAGCGATGCCAATCGCCATTTTACCAAGTCGAAATTCATCAACATAAAGCTATACGCTCCCATGTTTTTCGGCTCTTCTTGTGCCCAAACGAAATCGTCGGCGTTTGGATAACCTTTTATGATTTTCGCCAATTGGTCGGTTGGCAACGGAAATAATTGCTCGATACGTACCAAAGCTACGTCATTTCGTTGTAAATTTTCTCTTTCTGCCAATATATCATAATAGAATTTTCCGGTAACGAAAACTACTGTTTTTACTTTTTTCTTATCTACCGAATTATCATCAATCGTTTCTTGAAATTGTCCGTTGTACAATTCTTCTTGTGTGGAAACGCAAAGCGGATGTCTTAGTAAACTCTTCGGTGAAAACACAACTAACGGTTTACGGAATTTTGTTTTCATTTGTCTACGTAACAAATGATAGAAATTGGCTGGCGTAGTACAATCGGCAACGTACATGTTGTGACGTGCGCAAAGCTGCAAATATCTTTCCATACGTGCAGACGAGTGTTCGGCACCTTGTCCTTCGTAACCGTGAGGTAACAATAATACGATTCCGTTTTGGTTGTTCCATTTGTCTTCGCCACACGAAATGTATTGGTCGATCATGATTTGCGCTCCGTTAGAGAAATCACCAAATTGGGCTTCCCAAATTGTTAACGCATTCGGATTCGCCAACGCATAACCGTAATCAAATCCTAAAACGCCATATTCGGAAAGGAAGGAATTGAACACATTGAACTTTCCTTTTTTGCCTTTTACCGAGTTTAATAGAATTACTTCTTCTTCACTATCTTCTACTTTTACAACCGCATGACGGTGCGAAAAGGTACCTCTTTCTACGTCCTGTCCGGAAATACGAACATCATACCCTTCGGTCAATAACGAACCGTAAGCTAAGGCTTCTGCTGTTCCCCAGTCGATAACATTATTATCGTACATGGTTTTTCTGTCATTGACAATTTTAGAAATTTTGCTGATGAATTTTTTATCAGCAGGCAATGTTGCAATTTGAACTGCAATTTCTCCCAATTTCTTTTTATCGAATTTGGTGTCGACTTTTTTCAGCATTTCGTCATCCGAAACTTGTACAAATCCGTCCCATTCATCTTGCATAAATGGCGTGATGATGGTTTTGTCTTTTTTACGTGATGCTTGTAAATTTTCGTCTAATTTGTCTTTGTATTCATTTTCGATTTTGGTAATGTAGGCTTGATCTACAATACCATCAATGATTAATTTTTCGGCATAAATATCTCTCGGATTTTTATGTCGTGCAATAATTTTATATAAAACTGGTTGTGTAAAACGAGGTTCGTCACCTTCATTGTGACCGTATTTTCTGTAGCCTAATAAATCGATGAATACGTCACGCCCGAATTCCATACGGAAATCCAAAGCAAACAACATCGCATGAACCACAGCTTCTGTATCGTCAGCATTCACGTGAAGTACTGGCGACAAAGTTACTTTTGCCACATCGGTACAATATACCGACGAACGTGCATCTTGGTAATTCGTGGTGAATCCGACTTGGTTGTTGATAACAATATGAATCGTTCCACCCGTTCTGTAACCATCAAGTTGTGCCATTTGCACAATTTCATACACAATTCCTTGTCCAGCTACAGCTGCATCACCATGAACGGCAATTGGCAATACTTTAGAGAAGTCATCTGGGAAATATTTGTCTTGTTTAGCACGTGTGATTCCTTCAATAACAGCTCCAACCGTTTCTAAATGCGACGGATTTGGCGCTAAATTGATGTTGATTTTTTTACCTGATTTGGTTTTTCTTTCCGACGTCAATCCCAAGTGGTATTTTACATCTCCGTCGAAATATTCTTTATCGTAATCTTTTCCGTCAAATTCAGAGAAGATGTCTTGTGTTGCTTTTCCGAAGAT
>JAZKGN010000040.1:0-4032 GCA_040385945.1 Bacteroidota bacterium
AATTACCTTATGCATACGATGCATTAGAACCACATATTGATGCGAGAACAATGGAGATTCACCATTCTAAGCATCACAACGCGTATACCACCAACTTAAATGCAGCGATTGCTGGAACTGATTTGGAAGGAAAATCGATTGAAGACATTCTGAAAAATTTGGATATGACTAAAGCAGCGATTCGAAATAATGGTGGCGGTTTTTTTAATCACAATTTGTTTTGGAACATCATGTCGCCAAATGGTGGCGGAAAACCAACTGGTGAATTAGCAGCTGCTATTGAAAAAGATTTGGGTTCGTTTGACGAATTTAAAGCGGCTTTCTCTAAAGCTGGTGCGACACAATTCGGATCGGGTTGGGCTTGGCTTTGCGTAAAAGATGGAAAACTGGAAGTATGTGGAACGCCTAACCAAGACAATACCTTAATGCCTGGTGTAGGTTGTGGCGGAACACCAATTCTTTGTATGGACGTTTGGGAACATGCGTATTATTTAAATTATCAAAACCGTCGTCCTGATTATATTGAAGCTTTTTTTAATGTAATCAATTGGGATGAAGTAGCTCGTTTGTACGCTGCAGCAAAATAAAAGCTGTACGTTGTAATATAAAACCCCAATAGAAAATTCTTATTGGGGTTTTTTTATAGCTGTTCTATACAAATTAAAAAGACGCCCGCAAGTGCGGACGCCTTTTTGCCCCAAATCTATCATAAACTTTAACCTACTAAATTCTATGATGGTTCAAAAGTAATTACTTAAATTACTTTTGAAAGGTACTTCTGTTAAATTATATTGGAATGATAGGCAAATGAGAGTAAGAGTTGCCTTTTTGCATGATTATCAGGAAAATAAAAATAAAAAAGGTGAAATTTCTTTCACCTTTTTTGCCCCAAATCTACCATAAACTTAACCTACTAATGCTATGGTTCTCCAAATATATATACATTACATTTTAACATAATTATATTTTGGACAAAGAGTTAAAAAAGTCGATGAACTACACTTTTTTTTAACTTTTAATACGCTCTTGCGTCATTTCCTTCGTAAAAATTGATAAACGCACGGTTTACAACGCGATTTCCTCCTGGTGTTGGATAATCACCTGTAAAGTACCAGTCCCCTAGATTCTTAGGACACGCTATATGAAGGTTGTCTACCGATTGAAAAATAATTTTTACTTCTGCTTTTATATCGGCTGAATTTAGCAGCTCAGCAATTTTATCTGATATTTCCATATCGCTAAATGGCGAATAGATTTCTGTAACGTAATTTACTACTTCTGAGTCTTTTAGATGCTCTTGTGCTTTGCATTTAGCATATACTTCATCTACAATATGATACAAATTTCGCTCTTTTAAAAGCTCCATTGTAGCTTGAAATGCAATCAATCCTTCCAGCTTTGCCATATCAATTCCGTAACAATCTGGATAACGAATTTGTGGCGCTGATGAAACGACTACAATTCGTTTTGGATTTAATCGATCCATCATTTTAAGAATACTCTTTTTAAGAGTAGTTCCTCTTACAATACTATCATCTATAATAACCAAATTATCGGTGGGTTGAATCACACCATAAGTCACATCATAAACGTGAGCCACTAAATCGTCACGACTACTGTCTTCGGTAATGAACGTTCTTAGTTTGACATCTTTAATGGCAATTTTTTCGGTTCTTATTTTTACAGAAAGAATTTCTTCCAATTTTTCTTTGGTTAATGTTTTTCTATTATTTAAAATAAAAGCGTTTTTCCGTTGGTTTAAAAAATCATTGGCTGCTTCGACCATTCCGTAAAAAGACGTTTCGGCTGTATTCGGAATAAAAGAAAACACAGTATTATCGGTATCTTCATCAATCGCTTCTAAAACTGCTGGAAGAATTAATTTACCTAATTCTTTTCGTTCTTGATAAATTTCAGCATCGCTTCCGCGGGAAAAATAGATGCGTTCAAACGAACATGCTTTTTTAACTGTTGGTGTAATGATTTCATTCAATGAAGTCTGACCATTTTTTTTAATGATTAACGCGTTGCCTGGTGTAAGCTCTTGTACTTTTTCAAAAGGAACGTTAAAAACAGTTTGAATAACTGGTCGTTCGGAGGCAACCACTACGATTTCGTCATCTTCATAAAAATACACAGGACGAATTCCGGCTGGATCACGAAAAACAAACGAATCACCATGACCTAACAAACCTGCCATAGCATAACCGCCATCCCAACCACGGGAAGCACGTTTTAATATTTTTGCAACATCTAATTTTTCTGCAATTACAGGAGACGCTTCTCTTTTTGACAAACCGTTATTTTTACACTCTTGGTACAAATCGGTGACTTCATCGTCGAGGAAATGTCCGATTTTTTCCATAACCGTTACCGTGTCTGCCATTTCTTTAGGATGTTGTCCTAACTCGACCAAACTATTGAAAAGTTCGGTTACGTTGGTCATGTTAAAATTTCCGGCAATGATTAAATTTCGATGCATCCAATTGTTCTGACGTAAAAAAGGATGAACGCTTTCGATGTTATTTTTTCCGAAAGTTCCATAGCGCACATGTCCTAAAAACAATTCGCCTACATAAGGAAGGTGCGCTTTTTGAAGTGCTACATCATCCAAATATTCAGGATGCAAAGTCAGTTCTTCATTGATTCTGCCATTGATTTGAGCAAAAATATCTTGAATAGGTTGTGCTTCGTTAGAACGAATTCTGCTGATGTAGCGTTCGCCTGGTTCAACATCCAATTTAATAGAGGCGAATCCGGCTCCATCTTGACCTCGATTGTGCTGCTTTTCCATAAGAAGATACATTTTCTGTATTCCATAAAAAGCAGTACCGTATTTTTCTTTGTAAAATGCTAACGGTTTTTTTAATCGTAAAAGTGCAATTCCACATTCGTGTTTTATTGCGTCGCTCATTGTAGTTGTATTTTGTAGTTAGTTGTGTTTCTTATTCTTAAACAAAAATGCCCCGAAACTTCGAGGCATAAATTTATGATAATTCTATATCAAAATGTGTTAACGCTTTGAATTGTTTTAATCTTTCCTGAACTTCTACTTGTTTCAATCCCAACATTCTTTCTGTTCCGAATTTCTCCACACAAAAAGAAGCTAAGTTAGAACCGTGTATGATGGCATTTTTCATATTGTCAAACGAAATGTTTTCGCTTTGCGCAATATAACCTGAAAAACCTCCAGCAAATGTATCTCCGGCTCCTGTTGGATCAAACACTTCTTCTAACGGCAATGCTGGTGCGAAGAAAATATTTTTCCCTTCAAACAATAAGGCGCCGTGTTCTCCTTTTTTAATCACTACATATTTCGGTCCCATCGTATGAATTTTTGCAGCGGCTTTTACCAACGAATATTCACCAGATAACTGACGTGCTTCTTCATCATTAATAGTAATTACATCAACGTTTTTCATAACGTCTAGTAATTCTGGCAAAGCGCAATCCATCCAAAAGTTCATCGTATCCAATACAACAAGCTTTGGTTTTTTACTCATTTGATTTAAAACACCTGTTTGTACTATTGGATGTAAATTACCCAACATCACGACATCGGCATCTTTATACTCTTGAGGAACAACCGGATTAAAATCGGCCAAAACATTTAATTCGGTAACTAAAGTGTCGCGTGAATTCAAATCATTGTGGTATTTTCCACTCCAGAAGAAGGTTTTCCCACCTTTTACGATTTCGATTCCAGAAATATCAATATTTCTCGCCGTAAGTAAATCTAAATATTCTTGTGGAAAATCTTCACCAACCACCGAAACAATAGCCGATTTAACATTAAAATGCGAAGCAGATAATCCGATGAAAGTAGCAGCGCCACCTAATATTTTATCTGTTTTTCCAAAAGGGGTTTCGATAGCGTCAAAAGCAACCGTTCCTACTATTAAAAGTTTGTTCATTGATATGATTTCAAATTAGAAGGTGCAAAGATAAACTTTAGTTTAGAAGTTTAAAAGTTTATGAGTTTAAATGTTTCTTAAAGTAATTTGCCTTCTTCTTTCTCATAAAAAGCATCTA
>JAZKGN010000041.1:0-3740 GCA_040385945.1 Bacteroidota bacterium
TCTGATAAATGTAAAAGTGTTTCCAATGTAATGGAGCAAATTTCTGTTAAACATTCATAAACAGTTTTAAAAAATTACTTTTATGGATTTTACTTTACTTATAATAGTTATTGTATTAGCGCTGATTTTTGACTACATCAATGGTTTTCACGATGCAGCCAATTCGATAGCAACGATAGTAGCTACAAAGGTTTTAACTCCTTTTCAAGCTGTACTTTGGGCTGCTCTTTTTAACTTTTTGGCCTATTGGGTTTTTGGTTTTGGAGTGGCAGATACGGTTGCCAAAACAGCACATACAAGTAGTATTGATTTGGTGGTAATTTTAGCTGGAGTTATTGCAGCTATCGTGTGGAATTTATTAACATGGTGGAAAGGAATTCCGTCATCTTCCTCACATACTCTTATTGGAGGTTTTGCTGGTGCTGCTATTGCACACGGTTTTAGAGACGTTACCGATCCGGAACATGCCGGATTTAAAATTGTCAATTGGATTAAAGAAGCTAAAGAAGGGGAATTACTTCCTTCTGGTGTTATGATAGTAATACTTTTTATTGTATTTGCTCCTTTATTAGGGATGATCATTTCGTATTTTATTTCCTTATGGTTGATGTATTCTTCTAAGAAAAATATCTATCCAAAAATTGTTACTGTAATTTTAATGTTGCTTGTGATATGGTTCATGTCATCGGTTTTGCTTTCGTATGAAGACATTAAAAAACCACGATTTGAAAGTCATTTTTGGAGTGTCATGACAGAACCCGCCAATATCAAATGGTTTTTAGTTGCTATCATTTTCTTTAGTTTGGCTATTTTTAATTTGGTATTTAGTAGTTTTTCTACGGCAAAAGCCGAAAAAGTATTGAAGAAAATGCAGCTTATCTCATCTGCAGCGTTTAGTTTAGGCCATGGTGGAAACGACTCACAAAAAGTTATGGGAATAATTGCAGCCGCTGTAGCCGTATATATCAAAACCAATCCAAACATAGACATGTCTGCTGGGTGGTTGGATTTGAATGTCGTATTACCTTCAGAAAAGGATGGTGTAAAAATTGATGGTATGATGCCAAGCTGGATTCCGTTAACATGTTATACAGTAATAGCACTTGGAACTTTAAGTGGTGGTTGGAAAATTGTAAAAACAATGGGTTCTAAAATCACAAAAGTAACCGCTTTTGAAGGTGTTGTGGCAGAATCTGCTGGAGCATTAACGTTGTTTTCTACAGAGCATTTTAAAATTCCAGTATCTACAACACATACTATTACAGGTTCTATTATTGGAGTAGGAGTAACCAAACGTGTTTCTGCTGTTCGTTGGGGAGTAACCGTAAAATTATTATGGGCTTGGGTGTTAACCATTCCGGTTTCAGCTGCACTTGCAGCCATCGTTTATTTTCTATTGAAATTATTTATATAAATTATATTTATCTAAAAAAAACTGTCGTCACTAGGCAGTTTTTTTTAGGTCAATTTTCAGCATGTTAACTTAGTATTATCAAATTTTTTAAAACATTCAAAATAATAATTTTAAGATAATTATTTGGAAACTATTTTAAAACACTACATTTATAACTACCTAACAATCAACTAACAAAATCCTCACAATGAAAAAAATACTACTCGTAGTACTGTTTATTTCAACTCTTGCTCATGCACAAGTTACCATTGAACAGACCAAACACGACAATGATATCAAATTGTCAACTTTACCTTATTATAGCTTCGGAAAAGGAATCGGAATTACTTCTCCCGATAGTTTATTTCAGTTTAATATTCGTTTTCGTATGCAAAACCGAGTAACCTATATCGAAAATGAAGGTGAAAACAGCGCGTATGACGGACAAATTCGCCGTTTGCGTTTGCGTTTTGATGGTTATGTTGGGAATCCGAAATTCTTATATGCTATTCAATTGTCATTTGCTCCTGGTGATGTAGGTGAAATAAAAGAAGGTGAAAACATCAATATCATTAGAGATGCGGTGGTGTTTTATCGTCCCAACAAACATTGGAATATTAGCTTTGGACAAACCAAATTACCTGGAAATCGCCAACGTGTAAATTCTTCAGGAGGTTTGCAACTCACCGACCGAACAATCAATAATGCTAAGTTTACTATTGATAGGGATTTCGGATTTCAAGTCCACAACATGAACGAGTACAAAGATAAATTCTCCTACAACTTAAAAACTGCTGTTTCCACTGGTGAAGGTCGAAATGTAACAGGAAAAGCAGATGACGGAATTGCCATCACTGGAAAAATTGAACTGTTACCTTTCGGAGCTTTTACAAAAGACGGAACCTATTTTGAAGGTGATATTATGCGTGAGAAAAAACCAAAATTTTTACTGTCGGGTGCTTTTCAACAAAACAATCACGCCCGAAGAACTGGAGGTCAATTGGGTAACGATTTGTATCAACAACGCACGATGAAATCAGTTTTATTGGATGCCATGTTTAAATACAGAGGTTGGGCAGCCATGTCTAGTTTTATGTCGAGAACAACGAGTAAAGATGCGGTAACTTTCAATCCAACCGATATCACGCAATCGAATTATGTTTTTGTTGGAAACGGATTTGATTACCAATTGAGTTACAACACACGCTCTAATTACGAATTTATTGGAAGGTATTCTATTCAAAAAGTAGGTAAGGATATCGAAACCAAAGCTCCAAATACAAAGGAATTTAGTTTTGGAGTCACTAAATACATTTGGGAACATTCTTTTAAATTACAAAGCGAAATCACATTAGACAAACTCGATTTTTACAACGGAACTTCAAAAGAAAATTGGTACGTTCGTTTTCAAGTTGAAATCGGAATTTAAATTACAACTTATAACATCTCTAAAGCGTTCACTATTTTGGACGCTTTTTTTATTTTAAAATTTAACAAACGTTGATTTCATTTTCTGCTACATTTGTATTTCAAACAATTCATCTTATGAAAAAGAATATCTTATTTCTCGTTATAGTACTGAATGTATATTTTGTCGGATTCGCACAACTAAAAGAAGTGGGGTATAGCAACAAACATCTAAGCGGATTTTTGGGTAAACCGACTACAGCATTAAAAAACAATCCAGGTGTTGTAATCATTCCTGCCTGGATGGGAATTGACGATCATGCCAAGGAAAGCGCCATCGAATTAACAAAACTTGGATACTATACTTTTGTAGCCGATATTTATGGTGTAGGTAACAAGCCTAAAAATCAACAGTCAGCGGCAAATCAATCCCGACATTACAAACAAAATATCACAGAATACCAAGCGCGTATCCAATTAGCAATTGATGAATTGGTAAAACAAGGTGCCAATGCAGATGAAATTGTTGTGATGGGCTATTGCTTTGGCGGAACTGGTGCCATTGAAGCAGCCAGAAGTAACATGAAAGTAAAAGGAGTAGTGTCGTTTCATGGTGGTTTAAAACGTGATGAAACACGAACCATTACACCAATAACAGCAAAAGTATTAGTGCTTCACGGAGCCGACGATCCGAATGTTCCCGAAGCAGAAGTCAAAGCATTTCAAAACGAAATGCGTACTGCAAAAGTCGATTGGCAAATGGTGTATTATGCCAATGCAGTGCATTCGTTTACCAATAAAAGTGCTGGAAATGATAACAGTAAAGGCGCAGCCTATAACGAACTAGCTGCCAAACGCTCTTGGGAAGCCTTTTTAACTTTCTTGAAGGAAGTGCTATAAAATACAAAAGTCGATCTGGAGCGATCGACTATTGTGGTGA
>JAZKGN010000042.1:0-13345 GCA_040385945.1 Bacteroidota bacterium
GAAGCATTTGAAAAATTTTCTCCCTACAAACAAAAAGAGTTCCTAGAATATATCGATTCGGCAAAACAAGAAAAAACTAAGACAGACCGAATGACAAAAATAAAAACTATGATACTAGAGAACATAGGTTTGAATGATAAATACAGAAAATAAAGACATAAAAAAATCCCAAACTGTTGCGTTTGGGATTTTCTTTTACTGCTATTGAGAGGTTATGCTTTTTTATTCAAAGCCAAACTCATCTCTAAAGAAATAGCCGATTTTTCAATCTTCAATTTTCCAGACATGGTTTCGATAACTGCTGTTGTTTCTGATATTTCAGCTACTTTTCCGTGAAAACCACTTTTAGTCACAATTTTATCTCCAACTTTTAAATTGGTTTCAAACTCTTTCTCTTTTTTGACTCTTTTTTGTTGTGGTAAAATCATAAAGAAATACATCACGACAAAAATTAAAATAAACGGTAAATACGTTCCGATTTGATCCATAATAATAATTATTTTTTGGGATTAAGATTTAGTGGTTATTTTGTCCACTTTAATATTTGCTTTAATTGTTAGCACTTCAACACCTTTAGGTGTGTTTGCCATAACGGAAACCGTTTTTTTCTGCTCACCACTTTTACCAGTAGAATTAAACGATACTTTCATCGTACCTGTTTTTCCTGGAGCAATTGGTTCTTTAGGATATTCTGGAACGGTACAACCACAAGAACCATTGGCTCTTGTAATAATTAAATCGTTGGTTCCTGTATTTTTAAAGGTAAAAACATGCATTACTTTGTCACCTTGATTGATGGTTCCGAAATCGTGTTCGTTTTCTGTAAAAACCATTTCTGTTTTTGGTGCAGTTGACTCAGGTTCTGGATCTGCAATTGACTGTTGAACTGCAGGTTGATTGATTGTCACCGAAGAATTTTCGGGTGCTGGCACATCGACCTTTTCCTCTTTTTTACAAGCTGTAAAAAGCAATGCTGAAAGTGCTAAAAAGCAAATTACTTTGTTGTTCATTTTGAAATTATTTTATTTAAAACTAATTTGATTGAAGATTATAATAAACCTCTTCCTATTTTTTTTATTCTGTCTGTACTTTGAAAATCTTTTACCAAATTATCTAAAATACCATTTATAAAAATGCTGCTTTTTGGCGTCGAATATTCTTTGGCGATTTCCAAATACTCATTAATGGTCACTTTTGTTGGAATAGATGGGAATTTTAAAAACTCACAAATTGCCATTTTAATAATGATGGTGTCCATTTCTGCAATTCGATCCATGTCCCAATTGGGCGTTTTATCGAAGAAATCTTTTGCAAATTCCACTTCGTTCAAAACCGTTCTTCTAAAAAGTAAATTAACAAACTCTTTGTCTTCTTCGTCTTTGAACAATTTTGCCACTTTGAACGCCTCGTCTTTTTCTGTGATTTGGTTCAATTGCTTTAAGATTTTGGTATTTACCACCGGAATATCGTCTACCCAAGTTAACTTATAATCTTCTAAGTAATTGTACAACTTCTCATTTGGAGCGATAACTTCTGTAAACAAATCGATGATAAATTGCTTATCTTTTTCGAAGTTGGTTGCTTTCTCCTTCATGTATTTCTGATAGATGTCGCTTTGTTTTACATCTTGAAGTAATAACAAAATTGCATCGTCATTGGCAGACCAATTGGTAATTTTTTTTGCCGCAATAGCAATATCAATCGTATTACTTTCTTTTAACAAAAGTAAAATGGCATTATTGATGAATTTGGTATTGGGTTTGCGTTCTTCTGGAGTAGCCAAATGTTTTTTGCTAGAAACAGCAATAAATTCGGTTTCTTTCTTTTGGAGTTCAATTAAAGAAGACAACATAATTAAGTATAAATCCATTATACTTTCGATACTGTAGGATAAGAATTTTTCTTCTTTTTCCATATCATCAGAACCATTTTGATGCATTGCGTAAATAGATTGCATCACTTTTACTCGAATATGTCTTCTGTTTAACACGTGTAAGAACTTTATAAAATTAAAAGAGCGAAAGAAAAAGCTCTTTCGCTCTGCAAAAATAAAACTATTTTTTAAAACACTTCTCTATTTAGCGTTTTCTTTTCTTCTTTGTTCAATTCGAGCATCAGCTATAGCCATTGCCGCTTTTTGTGGTGTTAAATTATTTTTAACGCCATAGTCGAAAATCTCTAAGGTAGTGTTGTAGATGTTTTCTGTTCTACGCATCGCTTCTGCTTTGTCGTAATGAGCGATTTCGGCATATACATTGATGATTCCACCAGCGTTGATTACGAAATCAGGAGCATATACAATACCTCTTTCTTGCAAAATTGGTCCGTGTGTATTTTCATTCGCCAATTGATTATTAGCAGCTCCAGCTATTACTTTTGCTTTGATTTTATAAACCGTATCGTCATTAATGGTTGCACCAAGAGCGCAAGGAGCATAAATATCAACATCAGCAGTATACAAATCATCACCTGTAAAAATACTAGCACCGTATTTAGCACTCACTTCTTTTAACTTATCTTGATTGATATCGGTAATTTGAACTAACGCACCTTCTTTAGCTAAATACTCCACTAAAGTTTCACCTACGTGACCAATTCCTTGTACTAATACTTTTCGTCCGTCCAAAGCATCCGAACCAAATTGGTATTTGGCAGCCGCTTTCATTCCCATGTAAACTCCGTAAGCTGTAACTGGTGATGGATTTCCTGAACCTCCACGAGATTCTGAAATTCCGGTTACATAAGGCGTTACATCACGAACTGTATCCATGTCTGCAGTTACCATTCCGACGTCTTCTGCAGTGATATATCTTCCTGATAAAGAGTGTACGAATTCACCAAACTTACGCATCAACTCAGGTGTTTTTTGTGTTTTAGCATCACCAATAATGACTGCTTTTCCACCACCAAGATTCAATCCAGTAATAGCAGATTTGTAAGTCATTCCACGTGACAATCGCAAAACATCGTTCAAAGCTTCCCATTCGTTTGCATAATTCCACATTCTAGTTCCACCTAAAGCGGGTCCTAAAACTGAATTGTGAATACCAATTATTGCTTTTAAACCAGTATCTTTGTCATTGCAAAAAACAATTTGTTCGTGATTATCAAATGAAAGTTGTCCGAAAACAGGATCCATTTTTTGTAATTCTTTTGCAGTAGTAATTTCTGTAGTCATAAGTAGTGTTTAAATTGCGACATTATCAAAAAGATGTAGCAAAATTATAATTAAATTTAAAATAATTAAATGTTTTTAGGAGCAAATTAGCATATAATTAAATCACCCTCAATATTCTGAGAATTACAACTTTTTAGTATCGCCATTATTTTAACATAATAACAAAATTAAATCACCCCATTTTCATAAAAACATGAAAGAATTACGTTATTTGAATAAATATTTCATCAAATATAAATACCGTTTTTTATTCGGTATTATTATCACCATAATCGCACAAATATTCTCTTTATTCACTCCAAAATTAGTTAGTCAGTCGATTAACACCATCGAAGCATTTCAAAAAAATCAAATTGCGGCAGCCAATGCTAAAACCGATTTGATAAACAACATCCTTCTAATCATTGTAGCAACACTTATTGCTGGTGTATTGACTTTTTTGATGAGACAAACCTTAATTGTAATGTCGCGCCACGTCGAATTTGATTTAAAAAACGAAGTGTTTCAACATTATGAAGTCTTAGATCAGAATTTTTACAAACGAAACCGTACGGGCGATTTGATGAGTCGAATTAGCGAAGATGTCGGTAAAGTCCGAATGTACGTCGGTCCAGCCGTAATGTACACCATCAATACAGTCATTCGATTTACAATCGTTATCATTTACATGTTTAACGTATCGCCAAAATTGACGTTGTACACCTTACTTCCATTGCCAATTTTGGCATACATCATTTTTAAATTGAGCACCGAAATCAATAAAAGAAGTACCACTTTTCAACAGTATTTATCAAAAATATCTTCGTTTACACAAGAAATTTTTTCTGGAATTCGCGTCATTAAAGCCTATGCTTTAGAAAATCAACAGCAAAATAATTTGAAAGATTTGGCTCAAGAAAGCAAAGAAAAAAGCATGAGTTTAGCCAAAGTGCAATCGCTTTTCGGACCGTTAATGATTGCACTTATTGGCATCAGTAACTTGGTGGTTATTTATTTTGGCGGAATGATGTACATCAATCAGGAACCCGGAATGGAAAAAATCGGAACCATAGCCGAATTTATTTTGTACGTCAACATGCTAACTTGGCCAGTGGCTTCGATTGGTTGGGTTTCGTCTTTGGTCCAAGAAGCCGAAGCATCTCAAAAAAGAATCAATGAGTTTTTAAAAATCGAACCAGAAATAAAAAACACAACGTCGGGAAGAACCGAAATTAAAGGTCAAATCGAATTTAAAAATGTCAATTTCACCTACGAAGACACCAACATCAACGCACTACAAGACGTTTCTTTCACTATTAATAAAGGCGAAACCTTAGCTATTTTAGGAAAAACAGGATCAGGAAAATCGACCATTTTATCGTTGTTGACACGTACATATGATATCAAAGAAGGTGCAATTTTAATCGATGGAAATCCGATTTCAAAAGTGAATTTATACGACCTTAGAAACAGCATTGGCATTGTACCTCAAGATGCTTTTTTGTTTTCGGATAGCATCAAAAACAACATCAAATTCGGAAAAGAAACCGCAACAGATGAAGAAGTGATAACAGCTGCTAAAAAAGCGGTGGTTCATAAAAACATCATCCAATTTAAAAATAAATATGAAACCGTACTTGGCGAGCGAGGCATTACCCTTTCGGGCGGACAAAAACAACGTGTTTCGATTGCAAGAGCCATTATTAAAGATCCTGAAATTTTACTTCTTGACGATTGTTTATCAGCTGTAGACACAGAAACTGAAGAACAAATTTTATCTAATTTACTCGATATCTCAAAAAACAAAACAACTATTATTGTCAGTCACCGAGTTTCGTCTGCTAAAAATGCCGATAAAATTATCATTTTAGAAGAAGGAAAAATCATCCAACAAGGTTCTCATAATCAGCTTGTAAACCAAGACGGTTATTACAAAGAACTGTATTATAAACAACTTTCTGAAAAAGAAGTAGAATAATTGTTGCACCGTAACTTTTTTTTTATGATTTTTGGTATAACGAAAAACTACAAATTGACCGACCGAATATGAGAGAAAACGACATGTTAGAAAAAGACGAAATTTTTTCTAAAGTTTTAAGAGCAGGACGAAGAACGTACTTCTTTGATGTTAGAGCTACCAAGGCTGACGATTACTACATTACCATTACCGAAAGTAAAAAGTTTACCGAAGAAGATGGATCTTTTCATTTCAAAAAGCATAAAATTTATTTGTACAAAGAAGATT
This sequence comes from Bacteroidota bacterium, assembly GCA_040385945.1. Classification (GTDB taxonomy): domain Bacteria; phylum Bacteroidota; class Bacteroidia; order Flavobacteriales; family Flavobacteriaceae; genus Flavobacterium. The sequence goes on from JAZKGN010000042.1 coordinate 5,403, forward strand.
TTACCGCTTTTAAAGAAATTTTAGAAGAAATGACCTCTTTTGTTTTAAACAATAAAGGTGAAGAAGTAATTTCTGAAAGACATCAGAAAGATTTCAAAAAAGAATATGCTACTGACGAAACCAGAACAGAAGCAACTTCTACAACTGAAAAAAGCTACACCGATATTGATTTTGACGATATTTAAGAAATAAACAAACGTTATAAAGTCCAAAAGCCGAAAGATTTTTGGATTTTTTTTTATACTATACATTATGCAAAATATTCTCGCGTTTTTCAACAGACACAAAATAACAATAAATAGTATAATTATACTTTTTTGGCTGTTTATAATTGGTGCGAATTACATAGAGATGCAACAAGAAAACAACTTTGACGAAAAGAAAGGTTTTTTTATTATCGCTTTTTTATTCTTATTTATTTCTTTCGTTAATTTAGGGAAAGCTTTAAAAGAAAAAAGAAGTAAAAACTAATAGCTAAAAGTCCAAACGTCGAAAGATTTTGGACTTTTTTTATGCGATACGCAACCCATTTTCGACTTTCAAATCGGAAGTCAATAAAACCACCTCATCACCATTTACCGAACCCAAAACCAAGCATTCACTCATAAATGTTCCTATTTGCTTTCTCGGAAAATTAACCACAGCTACAATTTGCTTGCCCAGTAATTCGTCTTTAGAATAGCGTTTCGTTATTTGAGCGGACGATTTTTTAATTCCGATTTCTCTTCCAAAATCGATTGTAATTTGGTACGCTGGTTTTCTGGCTTCCGGAAAATCATTCACTTTTAGAATCGTTCCGACACGCATTTCAATTTTCTCAAAATCGCTCCATGTAATTTCGTTGGCTGCTTTTACATTCATTTATCAATCATTTAACCGTTAATTTTTTTGAAACACAAAATTATTTTCTTTTTTTACAGTAATAATTTATACATTTAAATTTTAATCCAAACGACTACTATACTTTTTTAAAAATAGTAAAAAATTAGTTGTAATTTATAACTCCAAATGGAAATTTATCATATCAGTGCCGAATGTTATCCTGTCGCCAAAGTAGGCGGATTGGCCGACGTTGTTGGAGCTTTACCCAAATATTTAAATCAGTCAGGTCATCAAGCCAAAGTGGTTGTTCCAGGTTACTACAACAAATTCAACAATGAAAATGAATTTGATACTGTTCATGAAGGCAAACTGCGATTGGGTAATTTTCAGTTTAATTATACTATTCTAAAGGAAAAAACCAATAAATTAGGATTTGAATTTTACGTGATTGCGATTCCGAAATTGTTTGACAGACCTAATATTTATTCCTATCAAGACGACACCGAACGGTTTTTATCCTTTCAAATTGCCTTTTTAAATTGGTTGATTGAAACCAAGCAATCGCCTGATGTGTTGCATTGCCATGACCACCATTCGGGATTGATTCCGTTTATGATTCAGAAATGCTACAATTACATTCCGCTTCAAAATACAGCTACCGTTTTAACCATTCACAACGGACAATACCAAGGTTGGTTTGGCAGAAATAAATTGCATTACATTCCCGAATTCGACCCTAAAAACATTGGCTATTTAGAATGGAATGGTGTTATCAATCCGCTTGCTTCTGCCATAAAATGTGCGTGGAAAGTCACTACAGTTTCACCGAGTTATTTGGATGAAATAAGCTATTCTGCCAATGGTTTGGAAAACTTATTGCAATACGAAAGACCCAAATCGTTGGGAATTTTAAATGGTATCGATACCGAAGTTTGGAATACGAAAACCGACACCATGTTAGAAACCAATTACACATTAAAAGGTTTCAAAAAAGGGAAACAAAAAAACAAAGCGTTCCTCTGTGAACAATTCAATTTAGACATCAACAAACCGCTTTTTACTTTTATCGGACGATTAGTTCATGAAAAAGGAGCCGATTTATTGACCGAAATATGTAGCATTGCGTTAAACCGAAATCCGGGTGAGATTAACATTTTGATTTTGGGTTCGGGAGATACCAATGTTGAAAACGGACTCAACAGTTTGAAACATTTTTACAACGGTTATTACAACGCCTACATTGGTTATAATGAAAAATTAGCCCATATTATTTATGCTGGAGCCGACTTTTTACTGATGCCTTCGCGAGTAGAACCTTGTGGTTTGAACCAAATGTACGCGTTACGCTACGGAACCATTCCGATAGTGCGACGAACCGGCGGATTGAAAGATACAGTTTTGGATTTTGGCGATGGCGGTTTCGGAATTTGTCACGATCACACCAGTGTTTTTGATGTAAATCATTCGATTACACGAGCTATCGATTTGTATTATGACAACACAAAATTTGATGAAGTTAGAAAAACATGCATGCAAATTGACCATTCGTGGGACAAAGTAGCAGAAGAATACAGTAACGTTTACCAATCTTTAATACGATAAAAAATGAAAAAAAGCGCATTGGCCATAATACTTGGTGGCGGACAAGGTTCAAGATTATCACCATTAACAGAAAGCAGGTCAAAACCCGCAGTTCCTATTGCTGGAAAATACAGATTGGTTGATATTCCGATATCCAATTGCATCAATTCGAATATTCCTAGAATGTTTGTGTTGACACAATTTAACTCGGCTTCACTGAATCAGCACATAAAAAACACCTACCATTTTAGCCATTTTAGCACTGCTTTTGTTGATATTTTGGCTGCAGAACAAACGCCCGATAACGTGACTTGGTTTCAAGGAACAGCCGACGCGGTTCGCCAATGCATGCATCATTTTATGAATCACGAATTTGATTATGCCTTGATTTTATCGGGTGACCAATTGTATCAAATGGATTTTAACGAAATGATCGAAGCGCACGATAAAAGTGGCGCCGACATTTCGATTGCCACATTGCCTGTGACAGCAAAAGAAGCACCTGAATTTGGTATTCTAAAAACCGATTCCAATAACTTTATAACTTCCTTTATAGAAAAACCAAATGCTTCTTTGTTGCCGGATTGGACTTCCGAAGTAAGTGACGAATCCAAATCGGAAGGAAAAAACTATCTGGCTTCGATGGGAATTTACATTTTCAACAGAGATTTACTGATTGATTTAATGTCAAATTATGACACAAAGGATTTTGGTAAAGAAATTATTCCGCAAGCCATAGGTAAACAAAAAATACTAAGCTATCAATACGAAGGTTATTGGACGGATATTGGAAACATCGATTCGTTTTTTGAAGCCAACTTGGGTTTAACAGACGATATTCCGAAATTCAATCTTTTTGATAATTCGAGTAAAATATACACCCGTACCAGAGTTTTACCTCCATCAAAAATCACTGGTGGTTCTTCTATTGATACCTCTATTATTGCAGAAGGTTGTATCATCAATGGTGCCGCCATCAAACACTCTGTTATTGGTATTAGAAGTCGTGTTGGAAAAGGTTCTACCATTACCAATTCGTACTTAATGGGAAATGATTATTATCAGAATATAGAAGAAATTAGCAACAATAATATCCATAACATCATTAATATTGGTATTGGCGATCGTTGTCAGATAAACAATACTATCGTAGATAAAAATTGCCGAATTGGTAATGATGTAACCTTAAACGGCGGAACACATTTAGAAGATAGCAACACACCATTGCTCACAATTAAAGACGGAATAATCGTCATCAAAAAAGGAGCAATTTTACCAGATGGGTTTTCATTATAGTTGAAATCATTTTAGAAAAAATAAATCCGCTTTTAAGCGGATTTATTTTTTTATTTATACGTTACATAGTTGTAAATTTTCTCTCTATCACTATCTGAAATTTTAGCTTTCTTTTGCATTCTCATCAAAATAGGTGCCCATTCTTCCGGAGTATATTTATTTGGATTTTTTAAATTATGGCACTTGGCGCAATTATTTACAAAAAGATTCTTCCCTTCAGCAAGTTCAGGAGTCAAACCTTTCTTTTCTTCTCCACTTGGCATAACCAATTTTTTGGAGCAGGAACAAATTACCATTCCCATTATAGCGATTGCTAAAATTCTTGTTTTCATAGTTACTTTAATTAAGAAAAGTAAAGATAAAAAGTAATAAAAAAATTTAATTGTATAATTCAGTTATTAATTTACATTATTTCATCGTCAAATAGTTGTAGATTTTTTGTCTTTCAACATCTTGAATCTTTGCCTTCTGTTGCATACTTATTGTAATTGGCGTCCACTGTTCTGGTGTAAACTCATGGCGATCGTATAATCTATGGCATTTCGCACAATTGTTTTCGTATAAACTTTTTCCTTCAGCAAGTTCAGCTGAAAGCGTTGCTACTACTGGTGGTTTCGCTTCAGTCACAGCTGGAGCAACTTTAGGAGAACACGAATAAATAATAGCTCCTACAAAGGCAAGCGATAAAATTCTTAATTTCATAAGTCTGTTTTTGATTGTTTAGAAAAGTAAATATATAAAAAATCCCGATAGTGTAACTACCAGGATTATTATTTTGAATATATAAAACTTCGTACTTCTAACTTTATTTTACATCCATTAATTCTACATCAAAAATCAATGTTGCATTTGGTGGAATTACACCACCTGCTCCACTGGCACCATATCCTAAATACGACGGAATCACAAAACGAGCTTTATCACCTACTTGAAGCAAAGCGATACCTTCGTCCCAACCTTCAATTACATTTCCTTGCCCGAGTGGGAATTCGATTGGTTTTTTTCGTGTGTACGAATTGTCAAAAACTTTTCCGTTTTCTAAAGAACCTGAATAATGCACTGCAACTACTTTTCCGTTTTCAGCTTTTTTACCATTTCCTTTTTGGATGATTTTATAACGCAAACCACTATCGGTTTTTTCAAAACCTGCAGCTAATTTTTCCATTTCCGCTTCGGCTGCTTTTTTAGAGTCTTCAATGCGTTTTAAACGAGAACCTTCAAAAGTTCTGAAAGCCTCAATAGCATTCCATTTTTCTGCTTCTGCACCTACTCTAACAATTTCAATAGTATCAATCAAATCGCCTTGTGCAATTGCATCAACGATATCTTGACCTTCAACAACGTTTCCGAAAACAGTATGTTTTCCATCCAACCAATTGGTAGGAACATGTGTGATAAAAAACTGTGAACCGTTACTTCCCGGACCAGAATTGGCCATCGATAAAACACCTGGTTTGTCATGTTTTAAAGTCGGATGAAATTCATCGTCAAAGTTATAACCTGGTCCGCCAGTTCCAATTCCTTGTGGACAACCACCTTGCACCATAAAATCGGGAATCACTCTGTGGAATTTTAATCCGTCATAATATGGTTTTCCCATTGGCTTGGCATTATTTTCTAATTGTCCTTCAGCTAATCCTACAAAATTTCCAACCGTTCCTGGTGTTAAATCGTGAGTTAATTTCACTAAAACCGACCCTTTTGTAGTGTTGAATTTAGCATATATTCCATTTTCCATAATCGTGTTTTTTAAATTTGGTGCAAATTTACGAATAAAATTTATTACAAACTATTTACAAAATAGTACTTTTGAATAATTATACAATTTAAAAAAAATGGAGAATAGTTCCGATTACATCAGCATAAACAAACAAACTTGGAACGACAAAACTGACGTTCATATCGCATCGGAGTTTTATGATGTTGCTGGTTTCATGAGCGGAAAGTCGACTTTAAATGCTATTGAATTGGAATTATTAGGAGACGTTTCTAATAAAAAAATACTGCATTTGCAATGCCACTTCGGGCAAGACACCATGACTTTTTCGAGAATGGGAGCAAAAGCTACTGGGGTTGATTTGTCGGATAAAGCTGTTGAAAGAGCTAGAGAATTTGCCGCAAAATTAAACTTAGACACTACTTTTGTTTGTTGTGATATTTACGATTTACCCAATCATCTCAATGAAAAATTTGATATTGTTTTTACCAGTTATGGTACTATTGGCTGGTTTCCCGATTTAAGTAAATGGGCGGGAATTATTTCACATTTTCTAAAGCCAGGAGGAAGGTTTGTAATGGCCGATTTTCATCCTGTTGTTTGGATGTATGACGACGATTTCAAAAGCGTTTTTTACAGCTACTTTAATATCGAACCAATTGTTGAAACTATTACTGGTACTTATGCTGATAAAGAAGCCGCCATTGAAACCAAAAGTGTGGGTTGGAATCATCCAACGAGTGAAGTTTTAAATGCGTTACTCCAATCGGGATTAGAGCTAAAATCTTTTAATGAATACGATTATTCGCCATACAATTGTTTTAATGAAACCGAAGAATTTGAGAAAGGAAAATTCAGAATCAAACATTTTGAAAATAAAATACCGATGGTTTTTTCATTGGTTGCAACCAAAAAATAACACGTATGAAAAGTATTTACAACGCTGATGACAATCAGGAAATAATTGCAAGAATCAACAAACTAACTCCCGAAAGTAAAGCCTTGTGGGGAAAAATGGATGCAGCACAAATGCTGTCTCATTGCCAAGCACCGATGGATGTGGCGTTTGGAGATTTAAATCTAAAAGCCAATTTCTTTATGCAATTGCTTGGGAAAATGTTTAAAAACAAGATTCTAAATTCAGCTGAATTTAAAAAAGACAGTCCAACAGCTCCCGCTTTTATCAGAAACGAACAGTGTGATTTTGAACAATCCAAGAAAGACCTTATTCAAAAAATCAATAAGTTTTCTGAACTTGGTGAGAAAGCCATTAAAACAACCAAGCATCCGTTTTTTGGCGAAATGAAACTTAATGAATGGGACCGTTTGCAATCGATGCATTTGGATCATCACATGAAACAGTTTGGAGTTTAAATTTGTTTTCAAGACAAAGCCCTAGCCCAGATAGCAACGAAAATCCTTTTGTGGAATGCAATGAAACAAAAGATTGCAGTGAATAGCTGGAAAAAGCTTCTAAAAAAACTTCTATCTTTGCATTATGCGAATCGATATCATTACCATTTTACCCGAATTACTCCGAAGTCCTTTTGAAGCCTCGATCATGAAACGAGCTATCGATAAAGGATTAGTGGAAATTCATTTTCATAATCTTCGTGATTATACTACCAACAAACAAAAAAGTGTCGACGATTATCCTTTTGGTGGAGGTGCCGGAATGGTGATGAATATTCAACCTATTGATGATTGTATTGCGTTTTTAAAATCGGAAAGAAACTACGACGAAATCATTTATATGTCACCCGACGGTGAAACCCTCAATCAGAAAATGGCGAATACCATGTCGATGTTGGGCAATATCATTATCCTTTGCGGACATTATAAAGGTGTTGACCAACGCGTGCGCGATCATTTAATTACGAAGGAAATTTCGATTGGCGATTATGTTTTGAGTGGTGGCGAAATTGGTGCTATTGTTTTTTGCGATGCACTAATTCGTTTAATTCCAGGTGTTTTGAGTGACGAGACTTCTGCATTGACAGATAGTTTTCAGGATAATTTACTATCAGGCCCAATTTATACACGACCAGCAGATTACAAAGGTTGGAAAGTCCCTGACGTTTTAACCAGTGGTCATTTTGGCAAAATTGACAAATGGCGTGAAGATATGGCATATGAACATACTAAAAATAGACGGCCAGATTTACTTGATGAGTAGAGAACAGAACCAAGAATCAAGAGAAAAGATAGTTTGATTGTGCAGATTTTCATTAAGTTATTGATTTCTTGACTCTTGCATCTTTATTCTTTTTTCTAAAATACACTTGCAACTTTAAACTTTTTACTTATCTTTGCCCCCACATTTGACCAACCTCTGGCGAAATCCGTGAATGTTGCTCAGATTTAAACCATAATTAGCATTAAAATGGCAAATTTAGTTGATTTCGTAAATAACGAAATATCAGTAAAAAAAGATTTCCCTACGTTTGGAGCTGGTGATACTATCACAGTGTACTACGAAATTAAAGAGGGTGAAAAAACAAGAACACAGTTTTTTAAAGGTGTTGTT
>JAZKGN010000043.1:0-2612 GCA_040385945.1 Bacteroidota bacterium
GCTAAGAAAGCAAAAGAAGAAGAAAAAAATAAACCTAAATAAATTTAAATTAATTAATACTTTTTAAGAATGATGAAACAATTGAAAACTTTAGTAATAGCAGCAATCGCACTTTTTGGAGCTCAGACTATCAATGCACAAGCAAAAGTAGCTCACGTTGATACTAATGAAATTATGAGTAAAATGCCAGCTATGCTTGACGCTCAAAATCAATTAAAAAAATTGAGCGAAACGTATGACAAAGAATACAAAACATTAGTTGATGAATATCAAGCAAAAATAAAAAAATACGATGCTGAAGCTTCAACGGTAACTGATGCAGTAAACCAAACACGTCAAACAGAAGTGCAAGATATGATCAAAAGAATCAACGATTTCAAAGAAACTGCACAGTCAGATTTACAAAAGAAAGAAGGCGATTTGATGAAACCTATCTTAGAAAAAGTAAAAGCGTCAATCCAAAAAGTGGGTAAAGCTAAAGGATACCAATACGTATTAAACGCTACCGATCTTTTACTTACTGACGGTCCAGATTTAACAGCTGACATCAAAAAAGACTTAGGATTTTAATCTGAAAGAATTTTAAAAATAATTAAAAACTGCTCCTTCAAATTGAGCAGTTTTTTTTTACATTTGTTTCAAATGACAAACAATCATCCTATAGGGCTTTTCGATTCTGGTATTGGCGGAACCTCAATTTGGTCTGCCATTCATGAGCTACTTCCCAATGAAGACACCATTTATCTTGCCGATAGCAAAAATGCGCCTTACGGACAAAAATCGAAAGACGAAATCATTCAGCTAAGTTGTAAAAACACCGAGCTCTTACTCGAGATGAATTGCAAAATCATTGTCGTGGCTTGCAACACTGCAACTACCAATGCCATCAAAGAATTACGCGCCAAGTACGATATTCCGTTTATCGGAATTGAACCAGCCATCAAACCCGCCGCCTTGCATTCACAAACGCAAAAAATCGGAATCCTCGCCACAAAAGGAACACTCAACAGCGAGCTGTTTTACAAAAACGTCGAGAAGTTTCAAGACATCCAAATCATTGAACAAATTGGCTTTAAACTCGTCGATCTTATCGAAAATGGCGAAATCAATTCGCTCGAAATGAACCAATTATTGCACAGCTATTTAAATCCGATGATTGAACAAAACATCGATTACCTAGTTTTAGGTTGCAGTCATTATCCGTATTTGATTCCGCAAATTGAAAAAATACTTCCAAAACACATCAAAATCATCGATTCTGGTGAAGCCGTGGCAAAACAAACCAAAAACGTCTTGGAAGAAAAAGTAGGTTTTAGAACGCTCACTACAAAAAGTACTCAGTCATTTTACACCAATGCCAATCCAAAGGTGCTTTCCGACATCTTGAAAAACAAGTACAAAGTCATTGCAAAAGATTTTTAGAAGCAAAAGGTTTGTGCTTTCTTGGTTTCCTTATTCCTGCTATTCATTCCAATAAAACCATTGAACCCCAAAGGTTTTAATTTCCATTCCTATCAGGGCTAATGTAAGTCATGTCGTACACAAAATCAATCGCAGACACATATCCCTCATAAAACCAATAGAAATCAGTATCTTTGCACCCGAAACTTTCGGTACAAACTGTACGAAGTAAAAAAATACGCATGGACAACGGGAATAAAAACAAAAAAAGCAGCAGCGCAAGCAAGCCAAACAGCACTAGAAAAACAACTTCTTCTAAGTCAAGTGCTCCTAAACCTGCAATGCAAAAAAGATCGCAAAAACCAGTAAAACCAAAAACTCCAACGAACAATGTTCCGAAGCCTTTAAAGTCAGACGACATTCGTTTAAACAAGTATATTGCTAATTCTGGAGCGTGTTCGCGTCGTGATGCTGATATTTACATCCAATCGGGTAACGTAAAAGTAAATGGCATTCCTGTTACTGAAATGGGCTACAAAGTAAAACCTGGCGACGTGGTTAATTTTGATGGTGCTACCATAACTCCAGAAAAGAAAGAATACATCTTATTAAATAAGCCTAAAAACTTTACCACTTCCAACGAAGACGATGCCGATTACCGAAATGTATTGGAATTGGTTCGTGGGGCTTCCAATGTAAAGTTACAGCCTGTTGGTCGAATGGATAAAAATACTACGGGTTTGCTTTTGTTTACTAACGATACTGATATGATTCGTAAGTTCAGTTTACCGAATCAAAAATCACCAAAAATTTACCAAGTTTCTTTAGATAAAAATTTGAAATTTGAAGACTTGGAAAAAATTTCACACGGCATTACTTTAGATGGTCACCGTCTTTTTGTAGACGAAATTAGCTATATAGAAGGTGAATCAAAAACCGAAATCGGAATCAAACTAAGAACGCCAAACGTAAAAGTAGTTCGTTCAATATTTGAAAATTTTAAATACGATGTTCTTAGAGTTGATCGCGTATCTTTTGCAGGTTTGACCAAAAAGAATTTGCCAAGAGGCAATTGGAGACCATTAACCGAACAAGAGATTATCAATTTAAGAAACAACAAATAGTCTACTTTTTCGATCCTTAATTCAAATGACTACACAACAAAATTTGTCTATTGCTCATTCGTGGTTTGAAGCCTTTAACTCGCACAA
>JAZKGN010000044.1:0-17290 GCA_040385945.1 Bacteroidota bacterium
CGAGACACCAATTGTGTTGTTAAAGCAATTTCTGGCAACAAATACAGTACTTGTTTGTTTGCTTTTAAATAGGTTTCTATAAGTTGGATGTAGACTTCGGTTTTTCCGCTAGAAGTCACGCCATGCAACAAACACACTTCTTTTTCTGTAAAGGAATGATTGATTTCGTCAAACGCATTTTGTTGCGCTGGACTGAGTTCTAAATGAGTTGCGATTTTATTTTTATCAAAATTGACACGGTCTTCTTGAATGTAATATTCTTCGAAAATTTGTTTGTCAACCAATGCTTTTACAACCGCTAAAGTTGTTTGTGATTTCTCCACCAATTGCTTAACAGAAATAGCATTAGCTACGCTCTGTTCGGCTTTGCCTCGGGTCTTATCTTGAGCTTGCAATTGAAAATAATACAATAACAGCTCTTTTTGTTTAGCACCTTTTAAACTGTCTAACAAAGCGATTAAACTTTCGTCAGAGGTATAGTTTTCGTGTAAACGAATGTATCGGGTAAGTTTTGGTTTGTATTCTTCTTGGATTTCTTCTTGTAAGGTGAGCATGTTTTTACCCATCATTTTTTGAATAACTGGAAAAACATTTTTCTTATTTAAAATCGCCATCACATCTTGCACTTTCAACGAACTTTGATGTTGTAGCGCTTCATACAACAAAAACTCTTCGTCATTCAATTGTGTCTCATCCACGAAAGTGTCCTTTTTTTGAGAGATTAACGTTTCACTTTCCAACAAAAAGGCAGAAGGCAACGCCATGCGATACACATCGCCAATAGCACACATATAATAGGATGCAATCCAATGCCAATGGTTGATTTGCAGTTCGTTTACTAAGGGTTTTTCATCGAGAATTTCATGAATTTCCTTGGCTTCGTATAATTCGGGTTGGTTTTGATGCAATTCGATTGCCAAAGCCGAATATATTTTGTTTTTACCAAAAGGCACCGCAATGCGCATTCCTTTTTTGATGTAATGGAATTCGGCCTCAGAAACCTTATACGTAAAGGTTTTGTGGAGTGCTAAAGGCAAAATTACTTCAACGAAATGCATGTATAATTTTAGAGTTTAGAGTTCTGATTTTAGATTGTCCTGATTTTGAAGTTCCAATTCTTTTTGCTTTTCGCGTTTGTGCTTCTGAATAATAGCATTGAGTTCAAATCCCAACAGTAAAATCATACAGTTAATCCAAATATAAAACATAACGATAAGTAACGTTCCAATTGAGCCGTACAATTCGTTATACTTTGAAAATCGAACGACCCAAATTCCGAAAAAATACGACGATAAAATAATCAAAATAGTAGTAAACACTGAACCTATTGAGATAAGTGAGCGCTTTCCACCGTCGCGTTTGATTCCGAATTTAAACAAGATTGAAGTCGTAATCAAGATCATTAAAATCAAGAAAAGATAACGTCCCATTTCGATAAGCGGAATATCATCTGAAAGCACATCTTGAATTTTTGTCTTCTGAATAAAAACCTCAAAAACCACAATAGTTGCCACGGTGACTATCAATAAAAAAGAAAGTAAAATAGACATTCCCAACGAAACAAAATACTGGCGAAAAAACTTTCGTTTTAACGTAATGTGTTGCGAATTTTCAAATCCACCAAGAATAGCATTCACCCCATTTGTCATTAAAAAAATCGACATTACAAATCCGGTAGAAATCAAGCTATCGTAACTATTATGCAAAATATCTTCAATAATTTTAGATATCGCATCATAAGTATTTGGCGGCACTCCTTCTTGAACAAATCCTAAAAAATCTTCTTGAAATCCGTCAATTGGAATATACGGAATGAGGTTTAAAATGAACAGCGTAAACGGAAAAAGCGCCATAAAGAAACTAAACGCAATCGCTGCAGCTCGGTACGACAAAGCCCCTTCGATAATTCCTTTAACATACAATTCGACCAATTCATACAACGACAAGCCATACAACCAAGGCAACTTGATGCCGTGAAGCAAGGCAATGGTTTGTTTGATTACAGGTAGGTTTTTTATTTTTGTCGTCATTTTGTTGAGTGACTGAGTTGCTGAGTGACTGAGTTTTTTTTATCTTACGGTTAACTTATTATATATCGTATTTGTACTTTTAATATTGTACTTCGTACTTCTAAATCGCTTTCAAACTCAAATCCATATTATACACCGAATGTGTTAAAGCACCAGATGAAATATAATCAACACCACATTCTGCATAGTTTCTAATGGTATTTTCATTGATATTTCCCGAGGATTCCGTCAAGCATTTGTCGCCAATTAATGCTACTGCTTTTCGTGTGTCTTCAAAATTAAAATTATCAGTTAAGATACGGTAAATACCTTCACTCTGCAGAATTTCTTCAATTTCGGTAAGATTTCTAGCTTCAACTATGATTTTTAAATCGAGCTTATTTTCTTTTAAAAACGTTTTGGTTTTATTGATTGCATGTGTAATTCCACCAGCAAAATCATTGTGATTGTCTTTCAGCATAACCATATCGTACAAGGCAAAGCGATGGTTTTCGCCACCTCCAATTTTTACCGCCCATTTTTCACAGGCTCTAAAACCTGGTGTGGTTTTTCTGGTATCCAACACTTTGGTTTTGGTTCCTTCTAATAAATCGACGTATTTTTTTGTTTTGGTAGCAATAGCACTCATGCGTTGCATCGAATTGAGTACCAATCGCTCTGATTTTAATATCGATTGTGAACTTCCTGAAACATTAAAAACAACATCGCCATATTTTACTTTTTCACCATCGTTGATGAATGTCTCTACTACCAAATTTGGATCAACATACTGAAACACCATTTTAGCAAAGGCAACTCCAGCAATTATTCCGTCATCTTTTACCAATAGTTTTGCCTTTCCCATGGCATTACTCGGAATACACGCTAACGAGGAATAATCGCCTGGACCAATATCTTCCCGAATGGCATTTTTAATAATTAATTGGAGTTCGTTTTGAAATTGACTTTCTGAAATCATGGTATAAATTTGAATGGCTAAAATAATGAAAATTGTTGATTTGTAAATTTTAACTTTCCTATTTAAAAAAAACTTTAAATCGTAGTACATTTGTACTACATAACACCAAACTATGAACATTAAATTGCTCGCCATCGGCAAAACCGACAACAAGGCATTACAAACGCTGATTGATGATTATACGAAGCGATTGTCGTTTTATATCAAGTTTGATTTGGAAATCATTCCCGATATTAAAAACGTTAAAAACCTTTCCGAAAGTCAGCAAAAAGAAAAAGAAGGCGAAATGATTTTAGCCAAACTTTCACCAACAGACCAATTGATTTTATTGGATGAAAACGGCACTTCGTTTTCAAGTGTTGGATTTTCTGATTATCTGCAAAAGAAAATGAATACCGGAATCAAAACACTTGTTTTTGTTATCGGTGGACCGTATGGTTTTAGTGAGGATATGTATAAAAAAGCACAAGGAAAAATAGCCTTATCGTCCATGACTTTTTCACATCAAATGGTGCGCTTGTTTGTTATTGAGCAGTTGTATCGCGGGTTTACGATTTTGAAAAACGAACCGTATCATCATCAGTAGAGAATGAGTTGCTGAGTAGCTGAGCTGCTGAGTTTTATATATTGCAATATATCAGCTTTACTGTTTCTATAATGATTATAATCTTAACAAAAGTTCAAAAACTCAGGCACTCAGTAACTCAGCTACTTAGTAACTTTCAAAAATAATTTCACACATTCGACAGCTTCTTTCACATCGTGAACACGTAAAATTTTTGCCCCTTTCAGTAAAGCAATAGTGTTTAGTGAAGTCGTTCCGTTGAGCGCAAATTCGGAAGTTGTCTCCAACGTTTTGTGAATCATCGATTTTCTAGAAACACCAACTAACAAAGGTAATTCCAACATTTGAAACAACTCTAATTTGTTCAACACTTCAAAGTTTTGAGCAATTGTTTTGGCGAAACCAAATCCGGGATCGATAATCAAATCGTTAATTCCGAGACGTCTTGCAGTAGCTACTTTTTCAGAAAAATAAAACAGCATTTCCTTGACGATATCTTCGTATTGCGTAAACGATTGCATGGTTTTCGGATTCCCTTTCATGTGCATCATGATGTATGGCACTTGAAGTTTAGCAACGGTTTGCATCATGTTTTCATCTAAACTTCCCGCTGAAATATCGTTAATAATGACTGCACCGTTTTGGATGCTTTCGCTGGCGACTTTACTCCGAAAAGTATCAATAGAAATCAGTGTATTTGGAAATGCTTTTACAATACTTTGAATAACTGGAATGACACGTTGCAACTCTTGGTCTACAGAAACCTCATCTGCATTGGGTTTGCTTGAATAACCTCCAATATCAATAAAATCGGCACCGTCGGTCAGCATTTTTTCAACATGCGTTAAAATTGCTTTGTCATCAGAAAATTTTCCACCATCATAAAACGAATTGGGCGTTACATTGAGAATTCCCATCACTTTTGGTGACGATAAATCGATTAGTTTTCCGTTGCAATTGATGGTCATTGTTTCTTCTTTACTTCTTACTTTGTACTTCAATCTTAATTCTTTACTTTTGAAAAAAAAATTTACACAAAGATACCATTAATGAAGAATACTTCACAAGAATACGATAAAGTAATTGGCGTTTGCCGTGATTTATTTACTAAAAAAATGAGCGATTACGGAAGTGCTTGGCGCATTTTACGATTGCCTTCGCTAACTGATCAAATATTTATCAAAGCGCAACGCATCAGAAGTTTACAGCAAAATGACATCCGAAAAGTGGACGAAGATGAAACGGGCGAATTTATCGGCATCATCAATTATTGCATCATGGCATTGATTCAATTGGAGTTGGGTGTAGTCGATCAACCCGATTTAAATGTAGCAAGAGCAAGCCAACTTTACGACGAAAAAATCGCCTTGACCAAATCGTTAATGGAAGATAAAAATCACGATTACGGCGAAGCGTGGAGAGAAATGCGCGTGAGTTCGTTGACCGATTTGATTCTGCAAAAACTACTCCGTGTAAAACAAATTGAAGACAACCAAGGAAAAACGATTGTTTCTGAAGGCATTGATGCCAATTATCAAGACATGATTAATTACTCTGTTTTTGCTTTGATTTTGATGGATTTTGGTCAATAACAACTCATTAACAATATAAAACAAAAAGCCTTTTTACATTTGTGAAAAACTATACTTTATGACAACTACCACTAAAACCTACATCGCTTGGAGCATCAGAATACTAGTTGCTTTCTTGTTTATTGTTTCTGCTATTGCCAAAATGTATCCTTCACCTTATTTTGCGATTTCAACTTTTGAGGTAAAACAATTGTATACCTTAGGATTTTCTGAAAATATTGCACCTTATTTTTCGAGAACACTTATCGGAATTGAATTGGCAATGGGATTTTTATTGCTTCAAAAACATTTTTTAAAGCGCTTTATTATTCCGATGACCATTTTACTTTTAGCCGTTTTTGTGGGACATTTAACCTATGTAACGTTTTTGAGTGGAGGGAATTCTGGAAATTGTGGTTGCTTCGGCGAATTGATTCCGATGACACCTATTGAAGCTATTATCAAAAATATCATTGCTATTGGGCTTTTAGTGTACCTGTATTATTTGCTTCCAAAAGAGACAGCAAAACACAATTTTTGGATATTAACAACGGTGTTGTTTGCTACTGTTTTGGGAATATATATGATAGCTCCTATTCAACCTATCGCATCGAATTTTACCGTGACTCCGATGGAAGAGGTTGTTGAAGATACCATAACTCAAGCTAGTTCTCCAATTGACAGTATAGCATCCGAAACGCCTATAGCAGAAATCAAAAAGGATACTATAAAAAAAGTAGTGGTAGAAAATGTCAACGAACCTAAAAAAGTAAAATCGGGAAATGCCAAATTTTTTCAAGGTATTGATAACGGTAAAAAACTGCTTTGTTATTTTGTTCCAGGATGCGATCATTGTAGAGATGCTGCTAAAGAATTAACTGAGATGCGAAAAAAAGACGCGAGTTTGCCAGCAGTTTCAATCATCTTTATGAATGAAGAAGCCGATTTGATTCCGGCCTTTTTCAAAGAAGCAGGAGCGACTTATCCGTACACGATTATTGAAATCATTCCGTTTTGGAATATCCTTGGCAGTGGAAAAGATACGCCAGGTGTGAAATACTTGTGGAACGGTAACGAAATAAAATACTATTGGGGAACTACCGATAACAAATTCAATGGTAGTGATTTGAATGTGTATTTGAAGAAATCGTATGCCGAATTGAAGAAATAATTTTATGAGTAATTTGGGAGTTTGATTCCAACTCATTATCTAAATTTGTTAAAAACCCATAATAATTACCTATGAAAAATATTGTATTGTTACTCACTTTAGCGATTTCTTCAATGTCATGTGGACAAAATAAAAAATTTTCAAAAGAAAGTTTAGCCTACGAATTAACAACTTTAGACCAAGGAAAAGTCACTTTTAAAAGCATTTTAAACAAACACAAAGGCAAAAAAGTGGTGATTGAAATTTGGGCTGGATGGTGTAGCGATTGTGTAAAAGCGATGCCAAAAGTAAAAGAAATGCAAGCTGCCAATCCGAATGTAGATTACGTTTTTATATCGATGGATAAATCATTTGACAAATGGAAAGAAGCCATTGCCAAACACGACGTAAAAGGCGATTTGTATTGGGTTGATGATGCAAAAATGATGAAAGGTGCTTTTGGACAATCGATTAATTTGGATTGGATTCCGCGTTACATTGTGATAGATGAAAAAGGAAAAATCATTATCTACAGAGCTATTGAAACCGAGTTTGACACCATTAATGCCGCTTTAAAATCAAAATAATATGAGAAGAAATATTGTTGCTGGCAATTGGAAAATGAACAAAAATGCCGAAGAAACAGAAGACCTATTAAACGAACTTATCGATAAATTACCCGATGATATCGAAGCGCAAATTATTGTTGCTCCTACTTTTGTAAACTTAGCTTCGGCGGTTGATCACGTAGAATTTACCAATATTACAGTTGCAGCGCAAAACATGCATCAGGCTGAAAATGGTGCGTATACAGGCGAGATTTCGGCTAGTATGTTAAAAAGCATTGGTGTTGAAACCGTTATTATTGGTCATTCAGAACGTCGTGCGTATTTTCATGAAACCGATTCGATTTTGGCGTATAAAGTTGATACCGCTTTGAATCACAATATGACTGTTATTTTTTGTTTTGGTGAAGAATTGAAAGACCGTCAAGACAAGCAACATTTTAATGTGGTGGAAAACCAACTTCGAGATGGTTTGTTTCATATCAAAAATGACTCTTGGGAGAACATTATTTTAGCATACGAACCAGTTTGGGCTATTGGAACTGGCGAAACTGCTACTCCAGACCAAGCACAAGAAATGCATCGTTTTATTAGAGAGACCGTTCGTCATACTTTTGGAAGCAACATTGCTGATGATGTTTCGATACTTTATGGTGGAAGTGTAAAACCAGATAATGCAAAGGAAATTTTCTCTAAACCTGATGTTGATGGTGGATTAATTGGTGGAGCGGCTTTGAAAGCAGATGACTTTGTGTCGATTGTAAACGGAATTCGATAATAACAATTCAATATAAATGAAAACCCCAATTATGAAACAGTTGGGGTTTTTTATTTTATTCAATTAATGAAGAAACGTATAAATTTCATCTTTCAAGTGCAACAATTTTGCTTTCAATCGGTGTAGGTAATCATCTGAAGCTATTTCTGAACCCAAATTAATTCGGCGGACTTCATGCTCTGTTTCATGGTACTCGTCAAATAATTTTCTGAAATACTCATTTTCAACTTTAAGTAGGTGTATTTTATCTTTATGTTCGGGGAACTCGTGTAATAAATCGTGTTTTTCCATAACTGTAGATTTAAATTAGAAACTATATTCTCTTTCCACTAAAGCAATTCTGACTGTATATTTTTCATACCACTTTGTTCTGCCTTGTATTTGCGCATCAATGTGATCTAGATCTTGTTTCCAATTTTTGATGGATTCTAAATCTTTCCAATAGGAAACGGTAATTCCGACTTCATTTCGTGCCGATTCTACTCCAAGAAAACCAGGTTGTTGTTTGGCTAATACTTCCATTTTTTCAGCCATTTCGGCATAACCTTCATCAAAATCCGATTTTATGGAAGTGAAAATTACTGCATAGTACGGCGGTTTCATACTCTTACTCTTTTTTATTCAAAAACAAATAATATACTGGAACTCCTAAAGCTACGATAAACAAACCTAATCCGGTACTTTTGGTGTCATAAATCAATAAAGTGATACAAATCAACGTGGTCACAATGATATACAATATAGGCACTAATGGATAACCAAACGCTTTATATGGTCGCTCGGCATCGGGTTCTTTTTTTCGTAAGATAAAAATACCATAAATAGTTAAGATGTAAAACAATAACGAAGCAAAAGTGGCATAAGTCAATAAATCGCCGTACTTGCCAGAAATACACAACACACACGCCCAAAAACATTGAAACCAAAGTGCTTTTGCTGGTACATCATTGTCATTCAAATCGCCCGCAGTTTTAAAAAACAACTTGTCTTTTGCCATGGCGTAAAACAAACGTCCTCCAGAAAGAATCAGTCCACTATTGCACCCAAAAGTAGATACCATAATTAAAGCTGCCATAACAAAAACACCCACATTACCCATAATGACATTGGCTGCGGCTGCTCCTACTCTGTCATCTGGTGGAAACATGATTCCGTTTCCTAGAACGTTAGTCGCATCGGGAGTACCTTGCATTGGTAATAAAGCCAAATACGCCACATTTGCCAAAATATAGATGATGGTTACGATTAAAGTCCCTAAGAATAAACTGCGTGGAATGTTCTTTTTTGGATCTTTGATTTCACCTGCGATAAAGGTTACATTGTTCCATGCGTCGCTTGAAAATAACGAATTGATTATCGTAGCTCCCATCGCACCAAGCAAGGCTACACCAGCAATTTTTGTCACTGTAATCGTTCCATCTTCATTCAAAACCGTTTTGGAAGCGTCCCACATATTGGCAAAATTGTTCGACAACACATCGGTTTTTAATCCAACATACAATCCCAGAATAATGATTGCAAACAAGGCAATTAATTTGGCAGAAGTAAAAAAGAGCTGAATGGTTTTACCTGTTTTTACTCCTCTAGTGTTGATGTAGGTCAGCAATAAAATACTTGCCATCGCTACAATTTGCTTATTGGTAAAAGCATACGTTTCACCTATGGTAAAAAGTTTAGTATCCAAAACCGGAAAAAATACTGCGGTGTATTTGGCAAAAGCTACAGCAACTGCGGCAATAACACCCGTTTGGATTACAGTAAAAACGGTCCAGCCGTATAAAAACGATACTAATTTTCCGTAAGCCCGTTGAATGTATACAAACTGTCCGCCAGCATTAGGCATCATTCCTGCTAATTCGCCATAACTCAAAGCGGCTGCCATGGTTAATAATCCGGTGACAATCCAAATGATGATGAGCCAGGCTGCCGAACCGACATCACGAGCCATGGCTGCGGTTACAATAAAAATACCGGATCCAATCATGGAACCGGCAACAAGACTAGTGGCATCAATTAATCCGAGGGAGCGTTTTAATTCGTGTTTTTCTGGCATGGTTCTTTTGTTTTCTTTGGTTGGTTGTAGTCAAATATAATGAAAAGGTTATTTCCCTTTCTTTTTTTATTAAGAAAAAAAGAAAAGAGAAGAAACGAAATAAAAAATTTCAACTATATTTGACTTCACCCAACCCATTTATTATGAAAAGAATTGTACTCCTCTTTTTGTTCTTCTCCCTAAAAATTGTTTCACAAGAACCCACGGTACACTGGGGAGGTAATATTGGGGGCACCAGCTACGACAGTTCCCAAGCAGCCAATATCGACGCCAATGGAAATCTTTTTCTCACAGGCGGCTTCGGTTATATTAGTGACTTCGACTTCGGAACTGGAACATATACAATGACGGCTAATGGACAGTCTGCTGGCTATCTTGCTAAATACAATACCAACGGCCAACTTCAATGGGGAAAAAAATATACAGGAAATTATTTTACTTTCGGATTTGGTGTTGATTTTGATGGAACAGGAAATGTATATGCCATGGGAACATTTAATGCCTCGGTAGATTTTGACCCAGGACCAGCTGTATATACGATGACAGCTCCTAGTAGTCCTTATGTATACTCCGACATCTATCTGACCAAGCTTGACAATAACGGAAATTTTGTTTTTGCCAAACAGATTACTGGTCAAGGAGTAAAAGACCCTACTGCATTTAAGGTAGATACTAATGGTAATATGTATGTTACTGGATACTTTAACAACGTTACACAATTTTCGAGTACGGTAAGTCTCACCCCTTCCAATGGCGTAGCTAATACTAACATTTATGATATATTCGTAGCCAAGTATACCAGCACCGGCAACCTGTCATGGGTAAAGCAGATTGGAAATGGTTCAATATCACAACGAACGGAAGAGATGGTATTGGATGCCAATGGTAATATCTATCTCTGCGGGCAATTTCATGGAATTACTGATTTTGATCCGAGTCCAACTGGAACCTTTACTCTCACACCTTCTGCTGCAAGCGGTATGGATTTTTTTATCTTAAAACTGGACAATAATGGCAATTTTGCATGGGCAAAGAGTATGGGAGGACCTAATGGTAATTTTGTTAGAAGCATGCAAAGGGATGCGTCTGGAAATTTGTACCTTACAGGAACTTTTACAGGAACATGTGACTTTGACCCAAGCGTATCCATTAATTCACTAACAACACCCCAAAATAGTGGATCGAATCCGTTTCTTCTAAAACTGAGTCCTGATGGTGATTTTATTTGGGTAAAACATTTACTGGGAAATGGTTACGGTAATACACTAGCCATAAACAATGGAAAAATAAGTGTTGCGGGTGTATTTTACAACACTTGTGATTTTAGTTGTGGAGCGGGTACAGCAATAAAAACAACGGCTGGTAACGGTGATGCTTTTATGGCAGAATTTAACAATGACGGCACCTTCAATTGGGTAAAATGTTTTGGAGGAAGTCAGGATGACGAAGCAATGGATGTACTATCAGATACCTCTGGGAATTACTTTCTTTTTGGAGATTTCAATGGTACGGCTAACATACATAGTTCAATTGGTAATCTTAGCCTTACGGCTAACGGTTCACAGGATGCATTTATAATTAAGATGGGACCAGAACTTAGCACTACTTCTTTCAGTACCACAAATTTTTCTCTTTACCCTAACCCTTCAGAAAATGAATTACACCTCACTATTCCAGATGGTTATTCTGATGGCATCCTATACATTTATTCCACAAACGGAAAGTTGATAAAAAAAGCAGCAGTTACCGCTATCTTGAATATAGAGAGTTTATCTGTAGGCACTTATTTCCTAACGATAACTAACAGTGCTGATAAATCAATAACACAAAAGTTTATTAAAAAATAAAAATGAACAGCCAACGTATCTACGCACTCCGTTTTGCAAGTGTTTACCCGTTATACATAAAAAAAGTGGAGAGGAAAGGTCGTACCAAAGATGAACTAGACACTATTATATACTGGCTTACGGGGTATAACAACAACAGTCTGCAACAGCAAATAGACAATCTAAACGATTTTGAAAGTTTCTTTGCACAAGCACCACAAATGAACCCAAACATGTCAAAAATCACGGGAGTTATCTGTGGCTACCGTGTGGAAGAGATTGAAGACCCTGTTATACAAAAGATACGTTACCTTGACAAACTCGTAGACGAACTTGCTAAAGGAAAAACTATGGAGAAAATCCTTAGGGCGTAAAATAATATAACAAATCTCAAAAAAAGCATAACCCATACCGCTTCTTATGTTAGTAAATTTGTATAACATCAAGTACAAATACTAAATACTATCATTATGAAAAAGCTACTCTTAACTGCCTTATTTCTTGCAATGGGCACCTCAACAACTTTCGCACAGAAAACTACAATTGCTAAGAATGATAATGGATGGCAAAACATCAATGAAACAATTATCGATTTAAAATCGCAGACACAAGATATTCTAATTACCGATGCCGAAGCACTGAAAGCTATTAAGCTTGAGGTATCAAAATCGCCAATACTATTAGAATCTTTCGATGTTCATTTTGCGAATGGTGAAAAACAGACTATTAACTATGGTGGTTTCGATCCTGTAGTGTTGAATGGCAATGGCGACAATACTGTGACCAAAATCACACTTAGATACAAATCTATGAATAGTGACGATAAAAGCGCCCGTGTGACCTTTTTGGGATTGAAAACAAATCCAGACAGATCAAATAGTAAATTGGCTGCGAGATAAAAATAATAGGCATTCTTTTAACCTTTGGTAAAATGATGTTTGGGATAACATTTTGAGTGTAATGATTTTTCGTACATCATATGAATGCTGAAAAACCTCTTATTTTAAGGGGTTTTTTATTTGTGTTATTTAGAGCTTCTTTGCTTCGTTCCAAAATACATCCATCTCAGCCAAGGTCATGTCCATTAATGGTTTTCCGAGTTCTCCAGCTTTGCTTTCAAGATACTGAAAACGCTTGATGAATTTTTTATTGGTGCGCTCTAAGGCGTCTTCTGGATTTACATTTAAAAACCTTGCGTAATTAATCATTGAGAACATGACATCTCCAAATTCGGCTTCAATTTTATCTTGATTTCCTTTCGTAACTTCTTCTTGCAATTCTTGAAGTTCTTCTTGCACTTTATCCCAAACTTGATGTGGTTCTTCCCAATCAAATCCGACACCTTTTACTTTATCTTGAATTCGACTTGCTTTTACGAGAGCTGGCAATCCTTTTGGAACTCCTTCTAAAACTGATTTTTTTCCTTCTTTTAGTTTGAGTTTTTCCCAGTTTTGCTTGACTTCTTCTTCATCTGCAACGACAACATCGCCATAAATATGGGGATGGCGATGAATCAATTTATCACAGATTTCGTTACACACATCGGCCATATCGAAGTCGTTGGTTTCGCTTCCGATTTTGGCGTAAAAAACAATGTGGAGTAACAAATCGCCCAATTCTTTTTTGATTTCTTGTAAATCATTATTTAGGATAGCATCGCCCAATTCGTAGGTTTCTTCGATGGTAAGATGGCGCAAACTTTCAAGTGTTTGTTTTTTATCCCACGGACATTTTTCGCGCAAATCGTCCATAATATCTAACAATCTGTTGAAAGCGGTGAGTTGCTGTTGTCGGGAATTCATTTTTTTTTGGAGTTGCTGAGTGACTGAGCTGCTGAGTAACTGAGTGACTTGATTTGAGAGTAAAAATAAAAAATCCTGTCACTTTAATGGAGTAACAGGATGTATAGTTATGAAAAAGAAATTAACTATTTTTTAGTTTTTGGCTTTACTTCCTTCTTTTCTTTAGTTTGTTTGGTCTGTTTACTAGCACTAGCTTCTTTTACTTCTTCCACCACTTGCTCTTTTATAGCTTCGGCATTTTCGATTTTTGGTTCTTCTTTAGAAACCATACCTTTTGCTTGTAGAATGTTATACCAATTTAACACTTTTTTGATGTCAGAAGCATAAACTCTATCTTCATCGTAATTCGGAACGACTTCTTTAAAATACGCTATTAATTTGGCGTTGTCTTCTTTGTGAGAAATAGTTGGACCTTCGTTTTCCTTCACAGCAATAGCTCGCAAAATGCTGGCTAATGGCTTTTCATCTTCATAGGTATACATAGAGATTTCAGATAGCAAACTCACGTTACTTCGCAAGCTTACAGATATTTTTTTTCCGTCAGTTAATGATTCGGCAACAAACCCAGTACGTGTTTGAACTTGCAAAAGGTACAAACCTGGTTTACCTGAAATGGCTAATATTTTTTCTACATTCATTGTAATATATGTTAATTCGTTTAATTCGTTAATGTGATTATTTGATACTATCGTCCTTTTTTGTTTGCAAATTTCATTCGGTAATCAGGAAACGCTTTTCCATCCATAATATTTTGCAACTTCTTTTTTATTAATGTTTTTTTCAACGTTGATATTTTATCGGTAAATAAAATACCTTCGATATGATCGTATTCGTGTTGGATAACTCGGGCTACAATTCCGTCGAAAGATTGTGTCTTTCTGTTGAAGTCTTCATCATCGTACTCTAAGGTAATTTTTTCATTTCTGTACACATCTTCTCGCACATCAGGAATACTCAAACAACCTTCGTTAAAAGCCCACTCATCACCTTCTTCCACGAGCATTTTGGCATTGATAAACGTTTGCTTGAATACTTTTAATTGTTCTTTTTCTTCATTCGACAAACCATCACTATCGCTAAAAGGTTCGGTATCTATAACAAACAGACGAATTCCTAAACCAATTTGCGGAGCAGCCAAACCAACACCATAAGCATTGTACATGGTTTCGTACATGTTTGCAATAATTTCCTTTAGATGAGGATGATTAGGAGTAATTTCTTCGCAAACTTTTCGCAAAACGGGTTCGCCATAGCCATAAATTGGTACTATCATTTTTTATTCTTTTTCAATATGTGTCCTTTAAAATACGTTGTTCCTATTTTTTACTTCGTACAATTAGACCCAAAAAGTTTCGTGGGCAAAAGTAAACAAAAAAATAAATTTCTTAGAACATTTTTCTAGTCAGGAAATCTTGAAGCATAATTGTTGCAGCAATTTCGTCTACCAATGCTTTGTTTTGCCGTTGCTTTTTCTTCAAACCACCATCAATCATCGATTGAAATGCCATTTTGGAAGTAAACCTTTCGTCGACTCTTAGGACTTTCATTTCTGGAAATGTAACTTTAAACTTTTCTACAAACTTTTCAATAATAGTAGTGCTTTCCGATGGCTGACCGTTCATTTGCTTGGGTTCTCCAATTAAAACAGTAGCCACATTTTCTTTAGAAAAGTAATCTGTCAAAAAAGCAATTGCCGTTTCAGACGGAACCGTAGTCAAACCCGTTGCGATGATTTGAAATTCATCGGTAACAGCGATACCTGTTCGCTTCATTCCGTAATCGATAGCTAAAATTCTGGGCATTTATTTTTTTTGTAAAGATAAGAAAGAATTCAAAAAGAAAATCACCTCCAAGTTTTAAGAAAAACGAGAAGATGATTTATAGTAATAACGTATTGTTTATTGAATAGCTTCAAATTTAGCAAAGGCATTTCTTTTTCCCTTGTGTAAGTGCAACATGTTTCCTTCAATCATATAATTGTCAATTCTTGGCAACATTGCCATGTACTTGCTTTCAAAATCCATATCAGGACATGCCATTTTTGTTGCTCCTACATATAAAAAAGTGATGGTATTGGCTTCTTTCATTAAATAACTTCCCATAATGTTGTTACAACCTACATAGCTCGAAAATTTTCCGGTTTTAGAGTTCATCGTAAGTAGGTAGTCTTTTCCTGTTGTATTGTCTACTTTTTTCCCCATAAGCTCAACCAGTTTCCATTTTGTATTGGCAAGGGCAAATTTTCCTGCCGTTTCATCAGTATTTATTCGAGTTGTTTTTACAGAAATGGTATCTGGTACTTTAACATCTGAATCAGCTGTTGCTGAAGCCGTATCGGTTACAACCGTTTCCTCTGCCACTTGTGTCGTATCATCCATAGCATAACCATCCGATTCAGAAGTTGCTTTGTCTTTTTGTTGGCAACTTCCTAAAGTAAATAAAGTAATTGCGGCAATGATGTACATTTTTTTCATGATAATTTCGATTTGATTTTTAGTTTACTGTAAAGATATTACCTATTCTCAATCAATTATTTATACAATTATAGCAATGTTTTATATAATTAGTATCGTTGAAAAGTGATGTCTATTAAATCCAAACGCAATTCATTTCCGTAAGTCAATTACAGCATTGTAATTACTTATAAACCCAAACCTAATGAAAGCCTCTTTTACCGAAACCGAAATACTTCATTTTGACAAAAAATTTGGAATTATTACTCATAACAAAGTGATTTTGACTAATGGAAATAGCAAACAAGATAAAATAGATTTTGATGCTATCGAAAAAGTAAACCTTATTAAGTACCGCGTAATTTATACAAATGTTGCATTGCTTGCAGTTGGGTTGAGTGTTTTAACTGCTTCTTTTTTTTATTGGAATTCGGAAAAAATTGCTGTTTTGCTGTTATTGTTATTAGGAATTACTCTTTTAATTTATTCAATAACGCATAAGTTTTATTATTATCGACTTGTTATCAAAGAAAAAAACAGAGCGTTACATACAGTAAAAGCAAGTCAATTGGATAGAAAGTACATCAAACAGTTTTATTTTTCAATAGTAAAAAACAGCACAAAAAAAGAAAGACGTTTGATCGTCTAACTTGGAAAGTCGACTTCACCTTCCCAATTCATAAATCCGCCCGAGAGGTTGTACGTATTTGAAAAACCCAATTGATTCATAATACTGCATGCTTGGGCGCTTCTACCTCCAGCTTTGCAATACACATAGTAATTCTTTGATTTGTCCAATTCTTCCAACCGATAAATAAATCCTTGCCCTTTATAGATATCATTTTGAATCGCTCCTGGAATAAATCCTTCTTCCCATTCTTCATCGGTGCGAACATCTAAAATAATAGCGTTGGTATCAGTTTCTAATTGCGAAACCCATTCTTGTTGTGATAAATCCATTTTTATTTTTTTTTCAAAAATACAAATTTTAGACAGCAATTTCAATTTGATAAATTAATAATTGTGGCACAACTATTGTTTGTTTACGCCCTGTTGACAGACATTCTACAACTTTCAAAACTATTTTTAACAAAAAAATAACACAACACTTGTATGTACAACTATAATATATATTACATTTGTACCTACAAATATTGTAATTACAATTATGAAAATTGAAGATGAAATAAAAAGTACGGTAGAGTTGAATACAGCTAAAAAAGTAATTCTGAATATTTTATATACGCAGAACTTTGTAACTGATAAATTCAATGAACTTTTGAAACCTCACGATTTATCAGGAGAGCAATACAATGTGTTGCGAATTCTTCGAGGTCAAAAAGGAACTCCAGCCAACATGTGTGCCATTCAAGAACGAATGATTGCCAAAAGCAGTAACACTACGCGTTTGATTGACAAACTTCTTTTAAAAGATTTGGTGACTCGAAAAGTATGTCCAGGAAACCGTCGAAAAATTGAAGTCGCAATTACCCAAAAAGGATTACTTCTTTTAGAAGAATTGGATCCAAAAGTAATTG
>JAZKGN010000045.1:0-4823 GCA_040385945.1 Bacteroidota bacterium
AAAACATGCAATGCAATTAAAAAAAGATAATTTTTTTCTTCGTTCTTCATTCTAACTTTTTAACCCAATTTAAATATGTAGTGATGACTACCTCTTTCGAATTTTTTTCGGAAATGGTTTTGAATAATTCTTCTCCAAATTTAATTCTTAATGCTGAATTATCCATCAATTTAGCTAGCGATTTGTAAAAGCCTTCCGAATACGTAGCATTTACAATATATCCGTTTTTATCGTTAGTTACAAGCAACGGAATTTCTCCTACATTAGTAGCAACAACAGGCTTTTTCAACAAACCATATTCTAATAATGCCACTGGTAATCCTTCTGAAGAAGAAGTCAAAACACAAATATCTGATTGTTGTATAATGTGTGCTATATCCTTCTTTTGTCCATAAATGAAGACCGTTTCTTGCAAATTATTATCAGAAATTGCTGCTTTCAAAGAATCAGAATACGCATCATTTTCATCTTTTCCTATCAAGTGAAACGTCCAATCTGGATAATCCGGTTTTGCTTTAATGGCAACATCTATTAACAATTGATGGTTTTTGGGATTACGCAAATTGGCTAAACTCAGTATTCTTTTTCCTTCGCTTCCATTTAAAAAAGTTTCCTGAATGGAATCATCAATTGAAGTAAAATTAGGAAGGTAAATGACTTTCTTACAATGCAGATTCTTTAACGCCCATTTTTCGAGCGAATGATTGACCACAATAATTCCTTTAAAAAAATAAGAAACAAATCCTAAAACGCGATTGCCTTTTATTTTTTGATCACTTCTGGCACCACTGTGATCGTGAAATAAAATGTTCACCTTTGGATACACTAATTTGACTAAAAAAGCCAAGAAAAAAGACGTTCCGTGTGCCTGAATAAAATCAATTTGATGATTTTTGCAATACGTTTTCAGCAAAAAAACAGCCTTAACATCAAACGTTTTTTTCTTGTTTAAAAAGAGGTAATTTTCTTTATTCTCTATGCTGTCGTATAATTTACCTTCCTTTCGGCTGACTACAATTCCGGAAAAGTCACTATTGTCATTTAATGCATTAGCAAAATTAACAGCCATTTTTTCAGCTCCACCCATTTCTAATGAATCAATTAACTGAACAATTCTCATGGTTGCATCATTTTTTTTATTTCACTTTCAAAAACATTTATGGTGTATTTCCGTGACCAATGTATGGCAGCGGTAACTTTTTCATTGTACAATTCTTGATTATCACAAAGGTTTTGAATTACCATAACATCTTCTTCTATATTTTCACGAAGCAAGATACCTCTTTCTCCGTAATCAAGCATAAAAGGCACGCACGAAACCGAAGTTGCCACAGGCAAACATCCCCAAAACATAGCTTCTGCAACCACTTTTGGCCAGCCTTCACTTTTGGAAGGTAAGAGTAAAAAATGACTTTCAGTATAGGCCTTTTTTATATCGTCCTTAGTGTGATTTCCTTTAATTGCTATGAAACTTTCTAAGGATTTGTCTGCAATATACTTTTGTACTATTTCTTTTTCTAGACCTTCACCATATAAAGACAAAGTAACATTGTGTCCTTTTTCATTAAGTTTTTCAACCAATTGAACTGCATACAAAGGTTGTTTTCCATGTGATAAAGTACCTACATAAAGGAACTGAATGTCATCTAGTAGCGTTCTTGGTAAGACTGCAGTTTTTTCTACCTCATTGTACGTTGCAGTAAAAAAAGGTTTTATATTGGCAGATTGATTGGGCCATCGTCCGTACATCAAAACTTCCATATTTTTAGTTAGAAAGGTGTTGCTTAAAATCCATTTTTGTAATTGATAACTCAATGGTTGTTTCGCATTTGGATCCCAATTTCCAGCATACTTGGCTGTTTTTTTCTTTTTTGGAAATAAAATTTGGATAAAACATCCCAACAAACCTATGTTTCCTGGACAACGCAAATGGATGTGATCGGCTTTTTTCATCGCTTTAAAAATCTGCCAACAGTTCATAGGGACTGATACAACAGACTTTAAAACAGATAAAAAAGAAAGTGTATTGAACTTTTGAACAGTTATAAAATCAAGATTTGTATGTTGGTACGATGCATGAATAGCAGTTAAAGTAAAATCTTCTTTAGGAGCTACAACCATAATTTTATCCGCATATTTCAACCAAATATTCATCTCATTTACATAAGGCGAATAGGCAAAAAACGAATGGTTTTTTTCCGAGTGAAGTACATGAGTTATAATGCAAAAAGTCATATATTCTGAATTTTAGGTGCATCATACAAAAGACTAAACCAACCTACAACGCGTCCAAAACTTTCTGTAAAAGCTGCTTTTTTATCCTTTGATGTAACAGCATTACTAAGTCGGATTACTGTCAGTAAAAAAGCAATGGCGTTCCATTTCAATCGAGCTGTAACAGAAGGCTTTGGGTGTTTTACACGCCAAACATACCAACCGTTTCGAATGACCATTTTTCCGTATTGGAATTTATTTGGTCGTCCAGAACCATCATGAAAATGACTCAAAGTGGCTTTCGTATTCAGATATAGTTTTCCTAAATCGGATAATCGCAAGGTAAAATCGGCGTCTTCATACAAACCGTAGCCTTCAAAATAATGAGAGAAATGTAGGGTTTCAAATACTGTTTTCCGAAAGGAAGAAACACCACCCATAAATTGCTCAACTTCATAAATTTTTCCTGATGGTGGCAAAAAACTAACGCTTCTTCCATGTGAGAATTCGGGCATAAAACAAGGTGGTTTGTCGCTGTCCAAACCTATTTTTTTTCGTAAGACAAACCGACTTCCTTCTTTTCTTTTCCATCCATCATAATAAAATTCGTTAGGCGTTGGATGGTAATTGGCTCCCACTTCTTCCCAATGGCATTCGTTGGTGATGTAGCCACCAACACCTAAAGCTTCGGGAAACAAATGATACGTTTGCAGCAATTCTGAAAAATAAGTTGGGTCTAAAACCGTATCGTCGTCGAGGAAACACACAATTTCGGTATCGTCTGCAACGTTATTTATTCCGAAATTTCTTTGTTTTGTAAGTCCCCTATCGTTTTCAGCAACCAAATAATAAAACAAATTCGGAAACGTGTTTTTGTCTAACATTTCTTTGGTTTCCTCGTTCAGTGAACCGTCAACAATCAAAATTTCGTCTGGATAAACCGTTTGATTTTTGACCGATTGCAGTAAATTCAATACCGCTTTGGCACGCATGTACGTACAGATAATCAAACTGAATTTTGGTGCGTTTTCCACAAAAAACTAGGGTTTAGTTGCCATAAAGATAAGATTATTATAGCCTTTTTTTCTGTTGTAAGCGATGTTGTGTTTGGCGTAAAATTCGTCTAGAGAATATGCTTCTACATTCTTAAATCCGCTTTCATTCAAATCCTTTATTAAACCTTTTTTACTGTAATAATAACCTGATACTTTAAATCCGTTGAAACCTGTATCTCTGTTTCCTACTTTTTCGCCTAAAACAAACGAAAATAAGTTTCGTATTTTAAAATATAATGTCTTTGCTAAAACGCCTTCTTGGTTGTGAACAGTGCCAATAATTACACCTTTTGGTTTGAGAATTTGACACGAATTTTTATAAATTGCCAGTCGGTCTTTTCGATCAGGAACATAGGTCATCATGCTATTTAATATGGTAACCAACTCGAACTTTTCTGATACTTTATTGTAATCTACCGCATTGATAGCAACCGTTTCGGTAATGTTATCTATTTTCCAAAGTTTGAGATTTTCATTGCATTTAGCAATCATGTTTTCGGAAATATCCGAAGCTACTATCTTGGTAGGTTGGTAAAAATCGGCTATCGATTCAATTTCTCTTCCCGAACCACAACCGAAAATTTTTATATTTTGAATCGCACCAAAATCGGCGTACAATTCGTTGGCTCGTTGGAGCATATAATGTTCAAAATCGGAAATTTTCTTTAATCTTTGGGTAGCAATGATATCCTCTTTTTCCCAAAAATCTTTATTGTCAATTTGCATACATTTTAGGTTTTAGCTGATGGATTTTTTTTCATAAAAAGAGTAACATGCATACAAGCAAACAAAGCGGCGTTGGATGTTCTTGAATTTTCCCAATCTTGTTGGTGCCATTTTTTTCCGATTTCCATTCGTTTCTCTTCCGACATCGGTATAAAATTGAGAAGAAAAAACCATTTTGTTTTTCCCAACAAACCTCTTCGTTCGATAATTGTAAAAGCATTGTCAAATTGAGAATAGGTTTTTTTTGTAAACGGCCATTCCCAATCGGCATCTGATTGAAATGGACGATACAATGTTCTAATTATTTTAATTGGCAAACTGGTTTCCAACGGATCGTAGCTAATAATTTCGCCATTTGGCGCCAATTTTTCATTTAACTTGGCAATCAAAACGGGTACGCTTTGAAAGTGATGCAGTACACCATACGCATAAATCAGATCAAAATCTTTTTCAGCAAAATCGTCGGTTAAAAAATCGACTGCCAATGCTTTTGCAGTTGGAATATGCGCAATATTTTTTTGCAATCTCGCAATGGCAACATCGCTTAAGTCAATGCCAATATACTCTTTGGAATTCTCGGCTAAATATATCGACAGTGTATTTCCGGCGTAACATCCCAAATCGAGAACCTTTTTGTTGGATAAATCTCCGAACCAAACTTTGTGTAAATCGTAGGATTGATCTAAAATTCCGATGTTCTTCCGTATCTTTTTTAAGGTTTTTTCACGCAAAGAAGACCAGATTTTTGTAGCCAGATTTTTTTTCTTTGTATTGTAAAATTCTTTCTGCTTTATGTTGGTTTGAATAATTTCTTCTTGCGTTTTCATT
>JAZKGN010000046.1:0-10065 GCA_040385945.1 Bacteroidota bacterium
ACCTTCGGGTTATGAGCCCGACGAGCTGCCTACTGCTCTATCCCGCGCTGTTTCGGGTGCAAATATACAACGATTATCTTAAAAATCAACAAAAAAATAAAAAAATCTATTTATAATGCGACTTTGTTTCTAATATGGTCGCCCTCAAAGCATCACAAGATGATATAAAATCCTAGATTGTTATAAATACAAAAAACCGCAAACTAATCGTACGGTTTTTATGATGAAGCGACTTTAATTATTTAACGTAATTTGGAGAAACACATGTTTGCCAATAATCGAGTATGACTTGCAATGTTTTTTTCAATTCGTTATAATTATTGGGTTTGACGAAAAAACCTTGAACCGACTTTGAATAAGCATCGATGATATGTTGTTGTTCTGAGCTTGTAGAAAAAAACAAATAAGGCGTGCACTTTAACCTTAAATCTTCGTTGTTGTGAATTTTTTCTCTTAGTTCCATTCCGTTTAACTTTGGCATGTTGATATCCGAAAAAACAATAAAAGGTTCAATACGGTTGTGTATTAGATGCTCGAGTGCGAGTTCGCCATCGGAAAAAAAGAGAATCTCATTTTTACATTCCAATTCAGTAAATATTTCACCCATAAGTTCTTGATCGTCCATGTCGTCTTCTATTACTATTATTGGGCCTCTTTTATTCATTAGATTTGGATGTTGGGAATTAAATTAATTAGACGGCTAAATTACACCTTTAATAGGTTAAGTCTTGCAGCTAAAAGCATTTATATTCCTTTAAAAGAAATGCCTCCAAACACCATCCATTTAAACGCAATAAAACTGTTCTTCTTTATCTTGATTTTAATCAATAAACACTTCCTTTTCAACACTATAAGTTAATTGTAATAATAATTATTTTATGAAAAATTCTCTTAAATCGATTTGTTAGTTGTACCTTTGCCGCTTGTTAAAAAAATCCAATTCGAATTTCCTTTTATCTTAGTTATGAATACAAAAAAAATTATTGAATACAGAACGTTATTAGGTGTTACCAAAACGGCCACCCTAAAAGAGTTAAAAACTATTTACAGAAACTGTATGAAAGACATGCATCCGGATGCCATACAGGATGATGCAGAACGATTGCTAGCTGAAGAAAAAAGTAAGGAAATTATTGCAGCTTATCATTTTTTAGTGAGCATTGCTCCTGAGACTTTAGAAAAAGACTTGGTAGAGTACACCAGAATTACAACTGGATCTAATATAGCCGATTTTTATTATGAGAAAGGTGTCTTGTATATTACTTTCCTTGATGGAAGTGCGTTTGAATACTTTGGTGTATTACGACCAATATACATTAAAATGGTCAATGCCGAATCGCCAAGTCGTTTTGCTAGAAGACATATTTACAGTCAATATATTTACAGAAGTTCAAGTAAATTGGTAGCTGCTGAGTAATCAATACTCTTTAACTATTCCTATAAAAAAAAAACATCCGTTAATTGACGGATGTTTTTTTTATTAATTCAATTCGATTTTCTTATTCGTCGTTAGCGATAGCTGAATTTTTATCAGCCACTATTTTTAAGGTAACAGCTACACCATTCTCATTTAACATGGTCATATTCAACGTGTCTTTTTTAGCAAGTTTTGCAGAAACAAGTCCGTTAAAGCTGTTATAGGAAATGTTCATTTCTTTTAAATTATTCATTTTTTCAATATCTAAAGGCACTTGACCTATCATGTTATTGTCGAACAAACTTAAATTTTCTAATGAGGTAAGGTTCGCTACTTCTGGACTTAATTTTCCAGTCAATTTGTTAGAATTTAATTGCAATACTTTTAACGATTTCATTTGATAATACTCAGCAGGAATATCACCAGTAATTTCATTGTTATATAAAGACAACACTTCTAATTTGGTTAATTTATTCAATGATTTTGGTAACGATCCATTCAATCTGTTCATGAACAATTCAATAGAAGTTAGCGATGTTGCTCCACTTAATGTTTCTGGAATAGCTCCAGACAGCTTATTAAATGACAAGTTCAATTGCTCTAAAGCTTTTAAGTTGCCTATGCTTGACGGAATTTCTCCCGAAATATCATTTTGGAATAACACTAATTTTTTCAAATACACCAACTGTGAAATGTCACTTGATAATGATCCTGATAAATTATTGCTCGATAAATCAATAGCAACAACTTTATCATTTTGAACTGTTACACCATACCAAGTTGCTACTGGCGCATTCAGATTCCATTTTTTGGTCCATTGACTTCCATTGGTTGATTTATTTAAAGTAAGCAACGCTTCTTTTTCGGAAATAGAGACTTCAGCAAAAGTAGCCGATGTTAATATAAGAGTGAATAGGAAAGTAAAAATTGATTTCATAATTTCTATTTGTTTGATTGGCGTAAAAATAGTAGGTTTTGTCGTTGAAAAACAAATAAAATCGATGAACTACATTTTTTTGTAGAATTTTATGAGTTATTGAGTATTTTTTCTTACAAAAAAATTTCTTGTTCAATTTAAAAAAAAATATATATTTGTACTACTAATCAATAAACTAAAAAATTATGCCTTTTAACCCTCTTGCGATTTTAGTAGCTGCATTAGCTACTCTGTTAGTTGGATTTGTATGGTACAATCCAAAAGTATTCGGAACCATCTGGATGAAAGAAACCGGAATGACCGACGAAAAAGCCAAACAAGGAAACATGCTTAAAATCTTCGGATTTACCATTTTCTTTTCTTTAATGCTTTCCCTTATGGTGCCTGCTTTGGTGATACACCAAATGGGAGCATTAGGAATGATTGGTGGTGACGTTGAAAAAGCTTTGCCTTCTTACACTGCCTTCATGGCTGACTATGGTGATGCATTCAGAACTTACAAGCATGGAGCTTTACACGGATTCATGTCGGGTATTTTCTTAATATTACCAGTTATTGGTGTTAATTCTATGTTTGATCAAAAATCATGGAAATACATCTTTATCACTTCTGGATATTGGATTGTTACTTTGACAATTATGGGCGCTATTATTTGCGGTTGGAAATAAGAAGTATAAAATAAATAAAAACCTCATTTTGTTACAGTACAAAATGAGGTTTTTTTATGCAATTTCGTCAATTGCTTTTGCTAAATCAAAGTCTTTTTGTGTTACACTATTCGCATCGTGAGTGTTGAGTCGAATGGTAACTTTATTGTACACATTAAACAATTCCGGATGATGGTTGGCTTTTTCAGCTAACGTTCCAATTTGCACTATAAAACCAAGTGCTTGTTTGAAATCTTTGAATAGAAATTTTTTTTCTAGTGCATTATCTATAAAACTCCAATTGTTTAAAGTTTTTAATGCTATACTAATATCGGATTCGGATAAGGTTTTCATTTTTTATTTAAAATTAGTTAAATAAAAATCAATTTGAGTATCAAAAACAATTTAATATTTAAATTTGACCAAATCAATTGGCCGTTTTGAGTTCACACTATTCCTTTACAATTTTTGACACTACATCGCAACTTCCAGCACAATGGAACGATTTGGCTGCAGAAAATATTTTCCTTACTTCGGCATATCTTGAAATTCTTGAAAAATCATCACCCTGTAACATGACTTGCCATTTTATTGGTTTGTTCAAAAATGAGGAACTGGTTGGGATTGCTGTTTCACAATTTTTAGATTCTACACAATTGGACTCTTTTGGAGATCGGGATCGTTGTTTAAAAACAAGCGTGCGGAATTTTGTTTTCAAAAATTTTGCATCTCGCGTTTTATTTATTGGAAACAATATGCTAACCGGACAAAATGCGTATTTTTTTTCGGATAAAATACCAACTGAAATAGCCATTCAATTACTCAAAAATGCGGTCGAAGAACTAAAAGTACAGTTCAAAAAGAAAGGAACTAAAGTCCATCTTACTACTTTTAAGGACTTTGAAGCAACTGAAATATCCCATTACAATTCAGCTGAGTTCCGTTCTTTTTACCAATTCTCTATTCAACCGAATATGGTTTTTGAGATTCCGAATCACTGGAAATCGGAACAAGATTATATCGATACCTTATCAAAAAAATACCGTGATCAGTACAAACGCGCTCGAAAAAAAGCTATTGGTGTTGAAAAACGCAAACTGCATTTGGAAGACATTATCAAATACGAAGACACCATTTATGATTTGTATTTTCATGTCGCAAAAAATGCGCCTTTCAACACGTTCTTTTTAGCGAAAAATCATTTTCGTGTTTTTAAGGAAATCCTGAAAGACAAGTTTCTTTTTTATGGGTATTTTATTGAGGACAAACTGATTGGTTTTAATACGTTAATCAAAAATGGAGAACATATGGACACGTATTTTCTGGGTTATGATGATGAAATTCAAAAAGAAAAAATGCTGTATCTCAACATGCTCTACGACATGTTGGCGTATTCTATAAATAAAGGATTTAAGAAAATTATTTTTGCCAGAACGGCGCTCGAAATTAAAAGTTCGGTGGGTGCTAAACCAATACAAATGTTCGGCGTTATAGAACATAGTAATTCTTTCTTGAACAAAAACATCTCCAAAATATTTCGTTATGTAGAGCCTGAGACGGATTGGAAAGTACGAAATCCGTTTAAGGAATAGCTACAAACTATCAATCTCGCCTTGCACCACTTCCCATTCTTCTAACAACTTATCCAATTCGGCTTTTTTCTTGTTGTATGCCATGAAAAAAGAAGCGTCTTCTAAGTGCTTGTTGTAATTGGAAGCCAATGCTTTGTCATCGTTTTGAATGTCGATTTCGAGTTGTTTGATTTGACTTTCAACTTTACTCAAACGGTTTTGAAGTGATTTGCTTTTCTTTTGGTCTTCGTAAGAAACTTTGGAATTGGTTGCTGGAATTTCTTTTTTAGCAATGTCTTTTTTCTCTACTTCACGCATGTTTTCGAGGTTACGTTGCTCTAAGAAGTAATTAATATCTCCCAAATATTCCTTAATTTTTTGATCTTTGAATTCGTACACGATGTTTGACATTCCTTGTAAAAAATCCCTGTCGTGAGAAACCAAAAGTAGCGTTCCTTCATATTTTTGAAGTGCGGCTTTTAATACGTTTTTCGATTTGATATCGAGGTGATTCGTAGGCTCATCCATCACCAAAACATTTATGGGCTGCAACAATAATTTACATAATGCCAAACGATTTCGCTCGCCTCCGGAAAGCACTTTGACTTTCTTTTCAACATCGTCACCACGGAAAAGAAACGAACCCAACATATCGCGCACTTTAGAGCGATTGGTGTCGGTTGCTGCGTCTTCCATCGTGCGAAGGAGCGTAATTTCACCATCCAAATATTCGGCTTGATTTTGAGCAAAATAACCCACTTGTACGTTGTGTCCGAGTTTGATATCGCCTTGGTATTCAAATTCGTTTACAATGGCTTTGATGAAAGTCGATTTTCCTTGTCCATTTTGACCAACGAAAGCAATTTTACTTCCGCGTTCTACTAGTAACGAAATGTCTTTTAAAACGGTATTACTTCCGTAAGCTTTGGTAACATGATCGGCTTCGATAACCACTTTTCCAGGTACTTTTGAAACTGGAAACGAAATGTTCATGACCGAATTATCATCTTCATCGACTTCTATACGTTCAACTTTATCTAATTTTTTTATAAGCGATTGCGCCATAGAAGCTTTGGACGCTTTGGCTCGGAATTTTTCGATTAACTTCTCGGTTTCTTCAATTTTTTTGGCTTGATTTTTTTGCGTTGCCAATTGCTTTTCACGTATTTCGTGACGCAATTCTAAATATTGCGAATACGGTTTGTTGAAATCGTAGGCTTTCCCGAGAGAAATTTCGATGGTTCTGTTGGTCACATTATCCAAAAACATTTTATCGTGCGAAACGATAACGACAACGCCTGGATAATTTCGTAAAAAGCTTTCCAACCAAATGATACTTTCGATATCGAGGTGATTGGTTGGCTCATCGAGTAATAAAATGTCGTTGGCTTGCAATAACAATTTTGCCAATTCGATACGCATACGCCATCCACCTGAAAAGGTTTCTGTAAGATTATTAAATACTTCGCGTTTGAATCCTAATCCCAACAAGATTTTTTCGGTATCGCCAACATAATTATAACCGCCAAGCAATTCGAAACGGTGTGTATAATCGGATAAATCTTCAATGATTTGCGAGTAGGCTTCACTTTCGTAATCGGTTCGAGTCACTAATTGGTGATTGATTTCAGCCAATTTGTTTTCGACTATTTTAATATCGGTAAAGGCTTCGTAGGCTTCTTCAAGAACAGTTCGTCCTTGTTCAAAATCGATATCTTGACAAAGAAATCCGATACGGACTTCCTTTTCTGTAGCCATACTTCCTGAGTCGGGTTTGATATCGCCAGCTAAAATTTTAAGCATGGTTGATTTTCCAGCTCCGTTTTTTCCTACTAGTCCGACTCTGTCGCCAGCTCCCATTCTGAACGTTACTTCTTCGAATAAATACGTTCCTCCAAAGGAAACCGACAAGTTGTGTATATTAAGCATTGTTAAAATATTGTTTCAAGTTTAAAGTTTTAGAACTCTTTAAACAAGTAGTATTGTTGTAAATTTGCAACATCAAATTAATGATAAATCAATTTTTTTGCAAATGTTAAAAAAAGGAAGCACATTAAATAGTATTTTAACAGGAAGTTGTCCTAAATGTCAAGAAGAAAGTATGTATGTGGTGAAAAATCCTTATTTATTGAAGACATTGTACAAAATGAACAAGGAATGTAGTCATTGTCATACGAGATATGAAATAGAGCCTTCGTTTTTTTATGGGGCAATGTATGTCAGTTATGGTGTTTCGATTGCGTTTGGCGTTGCCTTTTTTGTGATTGCGTATTATCTTTTTCAGACTTCCGCTAAAACAGCAATGGTTGCTTTGATTGTTGGAATCATTGCTTTGATGCCAGTCATTGCTCGATTATCGAGAAACATTTACATCAATATGTTTATTCATTTTGATGAAAACTGGAAGCGAAATTCTTAAATCGTTGGATATCAACGTAGGCATTTAGCTCGGTTCCAAACTCGATATTCTCGTAAAGCATTTTAGCCATAGCTGGCGCTAACATGACACCACGTGTTCCGAGACCGTTTAATAAATGTAGGTTTTTATAAATGGGATGCGTTCCTAGCATTGGTCTTCTGTCTTTTACAGTGGGACGAATTCCTGCCAAATGATCGATAACTTCAAAATCACAATGAATAAGTTCTTTTAAGTCGGTGAGCAATTCTTCTTTTGCTGCTTTTGTTGGTGCATTGGTTTTATCTTCCCAATTGTACGTTGCACCTACTTTGTATATGTCATTTCCAAGTGGCATTATAAAAATACCTGTTTTAATAATGACATCTAAATTTAAATTTGGCGCTTTTATAAGCAATAATTCGCCTTTAGCACCATCAAGCGGTAAAGCAGAAAAAAACGGATTTAAAAGCATTCCGTAGCCTTCTGCGAAGACAATGTGCTTTGCTTTAAAGTCTTTGTATTGAATGTAATCTTTTTGAAATTGCAATTGATTGTATTCAAAAGTCGTTTCTGTATAGGAATTGATATCTAGTAAATAGTCATGATACGATGTCAACAACAATGAAGTATCTACAAAACCCGAATACAAGACTTCACCATAACCTAAAGGAGAGGCAATAGCATTGTACTTTTTGGTTATCAAAGTTGGTGAAAGAAAATCGGAAAGATTGGGTTTATCGGAAGCGGTAAACCAATTGTTTTGCTCTTCGATAGAATAAAACTTTCGTAAAAGCGGTAATTGATAATCTAACTTGACTTGCAGTTTACTTTCCAATTTGGAATAGAAAGTATGCAACAATTCGATTTGCTCTTTCGCTTGCCAGACTTCAGTAAAGCGTTTTAAAATTACTGGATTGTATAAACCCGCTGCTACTTTAGAAGAATTTTGAGAGGTGTTGTTGATGACTAGAATGGATTTTTTATTTTCCAAAGCTGTTTCGGCAAAAGCAATTCCGGCAAGGCCACCACCAATGATAATATAATCTAACATTTACTTTTAGGATTTGCTATTAAATAAAAAACTCCTACCAAAGGTAAGAGTTTTTTTATTTTTAAGGAAGCTACTTTTAGTAGTTCCACATGTCTTGCTCAAAATTACGAATCTTCTCTTTTACGCGTTCCGATTCTAATAATTGCAATTGTGCATTGTCTTTCATGTAATTGTCGATTTCTCTATCTCCGTATACATTTTCTTCTTTGTATATCACACCGTTAAAACGTCGTGAATTTAAGAGGTGATCGAAAGTAATTGGCATCGCTGAGTTCTTATCATTAAATGCTTTGGCTTCATGAAGTACATCACGAATTGATGGGAAATATACCCAAAACAATTCAATTGGATCAACCTCTCCTTTAGCTTTACCTCTAGCTTCAGTAGCAATAGGACAAATAGCAAGTAATCTGTATTTCAATTCACTTTGACGTTTGTCAAAATACCAGAACCCTTTAATTCTATAACCCGAAACATCGGCTGCACTTAAGATAGTTTCATTTATAAACTCAGGAGCTAATACTTTTGCGCCTGATTTATAATCGTCGTAATAGTTATTAAACTCATCAATACCCGCTTGAGTTGTGTCTTTATACTTAAATACAGACTCAATATCAGCTACCGTTTTCTTTGAATTGAAATAATCATCACCGTATACTTCAGTAATTTTACCCGATTTTACACCGTTAAAAAGCACTTGAAATAAAGATCTTCTTTCTTTTCCAACAAATGCCGTATCAACAGGATAGTACATAGGGAAATTGATTCTTTCATCAAGATCGATTAATTCCCAAACTGTTTTTCCCATCAAAACATCTCTGTCATGAACGTAGCCATAAGGAAGTGGTTTGTCGTTGTCAGACTCTAATTGAGCTGCCGTTTTCTTACCAATTTCGTCTGGTGTTTTAGCATTCAATAGATTTGATTGTGCCAATGAAGTATAACTTCCTGCAACTCCCAAAACAACTAATAAAAAGTTTTTCAATTTCATATGCTTATTTTATAATGTAAATTCTAAGTTATCTAAGTAGGTTAATAACGACTAACTTAAATTATTATTGTATTTCGAAAATTGCTATTGCAGCTGTTTTAGTTGCAATTCCAGTTCCTATAACTTTAGTTTTAATATCTGAAATGGTAATTTGATCACCTGCTCTAGCTTTAGCTAAGGCAGCTTTACATCTTCCATCTACTTTATTTCCATTAACAACGATTGCTGCTTGACCTGGAACTTTTAATGCAAACTGCACTACTTGGAAATCTAAATCATATAAAAAGTCTGGTAGTATTGCACCAATAGTAGACACTTCTAAACGAGATTTCGCTCCTTTTTGCACACCTGTAGTTCCTCCAATTGCACCAAGTGGAGCAGGAATGTTTTTAATTCTGAATACTTTTTTATCTGAAACAACTTGCTTATTAGGTAATGTACCTTGAACGCTAACTGTAACTTCAGTTCCTGAACCAGGATTCAAATTGTATTTTCCGTTACCTGTAGCTTTTGATAATCCAGCTCCAGAAGCTTTTACTTTATCATCAGAGATACCTGCAAATGAAATGGTCATTGGGTTAGGTAAACCTCTGTATACCACATTCATTTTATCTGCAGAAATATTTGCTGAGTTTGGTTTAGGAACTACAACGTAGTTTCCTTTGATTGGTAAGCTTACTACTTTTCCACCTTCATCAAAGTTGAAAGTTCCAGTAATTTCATGCTCACCTACTGCACCAGCACCGAAAGAGAAATCGGCTTGACCAGCAGTAGCTTTTACAGATTGTCCGTTAACGATAACTGATTTTGCAACTAAATCTGGATCAAATTTACCTAAGATAATTTTTCCTTTAACTGCTTCTCCTTGGAAGAAAGCTGATTTTTCAGGAACAACAATTGGTTGGTATTTTGTTAAAGATGCTGCAGAAATCAA
Organism: Bacteroidota bacterium; assembly: GCA_040385945.1. Lineage (GTDB taxonomy): Bacteria > Bacteroidota > Bacteroidia > Flavobacteriales > Flavobacteriaceae > Flavobacterium. The sequence continues at coordinate 9,947 of JAZKGN010000046.1, forward strand.
ACTTGTTTGGAACATACCAGCGATAATATCGCTTTCTGTAGTTTTTATGTCAGCTTGTAATTGCGATAATTTTGTAATAGAAGCGATTAATGGAAAACCGTGATAGTTGTATTCTATCC